>NZ_CP133865.1:0-9873 GCF_031432835.1 Enterobacter cloacae complex sp. EB5
TGACGGTTAAGGCGTGGAAACAGACCAGAAAAAAACTCACCTTGATTCAGACTCTCCCAGAAATGTCGGTATTCATCACTTTTGTAAAGCGTCTCGGCACAGAACAGACGATGATGCTTACCTATGATTTCATCCCGCTTATAGCCAGTGGCATTGACGAAATTTTCATTTGCTTCAAGCACGATCCCTTCAGGATTGAAGGTGATGATGGCCATAGAACGGTTTATGGCATTTACAACTGCTTCCTGCTCAAGAGCAGAATGCACGCGCTCAGAAATATCGGCAGCAATTTTAATGACTCTGATAACACGGCCGCGCCTGTCAGAAACGGGGATATAACTGGCTTCAAGCCATACGGAACGATTTCCCTTTGCCAGCCGCAGGTACTTGCCACTAAAGCTTTCTCCCCTGGCAAGGCGCTGCCAGAACTGGCTGTATTCCGGTGAACTTACCAGCGAGGGCGGGCAGAATATACGATGGTGGTGACCGATTATTTCATCAGCCCTGTACCCCATAGTGGAGAGAAAAAGCGGGCTGGCTTTATTTATCACCCCCTCCGGACTGAACTCAATGACAGGCTTATTCTGACAAATTGCGTCATACGAAATGGCTGATCGCTGGAGGTTCAGGGAGAACATATTTTTAAGTGAAAACATATGAATCAGATTGCCCGGATAATGTAAGTACTGCCATGGTTATCGGCTACTCCTTATGTAGCGTTATATATTACTGCGACAGGGCGGGAAAAAGCCCGCTATTCAGCCATGCCGGCATGATGTCCGGCTCCGGATTTCACGCGTAAAAAACCCGCCATCTTTAGCGGGCTGAACAATAAGAAAATGTTCATATTTACGGCAAATCCGCCGGCTCCAGCAGAGAAGCTGGCGTCTATCAATCTTGGAAGAACCAGCGCAGCTCCGCATGCATTAACAGGCATCAGAAGGCAAAAAAATGGCTCCCATCCGGGAGCCGGAAAACACTCAACTGCCTGGATCGCAGCACATCCTTTGTGAAGGATAATTTAAGTATCGGCCGGATTGCCGCGGGCATAATTTTTTCCGTATCCGCCAGACCTCGGCTTTTAACATAACACCCCTTGCCCGCACCGCAGAAACGGGGTTGGCTGCGTTTCCGGTGCCAGACGCGAGAAAGTGGCGACAGACATGACGAAAAAACACCAAAAACGCAGCCGCTGGATATTACACTGATGCATAGTCATGCAGCCAGATGCATGCAGCGTAAAGTCACACTAAAATCAGCGCGAACGCCTTAAAAACCGGCAAATGCCTCTCCGGCAACTCACACAGCTCCATCACCAGGTAAAAACAGTTCAGCAGGGCTTCAATAACGTTGAGAATTTTCATCACTTCCTCCGGGATAAGTCACTACCATTCCGGTAGTCAGCCTATTTAGCAGGAACGCGATGAGCCCTTCTTCGTGCGGGCTGTCACCTCATCTTCGGACCATCGAAACTCTTCTGCTTCTGTCGGAGCGTCAGCTCCAGCTCGTTCTGACGCTGATACTCCAGTGCAGCCTTCTCCTCGATGGCATTCAGTTCCCGGACAAGCGGCGCAGCTGCTCGCTTAAACTCAGCACCTGCGTGCTCAAGTCCGACACGCGCTCGTTCAGCACCGCGTTCTCCCGTTGCATAAGACCACACATGCTCCGCCATTCCGCGAAGGCGCTCTCCCATTCGTCCAGCCTTTGCGAGTAGTCCTGCTGTAGCTGCTCTAATACGCTCAGCAACTGCTTTTCCAGCTCTGTCATTTTCCGCTACTCCTGTTTCAGGCGGATCCATGTCGTCCCGTCGTAGGGGATGGCTTCGGCTTGCATCCCCGGCGGCAGGATAAGAAACCTCCGGCCGTCGCTGCTCTCCTGATAGCGCACTCCCCACGTCCGGGCGGTCATTTTCGCCAGGGTATCTTCCTGCTGACGAAGATGCGTGTAATTGTCGGTTATCTGCTGCCCCTGCCACCACAGAATGCTCCCGCTCGTGGCGATCAGCAGCGCTGACACCATCAGGATGGTGAGCCATGTCCTCCCGGCCGTCAGCAACACGCTCCGCCGGTTTTTCTCCATCGCCTCGCTCATACTCTGCTCGTGGGCGCTGATGGCGTCGCTGATTCTCCTCGCGCTTGCGTTCAGTTCCGCTCTGACAGACTGCTCGTGCTCGCTGAATGCGGCTTTCAGCATCTCGCCGGTACTCTTCTGCTGCGCTTTCGATTGCTGCTCTAAGTCCTTCGCCAGCGTTAAAAGACTGCTCATAGATGGCTCCCTTCAGTCGGATGTTTCGCCCCCCGTCAGGGTCGGCAATGCTGATACTGCTTTTCGTTGTACGCACCACCTCAAAACCTGCACCTTCAAGAGCCTCAGTGACGTCCTGACGGCTTTTCAGCTCCCCGGACGAGGCTAAGCTCAGCAGTCCACGGGTGATGGCTTCTGCGGCTTCCTGCTTCGTTTTCGGCAGTCCGGCCGGCGTGACCAGCGCCCGGCGGTTTTCCGGCGCGTTCGGATCGTGCAGCCCCAGTCTGCCGTTCACGATGGTCTGCCAGGCATCGATACGCGGCCGGTCGGCGCGGTCGTAGTACGGCTGGAGCCGCCTGCCGGTCAGCAGCTCGGTATTGGGGATCAGAAAGTTCAGCTCCAGACGCCCCTTGTCCTCGTGCTCCACCCACAGAATGCTGTACTGATCTTTATCAAGTCCGGGCATCAGAACCCGCTCGAAGCTGGCCATCAGTTTTTCCCGCTGGCCGGGAGGCAGATCGGCCTCCGCAAACGACAGGACGCCGGAGGTGTATTTCTTCACGTAAGGCGACGCGTCAATCAGCTCCCGGACTTCTTCCGGCTTCCCCTGCAGGACGCTGGCGCCTTCACGCTGCCGGTCTTTACCCAGCAGATAGTCCACCGGCCCGGCGCCACCGCCGCGGCCACGTGGATGAAATTTAACGATCATCGTCCGTTCCTTTCTCAAGAACGGCGTGCCGCAGCCGCTCAAGCCCGGCATCGATGGCCATCAGCGCCGCCACAATCTGCACCCTGTCATGGCCGGTGCCGCCGCCGGCGTTAACACGGCGGGCTATCTGGTTCAGGTTATTCCCCATGCCGGCAAGCTGGCGCAGCAGCGCCGGCGAGATTGAGGGGAGCTTTCCGGTGCGCGCAGGTTTTTCGTCCAGGCAGGTCTGCCGCATCCACGCCGCCAGCTGCCTGCCGTCACAGCGCTCAAGCAGCCGCCGGTGCTCGTCCTCCGTCACCCACATGGTGAGCATCTTGTTCCGTTTCTCTGACAAACCGGCCTCCTGATAACGCCGGGACGGGCGGGAAAGCCTTTCCCGGTCGGCGCGGGGTTGGACAAGCCGCAGGCGCGTCAGGCTTTTGGCGGGTTTCGGGGCGCAGCCCTGAACCAGTCACGTAGCGCTAGCGGAGTGTATACTGGCTTACTATATTGGCACGGATGCGAATATCAGTGAAGTGCTTCATGTGGCAGGAGAAAAATGCAGCAGCGGAGCGTCAGCAGAATATGTGATACAGGATATATTCCGCTTCCTCGCTCACTGACTCGCTGCGCTCGGTCGTTCGGCTGCGGCGAGCGGTACCGGCTTACAGGCGGGGCGGAAATTTCCTGGGAGATGCCAGAAAGAAGCTTAACAGGGAAGCGATAAGGCCACGGCGAAGCCGTTTTTCCATAGGCTCCGCCCCCCTGACAAGCATCACGAAATCTGACGCTCAAATCAGTGGTGGCGAAACCCGACAGGACTATAAAGATACCAGGCGTTTCCCCCTGGTGGCTCCCTCGTGCGCTCTCCTGTTCCTGCCTTTCGGTTTACCGGTGTCATTCCGCTGTTATGGCCGCGTTTGTCTCATTCCACGCCTGACACTCAGTTCCGGGAAGGCAGTTCGCTCCAAGCTGGACTGTATGCACGAACCCCCCGTTCAGTCCGACCGCTGCGCCTTATCCGGTAACTATCAACTTGAGTCCAATCCGGAAAAACACGACAAAGCGCCACTGGCAGCAGCCACTGGTAACAGGTTTAGAGGAGGAGAGTCTTGAAGTTTCGGGTGCGATAAGGCTACACTGAAAGGACAGTTTTGGTGACTGTGCTCCTCCAAGCCAGTTACCGCGGTTCAAAAGAGCGTCAACTCTTGCGAACCTTCGAAAAAGCCACCTTGCCGGGTGGTTTTTTCGTTTTCAGAGCAAGAGATTACGACGCAACGGAAAGGATCTCAAGAAGATCATCTGTGATGTTCGACAGATATGGGGATATGCACCATGGCCTATCCGGCTTTAACTGAAATGGCGACATCCTTAACCGCAGTCTCAACCCCTGCAGCATTCCTCTGAATGCTGGTCATAACTTCACCCGCTTCGCGCATGAGTGTAACCCCTTCCCGAGTGTTCATCAGGCTGTTTTCAATGCCACAGAGAACATCCTTGGCCAGTTGACTATTGCTGGCCACGACTTGCTCAATTTCTTCAGTCGCGCTACTGACGCTCGCCGCAAGATTACGCACTTCTGCGGCAACAACCGCAAAACTTCTTCCGGATGCGCCAGCCCTTGCTGCTTCAATCGCGGCATTCAGTGCAATAAGTCTTGTCTGCATGGCAAACTTCCGGATGGTTTCCACCATATCGTCAATACTTTCAGACTGATTGTTGAGCCGTGAGATATCGGTGGAGACAGCCCCCATCCCCTGCGCAATTCTGTCAATCATAAGGATGCTATTTTCAATAACATTGGCACCGTTCTGCGCACTTTCTCGGGTCTGCACGGCCATATCCCATGCATGCACAGCAGCCTCTTGCTCTCTCTGGTTTCGCAGGACATCAGCCGTAACATCTGTAGCGAATTTCACAATTTTATAAAGCTGCCCATCACTGTTAAAGACAGGGTTATAAGTTGCACGGAACCACAGAGGGTCTCCCTGACGGTTAAGGCGTGGAAACAGACCAGAAAAAAACTCACCTTGATTCAGACTCTCCCAGAAATGTCGGTATTCATCACTTTTGTAAAGCGTCTCGGCACAGAACAGACGATGATGCTTACCTATGATTTCATCCCGCTTATAGCCAGTGGCATTGACGAAATTTTCATTTGCTTCAAGCACGATCCCTTCAGGATTGAAGGTGATGATGGCCATAGAACGGTTTATGGCATTTACAACTGCTTCCTGCTCAAGAGCAGAATGCACGCGCTCAGAAATATCGGCAGCAATTTTAATGACTCTGATAACACGGCCGCGCCTGTCAGAAACGGGGATATAACTGGCTTCAAGCCATACGGAACGATTTCCCTTTGCCAGCCGCAGGTACTTGCCACTAAAGCTTTCTCCCCTGGCAAGGCGCTGCCAGAACTGGCTGTATTCCGGTGAACTTACCAGCGAGGGCGGGCAGAATATACGATGGTGGTGACCGATTATTTCATCAGCCCTGTACCCCATAGTGGAGAGAAAAAGCGGGCTGGCTTTATTTATCACCCCCTCCGGACTGAACTCAATGACAGGCTTATTCTGACAAATTGCGTCATACGAAATGGCTGATCGCTGGAGGTTCAGGGAGAACATATTTTTAAGTGAAAACATATGAATCAGATTGCCCGGATAATGTAAGTACTGCCATGGTTATCGGCTACTCCTTATGTAGCGTTATATATTACTGCGACAGGGCGGGAAAAAGCCCGCTATTCAGCCATGCCGGCATGATGTCCGGCTCCGGATTTCACGCGTAAAAAACCCGCCATCTTTAGCGGGCTGAACAATAAGAAAATGTTCATATTTACGGCAAATCCGCCGGCTCCAGCAGAGAAGCTGGCGTCTATCAATCTTGGAAGAACCAGCGCAGCTCCGCATGCATTAACAGGCATCAGAAGGCAAAAAAATGGCTCCCATCCGGGAGCCGGAAAACACTCAACTGCCTGGATCGCAGCACATCCTTTGTGAAGGATAATTTAAGTATCGGCCGGATTGCCGCGGGCATAATTTTTTCCGTATCCGCCAGACCTCGGCTTTTAACATAACACCCCTTGCCCGCACCGCAGAAACGGGGTTGGCTGCGTTTCCGGTGCCAGACGCGAGAAAGTGGCGACAGACATGACGAAAAAACACCAAAAACGCAGCCGCTGGATATTACACTGATGCATAGTCATGCAGCCAGATGCATGCAGCGTAAAGTCACACTAAAATCAGCGCGAACGCCTTAAAAACCGGCAAATGCCTCTCCGGCAACTCACACAGCTCCATCACCAGGTAAAAACAGTTCAGCAGGGCTTCAATAACGTTGAGAATTTTCATCACTTCCTCCGGGATAAGTCACTACCATTCCGGTAGTCAGCCTATTTAGCAGGAACGCGATGAGCCCTTCTTCGTGCGGGCTGTCACCTCATCTTCGGACCATCGAAACTCTTCTGCTTCTGTCGGAGCGTCAGCTCCAGCTCGTTCTGACGCTGATACTCCAGTGCAGCCTTCTCCTCGATGGCATTCAGTTCCCGGACAAGCGGCGCAGCTGCTCGCTTAAACTCAGCACCTGCGTGCTCAAGTCCGACACGCGCTCGTTCAGCACCGCGTTCTCCCGTTGCATAAGACCACACATGCTCCGCCATTCCGCGAAGGCGCTCTCCCATTCGTCCAGCCTTTGCGAGTAGTCCTGCTGTAGCTGCTCTAATACGCTCAGCAACTGCTTTTCCAGCTCTGTCATTTTCCGCTACTCCTGTTTCAGGCGGATCCATGTCGTCCCGTCGTAGGGGATGGCTTCGGCTTGCATCCCCGGCGGCAGGATAAGAAACCTCCGGCCGTCGCTGCTCTCCTGATAGCGCACTCCCCACGTCCGGGCGGTCATTTTCGCCAGGGTATCTTCCTGCTGACGAAGATGCGTGTAATTGTCGGTTATCTGCTGCCCCTGCCACCACAGAATGCTCCCGCTCGTGGCGATCAGCAGCGCTGACACCATCAGGATGGTGAGCCATGTCCTCCCGGCCGTCAGCAACACGCTCCGCCGGTTTTTCTCCATCGCCTCGCTCATACTCTGCTCGTGGGCGCTGATGGCGTCGCTGATTCTCCTCGCGCTTGCGTTCAGTTCCGCTCTGACAGACTGCTCGTGCTCGCTGAATGCGGCTTTCAGCATCTCGCCGGTACTCTTCTGCTGCGCTTTCGATTGCTGCTCTAAGTCCTTCGCCAGCGTTAAAAGACTGCTCATAGATGGCTCCCTTCAGTCGGATGTTTCGCCCCCCGTCAGGGTCGGCAATGCTGATACTGCTTTTCGTTGTACGCACCACCTCAAAACCTGCACCTTCAAGAGCCTCAGTGACGTCCTGACGGCTTTTCAGCTCCCCGGACGAGGCTAAGCTCAGCAGTCCACGGGTGATGGCTTCTGCGGCTTCCTGCTTCGTTTTCGGCAGTCCGGCCGGCGTGACCAGCGCCCGGCGGTTTTCCGGCGCGTTCGGATCGTGCAGCCCCAGTCTGCCGTTCACGATGGTCTGCCAGGCATCGATACGCGGCCGGTCGGCGCGGTCGTAGTACGGCTGGAGCCGCCTGCCGGTCAGCAGCTCGGTATTGGGGATCAGAAAGTTCAGCTCCAGACGCCCCTTGTCCTCGTGCTCCACCCACAGAATGCTGTACTGATCTTTATCAAGTCCGGGCATCAGAACCCGCTCGAAGCTGGCCATCAGTTTTTCCCGCTGGCCGGGAGGCAGATCGGCCTCCGCAAACGACAGGACGCCGGAGGTGTATTTCTTCACGTAAGGCGACGCGTCAATCAGCTCCCGGACTTCTTCCGGCTTCCCCTGCAGGACGCTGGCGCCTTCACGCTGCCGGTCTTTACCCAGCAGATAGTCCACCGGCCCGGCGCCACCGCCGCGGCCACGTGGATGAAATTTAACGATCATCGTCCGTTCCTTTCTCAAGAACGGCGTGCCGCAGCCGCTCAAGCCCGGCATCGATGGCCATCAGCGCCGCCACAATCTGCACCCTGTCATGGCCGGTGCCGCCGCCGGCGTTAACACGGCGGGCTATCTGGTTCAGGTTATTCCCCATGCCGGCAAGCTGGCGCAGCAGCGCCGGCGAGATTGAGGGGAGCTTTCCGGTGCGCGCAGGTTTTTCGTCCAGGCAGGTCTGCCGCATCCACGCCGCCAGCTGCCTGCCGTCACAGCGCTCAAGCAGCCGCCGGTGCTCGTCCTCCGTCACCCACATGGTGAGCATCTTGTTCCGTTTCTCTGACAAACCGGCCTCCTGATAACGCCGGGACGGGCGGGAAAGCCTTTCCCGGTCGGCGCGGGGTTGGACAAGCCGCAGGCGCGTCAGGCTTTTGGCGGGTTTCGGGGCGCAGCCCTGAACCAGTCACGTAGCGCTAGCGGAGTGTATACTGGCTTACTATATTGGCACGGATGCGAATATCAGTGAAGTGCCTCATATGGCAGGGAGAAAGAATGCAGCAGCGAGCGTCAGGAGAATATGTGATACAGAATATATTCCGCTTCCTCGCTCACTGACTCGCTCCGCTCGGTCGTTCGGCTGCGGCGAGCGGGACCGGCTTACAGGCGGGGCGGAAATTTCCTGGGAGATGCCAGAAAGAAGCTTAACGAAGAAAGCATAAGGCCGCGCCAAAGCCGTTTTTCCATAGGCTCCGCCCCCCTGACAAGCATCACGAAATCTGACGCTCAAATCAGTGGTGGCGAAACCCGATAGGACTATAAAGATACCAGGCGTTTCCCCCTGGTGGCTCCCTCGTGGCTCCCCCGCATTCCTGCCTTTCGGTTTACCGGTGTCACTCCGCTGTTATGGCCGCGGTTTCTCATTCCACGCCTGACACTCAGTTCCGGGAAGGCAGTTCGCTCCAGGATGGACTGTATGCACGAACCCCCCGTTCAGTCCGACCGCTGCGCCTTATCCGGTAACTATCAACTTGAGTCCAACCCGGAAAAACACGACTAATCGCCATTGGCAACGGCCATTGGCAAACAGGATTTGAGAGGAGCTAGAGTTCTTGAAGTTGCGGCTTAGTGAGGCTACACTGAAAGGACAATTTTGGTGACATGTGCTCCCCCAAGACTGTTACCACGGTTAAGAGAGCGTCAATCTTCCTAACCTTCGAAAAACCACCTTGCCAGGGTGGTTTTTTCGTTTTCAGGGCAAGAGATTACGACGCGGAAGAAAAGGATCTCAAGAAGATCATCTGTGATGTTCGACAGATATGGGGATATGCACCATGGCCTATCCGGCTTTAACTGAAATGGCGACATCCTTAACCGCAGTCTCAACCCCTGCAGCATTCCTCTGAATGCTGGTCATAACTTCACCCGCTTCGCGCATGAGTGTAACCCCTTCCCGAGTGTTCATCAGGCTGTTTTCAATGCCACAGAGAACATCCTTGGCCAGTTGACTATTGCTGGCCACGACTTGCTCAATTTCTTCAGTCGCGCTACTGACGCTCGCCGCAAGATTACGCACTTCTGCGGCAACAACCGCAAAACTTCTTCCGGATGCGCCAGCCCTTGCTGCTTCAATCGCGGCATTCAGTGCAATAAGTCTTGTCTGCATGGCAAACTTCCGGATGGTTTCCACCATATCGTCAATACTTTCAGACTGATTGTTGAGCCGTGAGATATCGGTGGAGACAGCCCCCATCCCCTGCGCAATTCTGTCAATCATAAGGATGCTATTTTCAATAACATTGGCACCGTTCTGCGCACTTTCTCGGGTCTGCACGGCCATATCCCATGCATGCACAGCAGCCTCTTGCTCTCTCTGGTTTCGCAGGACATCAGCCGTAACATCTGTAGCGAATTTCACAATTTTATAAAGCTGCCCATCACTGTTAAAGACAGGGTTATAAGTTGCACGGAACCACAGAGGGTCTCCCTGACGGTTAAGGCGTGGAAACAGACC
>NZ_CP133864.1:0-63588 GCF_031432835.1 Enterobacter cloacae complex sp. EB5
ATCAAATCGCCAGTCCCCTGCAGGAGAAATTTACCGATGTCATCACCGGTGTTCCAGGTTCCGGTAAAAGCGTGCTGGCCAACCGCCTTAACCTGAGTTCGATTTACCGGGCTGATAAAAAACTGCCTTATCTGACTATCATTGATAAGGGCTACAGTGCAAAAGGTATCGCCGATCTGATTAGCGCTGAGCTGCCGTCAGAGAAACGTCACCAGATTGCCAGTATCACCCTGAACAATGACGAATCGCACTGTATTAACATCTGCGATACGCAGTTAGGTTCAAGGTATCTGACGCAGTTTGAGGAAGTATTCTTAAAGCAGATGCTTAACGCATTCTGTATTGATCCGGCAATTGGCCAGCCGCCAGATGCAATGAGCGTTGGCCAAATCGTCAGTAAGGTTGTATCAAACGTATACAAAGCAAAAGCGCATTCAAGTGCTAACTTGTTTAAGTATAACGACCCGGTGATTAATGAAGCTCTGAAAGAATCAGGTCTGGATAAAGAGCTCGGTGAAGACTGGTTTGAAAGAGCTACATGGTGGGAAGTCGTTGATAAGCTGTTTGCCAAAAAATATCTTCATGCTGCGACGGTTGCTCAGCGTTATGCTGTGCCAACTATTCACGATTTTATTGCTGAACTACAAACTGAATCATTTAAAAACCAATACGCTGACGTAAAAGTTAATGGGAGTGAGCCTGTAGTAGGCTTCGTTGCACGTTGTTTCCAGGCTGCAGCAGCTGAGTATGCCATTTTCTCTGGGATCACGGTTTATGATTTCAGCCCGGAGACTCGCATTGCGATCCTGGATATGCAAAACGTCCTCGGTGACAGAACGACACCTGCAGGTAAGCTCAAGTCCGGCATTATGTATCTTTTTGCGCGCCAGATGGCTGTGCGTAACTACTACCTGCCTCAGTCCGCAGAAACCTTCATTCCTGCTTTACCGGAGCAGTACAGGGCATATCACCAGGCGCGCATCAGGGAGCTTTCAGAAGAAGTTAAACATACCTTTTATGATGAGTGTCATAACTTTGCCGGCATCGACTTTATCCAAAATGCGCTGAATACCGCTGACCTTGAAGATCGTAAATTCAACGTCCGTACTGCGTTCTCGTCTCAGTATCTGAGCCATATGCCTTCGAGTGTGCTTAAAACCATGAACAGCCTGTTTATGATGCGCCTGACGGAAGGGGATGAAGAGTATCTGAAGCAATTAGAGATCAACATCCCGGCCGATATCCTGCGTCGTTTCAGACAGCTTCCGCAAGGGGTTTATCCGGACGGAAGTGGTACTGCATTCCTCGGTATTTTTAAAACAAAACGTGGTCTTATTTGCCACATTCTGAAAAACACATTAGGTCCAAAACTGCTTTGGGCTTTGAACTCATCTGCAAAAGACAGAGCGCTCAGAGATGTGCTTTATGAAGAGCTTGGAACGAAAAAAGCAAGGGAAGAATTAGCAAATAGATTCCCTATGGGAAGTGCATCAAGTATCATTGATGAAATGGTGGTCAATCAGGGTGGTGAGCGTGATTCTGAAGAAGAATCACAAACTATGGCGATGAAGCTCGCTAAAGAAATCATTTCTGATGTGAGAAGGGGATTCAGATGATAAAAATCGGAAAAGCAAAACGGTCAGTGATGGCCGTTTCAATTCTGGCCTTCAGCGTACAGTCAGCATTTGCCTATACGGTCAACGTTAACAGCAGCATTCCCATCTCAACGCAGGTTATGCCGGCGTTGAGCACAGCTAATGGCCTGTTAGGTAATATCCAGGCCACGCTGATTAACATTGGTACGGCAATCAGCCAGCAGGGCGATCGCCAGGCAGCATTAATGCAGCAGGTGGCTGAAACTAACCGACAGTTCGAAGTCGAGCAAAAACGTAATGACCGGCTGCTGCAGGCACAGGATAAGTACCGTGTTCCGGATGATATATGTGCGCAGTCTATTGGCGGTGGCGCCGCGGGGGTATCCTCTGCGGCCGCTGGCGGTCAGCGAACGCTGGGAAGCGCCAGTTCTGCGAAAGATGTTAAGGCTATTTTTGAAGTGCCGGCACGCGCAACCGACGTGGATGCATCTTCAACGGCCGAAGTTCACAGCCAGTACTGCGACAGTTCGGATTATGCTGCATTTGGCGGGACTTCATTCTGCCCAAGTGTATCTGACATGCCGCGGGCAGATACGTCGCTGAGCTCGTTGCTTTATGGCGCCGGCAAAGAAGGCAAGGCACCTGATCTGACGTTTACAGATGAGCAGACAGATGCGGCGCTGCGCTATATGAAAAATACCGCGTTGCGCAGTGCTGGTCGTCAGCTGAGTCGTGGGGAAGTTAAAGGCGCCAGCGGGCGAATTTACCTGGGCATGATTCAGCAATACCAGGCGCTCACCGACGCGGCCGCACAACCTCAGATGGAAATGATCGCCAACTCTAAACCGAACCCGGCCACTGATGCCGCGCTTGCAGATGCGCGCAAAGTGCCGGAAGTCGAATCCTATTTCCAGGCGACGGCCAGTAACAGGGCGAAACAGCTTAACCGTATGTCTGCCAGAGAGTTTGAGGAATTCGAAGTAGGTCGCCGTTACAGCAACCCTGCTTACCAGGCGACGTTGACCAACAAGAACACCGAAGATTTGATGCGTGAGCAAATCAATATCGCCAATCTGAACAACTGGTTAGTGTTGAAAACCAAACAGCAGCTGGAGAAACAAAATGTGCTGCTTGGCCAGATCCTGGCGAACGACGCATATCAAACATACAAACCGATGCTGGCAGCACAGCTGGAGAGTGTGAACGCGGGAGTATCCAGAAAATGACAGACGAAAATAAAACAGGGGAAGAAGTTACAAAATCCCCCGGCCGCATGAAAAAAGCGGTTTATCATATTACCGGAATTAGTGATATTCAGTTTATGTGGAAATCACTAAGGGAATCTATCAGCCTGCTCAATGAGCGGGCTTCTTTCGTTAAGAAGCAAATCAAAAATTTGGAAGCTCCGGACGAAAAATCAGCTTCGAATCAGTCGTTTGAGGATGTTGTTAAAAAGAGTTCTATCCCCTTAGAACAGCATCTAGCTAAAGCCGGTAAGTATAAAAAATATTGGTTATGTTGCTTCTTTATAGCTGTTTTTGTTGCCCTGTTTTTAATCGCTGGCTGTGTAAAATTGATTGTTAATACTGAATACAATGTAAGCCTTCTGAAGGTGACATTAACACTTGGTTTAATGTTTGCTGTTTGTATCTACTCGTTCGTAAAAGCAATGACTTATGAATTTTTAGGTTGGCAATTACGCAATGAGGCCCATTCTGAAGAAGAATTCGGTACATTGAGACATTTTATTAACGATAACGGTGTGCGCAATACATTTAATTTTGAACAAGCTGGCCAGATTCGGGGGGCGCATGAATAAGTCAAGAAACTCATTGGTCGCATTGTTGCCGCTATCGCTTTTCATTACCCCGGCATATTCTGCAGATCTGGGAATTGATAGTATTACAGAGGCTGCTAAACGGTCTGGTGATTTGTCACGTCAGATGCTGCATACCGTTTTTGGTGAAGTGGTAAATAATCCTTTCAGTCCGTCAGGTGATGGGTTGTTAAATAACGTATTTTTCACAGTGAATGAGGTTATCGCCATATTAGCGCTGATTTATATGGCGATAATCAGTATTAAAAAACTACATCAGGCAGGGCAACTTGGGAAGTTTATAGAGGGTGATGGGAATAATGCCTTCAATTTTGTTAAAACAACATTCGGCTGGCTCCTTTTGGTTCCAACTGTTGTTGGATGGTCCGTTGCACAACTGCTCTTCCTGTGGTGTGGGTCAATCATAGGTGTAGGTTCTGCCAATGTTATTGCAGATAAAACAGCGTCGGAACTAGCGAGTGGCAAAGCTGTTTATATAACGCCAGTTATGCCAGAAATGGCTTCTGTGGCTAAAGGAATGTTCGAAATGAACTTGTGCGCTCTTGGTGTCAATCAAGGGTTAGCTCAGATGGAGGCTTCAGGCCAACATTATGAAAGTAATAGCCAGATGAAGTTTAATACTGGTGATTCTAGTTACTCAATTTCAGTTGACAATGGTTCTGCTGTTTGTGGGACTGTTAAATTACCACAAAAACCTACAGGTTGGACTTCGGTATTCTCCAGTGGTTACGCTGATTCTGTTTATGCAGTTCAACAGCAGGCTACAGACTCGCTTTGGAGTAAGATGAAGAATACAGCAGAGCAATTTAACTCTGCTTATATGTCTAAAATGCGTTCCGGAGATGGGCAGCTGCCTGACGTTGAAACTGCAATTCAGACAGCAGCAAGAGATTACCAACAACAAGTACAGCAAGCTGCAGACAATGCTGCCGGAAGCAATGATATGCTCCAGAAAATGGAGTCGGATATAAAGGAAAAAGGCTGGCTATATCTTGGTATTTATTATCATACCCTGGCAACTGCTAACACTGAGCTGAAGGACGTTGCTAATCTGAAACCTATTGTATCAGGGATAAGTGGTGATGGTGATGTAGGTTCTACGGACTATTATAAAGGTCTGTTCCAGGCATATCATTCACAACTGAAAAACAGTACCTACACTCCCCCTTTAGGTACTGCTGATAATGCTTTAGCTCAGAACATTGACAATAAAGGCATCGAAGAAGCGGCAAAAAGTGGTGATGCAGATTCGTTGATTACCAAAATTTTCAACTTTAATGTTACTTCATGGCTTGCCACTAGAAACTACGGCACTGGCGATGGATACAGCGATGTAACGAATCCCTTGTTGAAAATGAAAGCCATTGGTGATTACACGATGTTTACTGCTGAGAGTGGTCTAGCTGCTTGGGGAGCTGTTAATGTCGCAATGAGTGTTGCAGATGGTAATAACGCTGCTGGAATGGGGGCGGGATTACTTAATTTCTTCACTTCAGGTAAGGATATTATTAAGGGTGTAATTAAAACTGCGGCTCCGATCGTATACATGATTTTAGTCGCTCTGTTCTGTATAGGGTTAACGCTTTCAATTTGGCTTCCATTTGTGCCATTTATCTATTGGTTTGTCGCAATGGCGGATTGGTTAGTTACTTTGCTGACTGGTATCGTTGCATCTTCATTGTGGGCCGCTACCCATATTAACATTGGCCAAACTAATGAGGACCGGTCAACGTATGGATATATTTTCCTGATAGATGTGATGATTCGACCACTGTTGATGGTAATGGGGTTCATTTTTGCATCATTGGCCATTGTGGCTCTTGGCACCGCGCTTAACTATATTTTCAAAACAGCAATGGAAAATGTACAGGCAGATTCAACAACTGGCCTTTGGTCAATGATAGGTATCCTTTTTGTCTATGCAAGGATGTGTACAGGTATGGTCGCTAGGGTATTTGCATTACCTGCAAGGATGCCTAACTACGTCATCAGCTGGATTGGTAACAAGCATAACGATTCAATTCTTGGTGATATGCAGAATCATGTTCACGACCTGTTTGCTGCATTTGGTCGTGGAGCTAAAAATACAGGTGGACGTCCTTCTGGGCCGAAGAACTTCAACCCAACCAATACGGTTGATAAAGACAAAGATGGTATAGCGGGGGCGTGATATGAAAGGATATTCGTATACTGTTGTCGATAACAACATGGCTAAATCAAAAGGTGTTGGCTACTATCTGTCACGCCTGTCTGTAGCCATAAGTATAGTTATTTTAACAATAAGTCTTCCGTTGACTGTATATTCTGGCTTTCTTACTTTAGGTGGAAGCCTGGCATTGGCGTGGTTTGTTGCTCTACTTGTTTTCGATGCCATGCTGATCACATATGTTGTACGCCAGGTAAAAAGTAAGGGAGTCAAAAAGGTCGTTGCAGGCATGAGAGTTTATGGATGCTTTAATCCATCGGCTAAAGAGGAACAATACATGCCGGCTCAGAAAACATATTTTGGTATAGATATGGACTCCGGTGTTGTTGGTATTGCTGCCCTTTATGCTGTACAGGCCTCTATTAAGCAAAAGAGAATTTTGTTTGAGGCCGAGACAATTGAGTCTTGGGAGTATACTGATAGTAAACTTGTCGTAAATATTCGGAACCGACATGTGCCTACTGTTGAAATAATCTTGCTCAATGCCGGCCTAGCATATCGCCAGCTGGAAATGTTAACCAGGATGCATGAGCAACATAAAAAATACAGGGGTGAAAAATATCTCCAGTGGCGAAAGACTATGCTTGATGAAGGTTGGATGCTACCACGAACGTATTGATGTTTACTTCCAAACCGCCTGAAAAGGCGGTTTTTTCATGTATACTCAGGTGGTTATAGTCGTATGCTGTGGGAGGAAGAGTGAACAGAGTTACTGAGCGCCAGGAACAGAAGAGTAACCCGGAGTTCCAGAGAGAGTACCGGAACCGTATCCGGGAAACACACGACCAGTTAAACCTTTATCTCCCCAAAGATGCAAAAAGAATGTTGATAGAGATCACAAAAGTTAAAAAACTCACTCAGGCTGAAGTCATTGAATTTCTTGTCAAAAGCTATTACGACGGATTGAAATTTGACGATTCTGAAGAGTGATCTTACTATGTAAAAGCGGGTTCGCAGGTATTGCCCCGCTTAGAAACGCATGATATGTTAAGCGGCGTTTACATAACCTTACGGGGTTATTACTGAATTTAGCACGGGAAGAGCGGCCCGGAGATGTACCGCTTAGGAGTGGCAGGAGCCACAAAAAGTAAAACCCCCTGATCCCTGTTGGAAACTTTGGCCGGTCTCTCAGGAATCAGGGGGTGCAAACTGCCCACTGGCAGAAAGGATTATAGCAAATGCGTAACCTATTGCAATACAGCCCGGCCAATATGTGCAGGGGCTGGTGAATCAAAAGAATCCATACCTACAGCTTTCTGACATTGAGTCAGTAGAAGGTCTTTCGCCGGAGTTCATCTCCTGGCTTGAAAGCCAGTCCCCTAAAGAATCGCCCCTGCAGCTGCTTCTCGATGAAGGCACCAAGCCCGTGCGCAAAACCCGCCGTCGTCGCGGTACGCACTCAACGGCGTGTCTCTGCCCGGAGCCCAGCTGGTACCGACCGGACAATTTCAAAAAGCTCCCTGGCCAGCTTGGCCATGCCTACAACCGCCTTGTTCGCCGCGATCGCAAAACGGGCGCGTTAAGTCTGCGTATGCGGATCAGCCGCCACCCGTACTTCGTGCAGCTGCGCGAGCAGGCTGGCCGGAAGCGCGACTTCCGCCCGGAGCGGGAGAAATTACTCGATGCGATTGTGCCGCTCCTGGTCAGCACCGTTGACCGGGCTACCCATATCGACACTATCAACCTCAGTAAAATGGCGTGGCAGCTCAGCGAAAAGGACAGCGAAGGGAACGTGATCCGGAAAGTGACGGTACCGCGGGTTTGCCGGCTGCTGCAGCACATGATGGAATTCGGGTTACTGGCGCTGCCTGAAGGCGTCACATGGGACCCGTTTAACCGCAAGTGGTTCCCCAAGCATGTCGTGCTGACGGAACGCCTCTGGAAGATGATCGGTGTTGATCTCGATAAGCTGTATGCGGAGCAGGCCGAACAGGTGGCCGCTGAAGCTGCAGGCTGGATAACCCGTGATGAACATGGCCAGGCGGAAGAAATCTCTGTTAAAGCCGCGCGCCGGCGCTGGTATGAAAAAATGATGCACGCCACGCTGGTTCGCCGGCGTGAAGCCGCCCTGAAGGGTAAGCGCGAGAAGAAGCTGAAAGCGCTGGCAGAACAGCCCTATGACGACCGGGCTTACGCCATGTCCGTTCATCTGATACGGACGCTGCCGAAAGACGAACTGCACGCGCTGTCGCCTGAGCAGTTTACCCAGCGAGTACGCAGCCACCTGTATCAGCTCGATCTGGGGCTGGAGAGGGAATCCGGTCCCCCTGATTATCACTGATTTTCTCCCCCTGTAATTCTCTTACCGCCGCCTGGCGGTTTTCGTGCTCGCCAGCCGGCGCGACCTGCTCAAATTTCCTCCAGTTTTAACGTGTGGCCATCGTGATTTTTTGACGTTCTGGCGCCGCCGGTGGATAACCGGCAGCGAGATCACCACTATCCACAGTTATCCGCAAAGGAGGAAATAAAGTCACCTGCAATCGTGGTCAAAGCAAGCTGCAATACACTCTTAACTTCTTTAAAAAGATGTTTATTCAATAAAGAGATCACTGTTATTCAGGCTCAATTTTCTGTGGATTATGGGAATATGCCTGGCCTTTCAGCGCCGCTACGCGGCACGACGGCCAGAATGGTCGCTATGCTCCCAGGTTAGCACCCGGCAAATGCCGGGCAGGGTGGCCAGCAGAAACCACCACTGTAGATTTTTCTTTGCCCCACCGTGCTTTTCCCCGCCGAGCCAACGGCTCGGCAGAAAAAAGCATGATGGATGATGTAACTAAGAACACCCCCGTAAGACGGAAGGGCTGCGACCCGCACCCCTGACGTCAACGCTACTACCCACGCGCCCGGTGCGCCGCTAACGTCACACCGCCCGCTCGCAGTAGCCAGGGGGTAATGTGGCCACAGCGTCACCTGCAGGGCAGTCAGGCAGGAAAATCATCTGCTATGGCGTGCAATGCCTTTCAGGCAATCAACGCCAGTGTCTGCTGTCAGTTTTAAAATTAACAGGGAAAAGAGGATCGATTTAGCCGCGGTTATCCACGTCAGCCGCTCGCAGGCGCGTTAAAAAGGGTGAAGGCAGGGGAATGTTGCTCTTTTTGCAGTGAAGGCCACAGAGAGCGTTTCAGGCGCTTATTTGAGGAAATGCGATTTCTGCCAGGGTGGAGGCACAAAAAAACCCGACTGGTGAGATCGGGTTTTCATGTTTTGCCCCGGATGGAGGCGGGAACACCTAAACAATTGACGGTTAAATATTACGCCATGAGTGCAGTAAATGCAAACCACCGGGAATAGGGTATACTGCGCGGGTCAATCTGTTGACGTTCTTCTCCAGCCCCCGCTTACGCGGCGTGAACGGTTTAAAGCCCTGGTTGAAAAACAGGTGGTGCTGTTTCAATGCCCTGGCTGGAGTGGGAACATCTAAACAATTGACGTGAGGTAGCCGCTGTGACAGGCAATGTAAGGGCGATCAGCGGTGTTCCTGCTCTGTATGGAGCAAACGGATGATTAACTTGTTAATCGTCGTTCTGCGGGCAGTTGTTGCAGTGTCTAACGCTGTGATAGCGGTCCTGGAGCTGATCCGGCAGTATTTTGACTGACCGGAAACGTAACTAAAGGCGGGGGGACCACTCCCCGCCTTTTAACAGGGTTACATCTCGATCATCGGGAACAGATCGTCTTCCTGGTGGTAAAGCACGTCGTCCGTTTCCGTTCCATCAAGCCATTCAGCGAACAGTTCAAACAGGCACACCGACATTTCCTCCGGTGAAATTGCGCCACACTGCAGCTCGTAGAAGACCTCAATTTTTTCCAGCAGGCTGTTGGCCGCTTTGTCGTAGCCGAACAGCTTGATCGGCGGGAATCGCATTGCATCCGGGTTGGTTTCCGCCAGTTCATCATCCTTGCGTTCCGGATAAATGCTGTACAGCGTTGCCGGCGATGGCGGCAATACCTCGATAAAGCGGTTTATCCGCATCGGCAGTTCGCTGGAAAACTTCTCATTGTCCGGAATGTAAAACGCGGCGCTGCGTACCAGGGCATCCTGGAAAGAAATTACCCCCTGACCTTCGGTCTGCTTACGTAGCTCACGAATGTTCACGCGGTCCTTTTCACGGATTTGGTACAGATCCCCTTCCCGGACCGTTTTGGAAAACGTGCCGTGTTCGGCTTCCTGCCCGGAGAGCTCAGAATAATAATCCTGGCCGACGGTTTCGCGCAGTATTTCAAAGGTTTTCCGGTCTTCAATCGACTCAAAATATTTCACGCGGGTGTTGGCGATCAGCGAATCCACCTCGCCGTTCGCGCCGCGGGCGAGCGACGGGTGATCCTGGAGGAAAATACGCCCATTTTTTCCAGTGAACGCATCTGCGCACTCAGCGTATCCATACCGCTGGTGAAATACTGGCCCAGCTCGTCATAAATCAGCCCGTATGGCGCCTGATTATTCAGCGCGTGAGTGAGCAGGACTTCCTCTTTTTTCCCTTCCAGCTGGTAGCCCAGGTCCTTACTGATGGTCATTCGCTGCAGCGTCACATATAAACGGCCAAGCGTGGCCGCTTCACCGCGTGACAGCTCCAGCGACGGGATCATGACGATGAGAATGCGGTCATTGTGGAAAATATCGTCCATCCGGATATCGCCGCTGTCTTCCGGAAAAACATGGCCATAAGTTTCATTGAACAGGGAGAGCGTCTTCAGGAACTGACGGCTCATGTAGTTATGCTGTTCGAAGGCGCGGGCTTCCCACGTTTCCGGGTATTCCGCGTTGGCCAGCAGGAAGCCTGGTGTATTTTCCAGATAACTTTCCAGCGCGGCGTAACCCTCGCTGTGCCAGCCGTTTTTCTTTGCCTCCACGTACAGCGCGGCCATTGCCGGCAGCGACATGTTTTTCTGAATAGTGCGCTGTGACAAAAGCAGTTCGCCGCGGGCGCGCTTATAACACAGGGCATTGATCAGCGCCGACATCATGGCTTTTGCCGTATCCTGCCACTGTGCCGAATCCCCGCCCACCTGGGGGAGCATGGATTCCATCAACTGGATGATGAAGGTCGGCGGGGCAACGCTGAAGAGGTTGACTGAGTTGGATTGCGCGGGGATGCTTTCCTGCTTCACCAGGTTCACGAACCTGTCAATACTGCCGGTCAGCAGGTTGAGAACGTAATAATCATCCTCACGGCCGAAACGGCGCGCCAGCGACCAGGTGGCGAAGGCCAGCTTGTTATCTGCTTTACCGTCTGAGAGGCAGTAGCCACGGCACCACAGCAGGAAGTTAACGATAAACCCATAGAAGGTTTCGGTTTTACCCGACCCGGTGGTACCAAAAAATACCATGTGGCGCAGCAGGTCCGTCATGTTCAGCCACAGCTCGCGGCCGAACAGGCGTCCCCGCTCATACCCGACATATAAAATTCCCTTCGCTTTCTTTCGCTCCCGGACCTTATGCGGGATGCGAATGGGCCCCAGACGGTATTCCGCCTGGGTTTCCGTGGTCAGGGTGTCGTCGAACATTTCGCAGTCTTTCGGCATTCGCAGCGGTGGCCGGAATTTACGATCCGTGAATGCCACCATCAGCGGCGGAAGGATGAGGATGCTCAGCAGCATGGTAAAGGGGAGAAACAGACCCAGCACGGTCAGTATGGCCAGCAGGCCAAACTGTACGTTCGGAGTGAGGAACCACTCCATGAACGAACCATCCGGGCGGAGGACTTTTTTACTGTCTACAGATTCCTGTTGCATAGCGGCTCCGGGTTATTCTCCTATTGCCTGCTGCAGGCGGGCATCGTCTTTGACGACGGAAACCGGGATCACATCACCCGAATCGGCAACGATGGACGGGGTACCGATAAACCCGAATTTCGCAAATGCCATATTGTTCGCGTCAACCAGGCGGGCGCCGGTGGTATCCGGGGCTGTTTTCGGATCGTCAATTTTCGGGTTCATGGTGGTGTATCCCATGTTAATCGTGTCTTCCCAGCTTTTCAGTCGGGTATCTTTCCCGGTATCGAGTACAGGAGCGGCGCGGACCATCGAGCGCAGGTCGCCATAAACGGACACGGGGAAAATCTCGACGTTATAGCGTTTGCTCAGTTCCTGCAGTCGGGGTTCCAGCGCGCGGCAGTGCGGGCACATCGGATCGGAAAACACATACAGGGTGTGTTTATGCCCGGTTGAAAGCGAGATTGTAAAGCGTCCGCTGGTGACGGCATCTTTCAGTGACAGCAAGTCGTTATCAGCCAGTTTTTTAGGGGCTTCAGGTGCTGCCTGAACCTGCAGCTGCTCCGGCGCAGTGGCAGGCTGCTGCAGACCCGGCGCGGGAGCATACGAGTTTGCCTGCAGTGGCTGTGCCGGCTGATGCATATTCATCAACGCGCCGTTGATGGAGACGATAAAGCCCAGCGCGGCGACTGGCCAGAAGATAAAGTTAGACAGCCGGCGCACGGCATTGAGTCCGCGCTGCTGTTTCAGCTTTTTACGGATATTGTTCAGCGCCTCGATGGCCTGATATTCGTTTTCAAAGCGGAACAGCTGCACCGCTTCACCAGAAAACGTATTGTGCGTCAGGATGTGGCCGCTGCCGGCATCATGGCCAAGTCCAAAATGACAGGCTGACAGGGGGAAGGAGTGCAGGGCTTGTTCCTGGTAGTTTCCGTCAGCGGAAAGATAAAGTGTGTTGCGATCGGTTTTTACGGTGAGTTTCATACTTCCTCGCTTAGAGTTCCAGGTGATCGGGTCGGGTTGCCGGCTGAGGTTTAGCCGGCGTCGGTTCATCGTCTGTCAGTCGCAGACTGTTGTTCGGGGTGTCGTGCGGAGCTGCAGGCGGCGTAGCCGGCTCGTCTTCCGCTTCAGCGTCAGATTCAAATGCAAATGGCGGTATAACGTCTTCCTGCCAGTGAGCGACCGGAATGGCGGGATCGCGGCGGTCAATATGGCGGTAATGGAGCAGATCCAGCTCAAGGCCCAGCACGGCCGCCCGCACGGTCGGCGGGAATTTCGCCGCCTTTTCTTCATCGAGCGTCAGCCGGTAACTTTCGCACTGACTCCAGGCAATAACACCACCTCCCTCAATGAAGAACTTCCCGCGGCCGGCGCTTGAAAGTGCATACCATAACGTGCGGTCCACACCTTTAAGCCACCGGAAATTAGCGGATGGCAGCTGCAGGTCATCATCGAACAGCGCGTAGAGTAGCGAACGGGAGCTGCGGCGCCCCTTTGCAAATTCTCGGAACGCTTCACACTGGCTGGCGACGGTCCAGAACCCGGCGGCCAGCGAATAATCAGGGAAACCGTCTTTAGTCCGCAGGCAGGAACGGTTGAGATCGTCGAGAATGGATTTAGCCGTTGGCCGGTCGCCCATAAACCGCAGATGTACAAACGAGGCTGCGAGCGCTTTTTCCCAGGGCGCCAGGGAAAGGGCCGCCCCTTCGGGGGCCAGGTTTACCTGTGACAGGAAGACTTTATGTGCGGCTTTTTTACGGAGGCGGCGCTTAGCGGTATCAATCAGGTTATGTTCCTGGGCAAACTCAACGGGTGACTGCGCGCTGCGTGCTTCTTCCGGATCTTCATTCAGCAGCAGCTGATCGAGGTGGCCAAACCGGGCGAGGATATGAGCTATCCCCGGATAGTTTTTTACCATCACCCAGGGAAGGTTCCGGATGGTCAGTTTACGGGTCAGACGGTAGTAAGGATTGCGCGAGATAACCCAGACGAACAACCCGATGATTAAAATGAACAGGGGAAAGAGCACGCTGGCCGTGTCGTTCATCACGCTGATAAAGTCCCACAGCGAAACCTGGTGGTTATACCGCGCCGCCGACAGCAGCATGTCCCGGCGCTCGGCCGCATTACCCGGCGTAATGGCGTCCGGCAGTACACCGTAGATCCAGTAAAGCAGGCGACAGACTCCGTAAATCACATAATCACGAAAGCCAAACCACATCACTGTGATCATGATGAGAAGGGCCCCGATAATCATCAGGCCATCATCCCCTCCCCCTTTCCGTTGTGGCTGGTTTTGCATCAGAACCTCAGAGAATTTTGGTAAACCTTCCCGATATACCAGGCCTTACGCGCCGGCGTGTTGGAGTGATAGCGGCCGACACCCTGCCAGAAATCCCCCCCTTCGAGAATGATGTTGTATTTGAGGATGTAGGCACTGGCCATTGCAGAGGCGCAGAAGTCATGCTGCAGCTGCTCCGCTTTCACGCCAAAATCGGACGCCAGCTTATTCGCCCAGATGGTGTTTATCTGGAATGCGCCGTAATCGTAAGTGCCGTTTTTGTTTTTATTTTTCATTCCCGGTTTTCCGCCTTCAGTCAGCCACAAGGCGAGGAATCCACGGAGAGGAATGTGATAAATCTGTGCTGCTTCAACCATGCAAGTTGGCAGCGGGATTGAGGGCGGGGCATCAACCATAACAATCTCCTAATGATTTCTATTTCGAGTAAAAAATATACCATCAAAAGGAGATTTTTTTAAATCATTTTGGTGCGGATAATTGAGAGGCTGTCAAAGGGATTTTATTTGCCTTCGACAGAGACAATATTGCCCTCGTTCACATTTTCCCATGTCGGGATTTCGCCACTCAGCGTGCAGCGGAGTGTTTCTTTTCCGACGGTAAGTGGTGCGCCACTGCTGTAGTAATGACTTTCATACAGGCAAGAGGTTTTCTTTTGTTCCGGGGTCAGTGTAATACCGGCATCCTGATCCTTTGCCAGCAGTTGTACAAGATGTTGGTTTGTCTGTACCTGCTCACCCAGAATGCTGCTCAGTAAAGAATCGGTTTTCGGCGCGGATACGCTCTGAGCAAAGGCACTGCAACTGATTACGGATGCAGCCAGAATAAGAGCAATCTTCGTGTTGAATTTCATTTCACTTTCTCCATTAAAAAAATCGGCAATCATTTTCTGTATCATTTAAATTAGGTCTGAAAACCGGCCTGAGTGTCAAGCCGATTCTGTTTAAAAATTAACAGGGGATAAAATGATTCAGTCACGTAATAAATATCTGCAGTTTATGCTGGTTCTGCTGGCAGCCTGGGCCATAGCCTGGGGGGCCATGTTTGTCATGGGGCAGGCTGTTCTGCTCTATGGGCTGGGGAAAAATACGCTGTTCTTCAGTCATGGTGCTGTACTGGTGTACCTCCTGTGTGTTTTCCTGGTATACCGCCGCTGGGTTGCTCCGCTACCGGTCGTTGGCCAGCTGAGCAACGTTGGCGCACTGTGGCTGGTTGGCGCGATGGCCGTGGTGTATGTCGGTGAATTTCTGCTGGGTAAAGTGCTGGACCTGCCCGCTGAGCCATTTATGACGAAACTTTTTGCCGATAAGTCCATACCCGATGTGATCCTGACGTTGCTGGCCGTCTTTATCCTTGCCCCGCTGAATGAGGAAATCCTGTTCCGTGGTGTCATGCTGAACGCTGAAGGATCCCCTCATAAATCAGCCATAGCATAGCCATATTTGAGCAACTGATTGGCGAATAATACCCAGGCCGCCAGCAATTCTTTCTCCGTGATTTGATAATCAGGCCGCCTGAGTACCTCCAATCCCAAGCGAATCGTTGAGAGTACCGTTCGATGCCCAATGGTATTGGCCTGAAAATGCTTATCCCAGCCCTGTTGCTGTGCGTGTAAACCAACTAGCCACAACAGGCATTGAACCATCAACGCTATCAGTAGGATGATGTCGAATCGCTCTGGACTGTTGGTACGACTTTGGCGTAAGCCAAAGCCGTATGCCGGGCTTTTGAGGTCACGAAAGGTTTCCTCTATTTGCATACGTTTGGCGTACAGGTTTACCAGCTGCTTTGGGCTCCGAGATTCTGGTGGTAAATTGCTGGCTAACACCCAAGGCTCTTTCGCCGATGTTGAGTACGTTTTTGCCGATGGATGGTGGCAATTAGTCCTCGTTGAACGCTGATTTGTACGCCCCTTAGGTTTGCTACGATAAAGCGTGAGATGGCAATTGATAGGGTTAGTTTTGGTCAAAGTCTTACAACCCAGGCTCTTCGCTTGACCGTTGGCCAAGTCATGTGTACTTCGAACTGCACGCCAATTTTCAGCGCCAATATCTGCAAATTGAACTGTACCGCGAATACGGCTTAGCCAAAACCAACCATGCGCCTCAACCTCTTTGTACCAAGGCACTTTGAACCCCGCGTCAGTCACGATGAGAGGGGTAACATGCAAAGGTAAAATCTTGGCTAAGTCCGCTAAAAAACCGTTGTGGGAGGCCTTAGAGCATTGTTCTGATAGGGGATAGGACTTCTCATACAGGGTAATAGAGCGGCCATTGAAGGCTATTGAGGCGCGCAGAGCCATGATGCGTTTATGCTCTCGGATGTCTGACCAATCGACGAGCACAATCGGCATAGGGTTACCAGAACAGATGAGGCTGGCATGCCATTGGTAGACAGCTAACCGTTCTTGATGCAGATGCGTGTTGCCGAGCAAACGATCAATGCGCTTGATGTTGTGCTTGGTTCGGGCCGTGGTTGGTAAATTTCGACCTAACTCAGTCAAGGTCAGTGTCTTACATTCAATCAGCGCCTTAGAGGCCAGCATCAAGCTGTTTAATCGTTTTAGGTGAAGTTCTGGGCAGTATTGGTGTAAAGAATGTTGGTAATGACTCCAACTTATTGATAGTGTTTTATGTTCAGATAATGCCCGATGACTTTGTCATGCAGCTCCACCGATTTTGAGAACGACAGCGACTTCCGTCCCAGCCGTGCCAGGTGCTGCCTCAGATTCAGGTTATGCCGCTCAATTCGCTGCGTATATCGCTTGCTGATTACGTGCAGCTTTCCCTTCAGGCGGGATTCATACAGCGGCCAGCCATCCGTCATCCATATCACCACGTCAAAGGGTGACAGCAGGCTCATAAGACGCCCCAGCGTCGCCATAGTGCGTTCACCGAATACGTGCGCAACAACCGTCTTCCGGAGCCTGTCATACGCGTAAAACAGCCAGCGCTGGCGCGATTTAGCCCCGACGTATCCCCACTGTTCGTCCATTTCCGCGCAGACGATGACGTCACTGCCCGGCTGTATGCGCGAGGTTACCGACTGCGGCCTGAGTTTTTTAAATGGCGGAAAATCGTGTTGAGGCCAACGCCCATAATGCGGGCGGTTGCCCGGCATCCAACGCCATTCATGGCCATATCAATGATTTTCTGGTGCGTACCGGGTTGAGAAGCGGTGTAAGTGAACTGCAGTTGCCATGTTTTACGGCAGTGAGAGCAGAGATAGCGCTGATGTCCGGCGGTGCTTTTGCCGTTACGCACCACCCCGTCAGTAGCTGAACAGGAGGGACAGCTGATAGAAACAGAAGCCACTGGAGCACCTCAAAAACACCATCATACACTAAATCAGTAAGTTGGCAGCATCACCAAGAATGTTGTAGGATATTGGCTTCGCGCATCTTGTTGTCCAAGTGTAGTTTTTGGCGAAACCATTTGATCATGCAACAAGATGCGCTTCCACCCTAATTTGATGATTTATTTGTAAATCATCAGGGGATTCTTCAGTATATTGCATTAAGCAAGGGGACGTTATGCGTGTATTAGCCTTATCGGCTGTGTTTTTGGTGGCATCGATTATCGGAATGCCTGCGGTAGCAAAGGAATGGCAAGAAAACAAAAGTTGGAATGCTCACTTTACTGAACATAAATCACAGGGCGTAGTTGTGCTCTGGAATGAGAATAAGCAGCAAGGATTTACCAATAATCTTAAACGGGCGAACCAAGCATTTTTACCCGCATCTACCTTTAAAATTCCCAATAGCTTGATCGCCCTCGATTTGGGCGTGGTTAAGGATGAACACCAAGTCTTTAAGTGGGATGGACAGACGCGCGATATCGCCACTTGGAATCGCGATCATAATCTAATCACCGCGATGAAATATTCAGTTGTGCCTGTTTATCAAGAATTTGCCCGCCAAATTGGCGAGGCACGTATGAGCAAGATGCTACATGCTTTCGATTATGGTAATGAGGACATTTCGGGCAATGTAGACAGTTTCTGGCTCGACGGTGGTATTCGAATTTCGGCCACGGAGCAAATCAGCTTTTTAAGAAAGCTGTATCACAATAAGTTACACGTATCGGAGCGCAGCCAGCGTATTGTCAAACAAGCCATGCTGACCGAAGCCAATGGTGACTATATTATTCGGGCTAAAACTGGATACTCGACTAGAATCGAACCTAAGATTGGCTGGTGGGTCGGTTGGGTTGAACTTGATGATAATGTGTGGTTTTTTGCGATGAATATGGATATGCCCACATCGGATGGTTTAGGGCTGCGCCAAGCCATCACAAAAGAAGTGCTCAAACAGGAAAAAATTATTCCCTAGAAGTGGTTAGCGCGTATTTGTGTGAAATAGCCGTCATATAAGCTGTAAAGATATATGGACAAAATGCTGATGCTCGATGCGCTTGTAGTTAATGGCTCATACTTAATCGGTTAGGCCTAATCGACTTAAGCTCCGCGCGTTAACTTTTAGCCTGAGCATTAGCATCACATTCCTCAACGTAAAAAGCCTAGCCAATTTGCTAGGCTTTTTTGTTATCTAAATGGTCATGGTCACTCAACATTGGGATGTGTATAAAGGAATGGCGATGTCAGTAAAGGTGAATGCCGCTGCGATAAAGTGCCTAGCCCATCAAGGATTGTAGGCTTTCTTGGCTGCTAAAGCGTTTGACGAAAAAGTCCAAGAAGGCGCTGATATTGGTGGCTAATTGTCTGCGGCTCGAATACACCCCGTAGACCTTAAAGGGTTCAATCGGCCATTCCTGTAAGATTGGCACTAGCTGGCCGTTGGCGAGTTCGGTTTTGCAGGCGGAGTTTGATAGCATTGCAATCCCAAAGTCATCGAGGGCTAACTGCTTAACCATAATCGGGCTATTGACCCTGACTTTACGCTGAAAGTTTACCATGGTTTTGCGAGCACCTTTGCCTAAGGGCCATATGGGTGCTGAGCGGGATGTTCCTAGCAGAATACCACTATGATCGCTCAGCTCCTTAGGTGTTGCGGGGGTGCCGCGTGCTTTTAAATAGCCAGGGCTTGCTACCAGAATTGGTTGACGCTCGAACAGTAATCTTGCAACAAGATCAGAGGATTGCAGTGGCCCATATTTGATAGCTATGTCATATCCTTCACCCACCAAACCTATATCGTTGTCGGTAAACTGGACATCTAATTCCACATTGGGATATAAACGCATGAATCCGCTACAGAGGTTAGCAATTAATTCTTGGCTAAAAGAGACCGGAATGGCTATCCGTAATGATCCTGATACATCATCATGGGTACTCTCGATAACAGCCTTGGCCGCTTCCACCTCATTGCGAATGGAATCACAGTGTTGATAAAAGAGTGCCCCGACTTGGGTAAGACTCAGGTTACGGGTGTCGCGTTGTAACAATCGCACGCCTAGTTGTTCTTCAAGCTGCGCGATTTTGCGACTTATGGTGGATTTTGGGTGGCCGGTTTCACGTGCAGCTTGGGAGAATCCCTTTGCTCTCACTACGGCTGCAAATAGCATCATACCGTTTAAATCTGGCATGTTTTTCCCACTGTCTCATATTTGGAACATAGCGTCTTATGCAGTTTAATGGCATTTGGCGGGATAACAAAGTTATATTTATTGGCTAAAAATTTTCAGAGGCTAAAGCAGAGGATCTTTTGATGACCAGCAATAATCAGCCCAAACACATGACTCAAGCCCAAACGCCCGATCCGCTTTTTTTACAGGCCGAGCACTGAAGAATCCCCTGATGATTTACAAATAAATCATCAAATTAGGGTGGAAGCGCATCTTGTTGCATGATCAAATGGTTTCGCCAAAAACTACACTTGGACAACAAGATGCGCGAAGCCAATATCCTACAACATTCTTTACACCAATACTGCCCAGAACTTCACCTAAAACGATTAAACAGCTTGATGCTGGCCTCTAAGGCGCTGATTGAATGTAAGACACTGACCTTGACTGAGTTAGGTCGAAATTTACCAACCACGGCCCGAACCAAGCACAACATCAAGCGCATTGATCGTTTGCTCGGCAACACGCATCTGCATCAAGAACGGTTAGCTGTCTACCAATGGCATGCCAGCCTCATCTGTTCTGGTAACCCTATGCCGATTGTGCTCGTCGATTGGTCAGACATCCGAGAGCATAAACGCATCATGGCTCTGCGCGCCTCAATAGCCTTCAATGGCCGCTCTATTACCCTGTATGAGAAGTCCTATCCCCTATCAGAACAATGCTCTAAGGCCTCCCACAACGGTTTTTTAGCGGACTTAGCCAAGATTTTACCTTTGCATGTTACCCCTCTCATCGTGACTGACGCGGGGTTCAAAGTGCCTTGGTACAAAGAGGTTGAGGCGCATGGTTGGTTTTGGCTAAGCCGTATTCGCGGTACAGTTCAATTTGCAGATATTGGCGCTGAAAATTGGCGTGCAGTTCGAAGTACACATGACTTGGCCAACGGTCAAGCGAAGAGCCTGGGTTGTAAGACTTTGACCAAAACTAACCCTATCAATTGCCATCTCACGCTTTATCGTAGCAAACCTAAGGGGCGTACAAATCAGCGTTCAACGAGGACTAATTGCCACCATCCATCGGCAAAAACGTACTCAACATCGGCGAAAGAGCCTTGGGTGTTAGCCAGCAATTTACCACCAGAATCTCGGAGCCCAAAGCAGCTGGTAAACCTGTACGCCAAACGTATGCAAATAGAGGAAACCTTTCGTGACCTCAAAAGCCCGGCATACGGCTTTGGCTTACGCCAAAGTCGTACCAACAGTCCAGAGCGATTCGACATCATCCTACTGATAGCGTTGATGGTTCAATGCCTGTTGTGGCTAGTTGGTTTACACGCACAGCAACAGGGCTGGGATAAGCATTTTCAGGCCAATACCATTGGGCATCGAACGGTACTCTCAACGATTCGCTTGGGATTGGAGGTACTCAGGCGGCCTGATTATCAAATCACGGAGAAAGAATTGCTGGCGGCCTGGGTATTATTCGCCAATCAGTTGCTCAAATATGGCTATGCTATGGCTGATTTATGAGGGGATCCTTCAGTGCTGAACGTCTTCCGTTCGAGGTACAACTGGACGATGTGGCTGGGCGCGCTGATAACGTCTTTGCTGTTTGCCGCCGTGCATATGCAGTATCAGAACCTGCTGACCCTGGCAGAAATGTTCCTGGTGGGGCTGATTACATCAGCTGCCCGGATCAGAAGTGGCGGCCTGCTGCTGCCGGTATTGCTGCATATGGAAGCTACCGCGCTGGGTTTACTGTTGGGCTGAAAGTTATATTTTTATTAAATATTGTGCGTTAAAGGCTGGTATGTTTTTTTGTGAATGTTATATTTAAATATAACTTTTATGGAGGTGAAAAATGCATACCACTCGACTGAAGAAGGTTGGCGGCTCAGTCATGCTGACCGTCCCACCGGCACTGCTGAATGCGCTGTCGCTGGGTACAGATAATGAAGTTGGCATGGTCATTGATAATGGCCGGCTGATTGTGGAGCCGCACAGACGCCCGCAGTATTCACTGGCTGAGCTGTTGGCACAGTGCGATCCGAACGCTGAAATCTCGGCAGAAGAACGTGAATGGCTGGATGCGCCGGCGGCTGGTCAGGAGGAAATCTGACATGGAAAGAGGGGAAATCTGGCTTGTCTCGCTTGACCCTACCGCAGGTCATGAGCAGCAGGGAACGCGGCCGGTACTGATTGTCACGCCGGCTGCTTTTAACCGCGTGACCCGCCTGCCTGTTGTTGTGCCCGTGACCAGCGGAGGCAATTTTGCCCGCACAGCAGGCTTTGCTGTGTCGCTTGACGGCGCCGGCATACGTACCACCGGCGTTGTGCGTTGCGATCAACCCCGGACGATCGATATGAAAGCCCGCGGCGGCAAACGACTCGAACGGGTGCCAGAGACTATCATGGACGACGTTCTTGGCCGTCTGGCCACCATCCTGACCTGACCCCAGCGTGCCGGCATGAAATATGCCGGCATTGCCTGTTTCCTGAAGCCTGCAATATACTGTATGTGTAAACAGTTATTGGAGGCTAAATTATGGCGCTGGATCTCGTTTATCCCCGGCCTTCAGTGGAAGGTGACGCACTCCCTTTTTTTGCCGAGCCCGTTGCGGCCGGCTTTCCCAGCCCGGCCGCAGGCTATGAGGCCAATGAACTTAACCTGCATGATTACTGCGTGCGGCGTCCGGCCGCAACGTACTTCTTGCGTGTGTCCGGCGATTCTATGCGTGATGCCCGCATTCATGATGGCGATGTGCTGGTCGTCGATCGGGCAGAAGAGCCCCGGCACGGCAGCATCGTGATTGCCAGCATCGATAATGAATTTACGGTCAAGCAGCTGCAGCTCCGCCCTTACCCCTGCCTGATGCCGCTGAATCCGGCTTTTCCGCCAATCAGGTTTGATCCGGAGGCGCTGCAGATATGGGGTGTGGTTACGTTCACTGTCATGAGACACCGCCCGTGTACGCCTTAATCGATGTCAATTCGATGTACTGCAGCTGCGAAGAAGCGTTCCGCCCTGATTTACGAGGTCGCCCTGTGGTCGTTCTCAGCAACAACGACGGGGCGCTTGTTGCGGTCAATCGCGCGGCGAAAGCGCTTGGCGTGCGCCGCGGGGAGCCCTATTTCCGCTGCCGCCGCCTGCTGGAACAGCATAACGTTGCCGTATTCAGTTCCAACTACACCCTTTACGCCTCATTCTCCGCCAGATTTGCAACCGTGGTGGAGAGTCTGGCGCCGCGGACATTTGTTTACTCAATTGATGAGCTCTTTGCGGATGCCTCTCATATGGAGGGAGTGATGACGCCGCAGGCGTTTGGCCAGCTTTTGCGGGCTGAAGTGCTGCGCCAGACAACGCTCACCTGTGGAGTCGGCGTCGCGCCAACGAAGACGCTGGCCAAACTGTGCAACCACGCCGCGAAGACGTGGCCTGCCACCGGGGGGGTTGTGGCGCTCAGTGATCCTGTAAGACTGAAAAGGCTGATGAGCCTGGTGTCGGCCGGCGATGTGTGGGGGGTTGGCCATCGTACCGAAAAAGGGCTGGCGACAATGGGGATCAAAACGGCGCTGGCGCTCGCAGAGATGGATATCCGACTGGCACGCCGGCTGTACGGTGTGACGCTGGAACGCACCATCCGTGAGCTGCGTGGCGAGGCCTGCTTTGCCCTGGAAGAAGGTACCGGCGCGAAACAGCAGCTTGTTGTATCCCGTTCGTTTGGATCGCGGGTCACGCAACTGGCGCAGATGCAGCAGGCGGTGACTAAATATGCCACACGGGCAGGAGAAAAGTTGCGCCAGGAAAACCGTCTGGCGAAGGTGGTAACGGTCTTTATCCGCAGCAGTGCTTATGACGCCGGCGGTGTGCCCTACAGTAACCAGGCTACGGAAGTGCTTCCCGTGCCAAGCCAGGATACCCGCGACATCATCGCCGCGGCGCAGCTGGGACTGTCGCGTATCTGGCGTGAGGGCGTGCGGTATGCAAAAGCCGGCGTGATGCTCAGCGATCTGCAGGGATATGAAACCCAGCTGGATCTGTTTTCGCCGGCTGCTGTGCGGCCGGGCAGCGAAAAACTGATGGCCACCATCGACAAAATAAACAGGGAAGGAAGGTCAAGGATCTTCTTCGCCGGAGAAGGTATTGATCCGGAATATGCCATGCGCCGTGAAATGTTGTCCCCGGCCTACACCACGCAGTGGAAGGATATTCCCGCGGCGTTTATGCGATAACAGCGATGTGCAGCCGCTCTTGACGGCGGCTTGTTTTCCCTGGTGTCGGGAACATTAAAACCTCTCCTTACTGCCCGCGTGATAGGGCCGTATTTCCGGCTAATTCCAGATAGTCCCGGCCCTTATCGTGGTGCATAGCCCTCTTCAGCCAGTGCTTTCATGATCTGGTTGATTCCATCCATCATCAGATATGCCTCAATATCTGACGTCGCCAGGCCGCGGCAGTCACTGAATCCCAGACGCTTAACCAGTTGCGCCAGAGCCTGCGCTTCTCTGTGTGTCAGCTGTATATTCACTTCAACGGGTTTTTCGTGGCGAATTTCATCTTTCATGGTCAGAGTCCTTTTTTGATGTTTCGTGAAATGTACCAGGCTTCTTTTGCCTGAGCTACAGCCCAGATCCAGACGAGAGTTGACACAATGCACAGCCCCGTCATGTTCCAGAAATGACCTGTCGTATATTCATGGCTATGAAGCAGGAGGCCGGCGCCGGCCGCCAGGCTCATGACCAGGAAAAGGACGGCTGCGCCGGCGTGATAAATGATGCTGAACATGTAAAACCCCCTTCTGGCGACGGTAGCGCCAGTCTCTGTCTGTATTAAATGGTTGCCGCCTGCCGGGCGTCTGCCTGCATCATGGCGTCAATCAGGGCGCCGGCGCAGGCAATATTCAGGCACGTCATGTTCGATTTCAGGGTCGCCATCATGTCCGCGCGGCTTCTTTTAAGAAACGGCTGCAGCGGACCACGATAGCCCTGTGAGGTCACGATAATCAGCTGAGCGGCCGCATCATGCAGTGCCGGCACGCCGGCCAGAATATCCTGCTCAGCCGCGCTGATATACACGGGTGAACCGGCGATCACAAAGCGATCGTCCGGGCAGCGTTGCATCAGCTCAGCCAGGGAGGCGCAGCGGCCCGCCAGCGGGGGGCGTGCCGTCAGTGAGCCCCAGACGGTCGCCGGCGCGAAGGGCATGGCGTGAAACGTTGCCTCATACGCGACCGCCGGATCGGTATGGTGGCGCAGCCCCAGACCGGCCGACATGGCCCACAGCTCGATGCCCGGCCACCGCGCCGCGATACCGCGGGCACGCAGCCAGTGTGCGCCCCGGTAAAGCTCTCCCGTTTCCAGCACCCTGCCAGGACGGCGGGCGGCCTGGGCGATCAGCCTGTACCAGCCGTCAAAGGCGTCATCAAGGGAAGTGTCGCCCGGAAAAACGGTATCCTCCACGCTGCCCGCCTTGCGCCGGGTACAGGTGGTGATGAGGTGAAGACGTTTGTTCATTCAGGGCCTCCCGGCTCTGGTGCGTCTGTGCCTGCCGCGCGCGGTTCGCCGGGCCGCCGGGCACGCATATCGGGCAGACCCCGGCAGGCATCGTTCCAGTGCGTGCCCCGATCGGGGTTATTGGCCAGCTTACTGATCCAGGTTTCTGACACATTCCAGCGGCGGGCCAGATCCTTCTGCTTCCAGCCTTTCGCCCTGAGCAGTGCCCGCCACTCCTGCGGGGAAAGTGGCGCCGCCGTGATGCCGTCCGCATAACAGGTCGTTTTCATCGCGTGAGGCTCCCGGCCCTAATCCTGCCCCGGCCGTGCCGGCTGGATTTGACGCAGTATTGTTGTTGCCTGCCATCCCGTAAACCCGAAGGTATCGGCCAGTTCGCCGGGCAGTGACGCGGCCAGGCGCGGCAGTTCGTCCGGGGATTCATTGTGAAAGACAAAACAGACCCCCTCATCCCTGATGCGCGACATCAACATCGCAATAAGCCGGTGCAGCCCCTCATGGCTGGCGTGTTCAGTGACCTTTTCAGTAAACCGCCGGGGATTGCTGCAGCTGATGCCCCGGTCGGCCAGGAACGCCAGAAAGCGCTGCAGGAAACCGGGGAGATCCCTGGCGGCCAGGGCGGGTTTCAGCACCGCTTCTGCCTGGGCCTGTGTGAAGCCAAACGCCGCCGCCAGCTCAGGGGAAAAGTCCGGCGTGTCAGCGCTGGCCTCAAAAATGACGCCATCGTTTATGGCCTGCTGCATGTCCGGGGGCATATTCCCGATCATATTTTCACGCACGCCCCATGCACGGCCGGCGCTTTCGGTCAGTCTCTGCGGATCGCTGCAGCTGACGCCCCGCTCCGCCAGGAACGTCAGGAAACGCTGCAGGACGGCGGCGCCGGACCCGGTGCTTTTTCCGCTCCGCCAGGCCGTATTATTTCGACTGACGATGGCAGGATCGACATGTTCGCTGTCTACGATGCTGTTAATGAACGTCACTGACTGTTCTTCGCTGAAATCAAAGTCGCGCTGTAACAGGGACAGCAGCCTGTCATGCCAGTCATCTTTCACGCGACTGGCGGCATTAACCATGAACGTGACGTTCAGTACACCGGCCAGTAAACAGGCAGCCTGGTCGGCCACATACAGGCTGAAGTACTCCAGTACCGCCTGTTCAAATGCAGCGGGATCGCAGCAGACCACTTCCACAGCTCCCAGCGACTGCAGAAACCGCCGGGTGTTTTCGGTCACAGCGTCGGCGGGATTGAGGGCGATGGCGCGGCCGCGCTGTGACTGGATGTCAAATGTGACGATACGCTCCGTGACGGGCATCCGGCCGTGATCGGCGATGAAGCGGTAAAGCTGCTCCACCGCTTCCGTGGCGGTCATCCCCATTGCCTCCAGACGCAGTTCGGCGCGTTTCTTCAGCTGCTCATCGAGACGCACGGTCAGCTGGGCGTTTTTGGCCCGCTTTTTACGTTCAAAAAAACCGGTCATGCTCCTTCCTTTTTGTACAGTCATCTGGCTTTACATAATGTACAGCCATTTGTACCGCACTTTTGCGCGCGGGACCACATTTTTTCGCCGTTGCGGTTTAGCGGTATTCTCCGCAGCGCCGCCACTTATCCACCGTTTCTGTGGATAACGCTATATGTAGTGGCTCCGTCAGCCGGAAACGGCACAAGATATGGTGTCCGCGCCGGCAGCCGCGCGACCGTTCCCCTGCCTTCCTCTCCCTGTTGATTTCGTTTTTTCCGGTATTTACGTTTTTTCCGCAATGGCGGCACCGGCCAAAAGGTATTTTCCGGTGGTTGCGGGCGTAAAAGTCACAGGGTGAAAAGATAAGGGCGCAAATCATCCGGCGGGGTAAATCGTGCGGTCGTCACGCAGCGTGATGATTACCGGTGTGTTGCTTTATTAAATTAGCTTTTAGTGCTAAATCTAAATATTTATAATATACGAATGAAACCTAATTTATTAGAGTGTGGTTATTCAGTAAACAACGGCAAGCGGAGTGAATGGTATGGAATATGAAGCGTACAAGGTTCGCGGCTACGGCTTCGGACTGAAGAAAGAGATCACCGGCGTGCTGGGTCGTTACCCCACGCAGGAAGAGGCGCAGAAGGTCGCGGACGACTACACGCAGGCCTGCCTGCCGGATAACCTGCCGGACAGCTACGATATGGGCATGGTCCGGCCGGTCGCTGCCGGCGAACCTGCCGCCCTCGATACGGACGTTTTTCGCGGTCCGGGCGCGCCGTTCATGATGGATGCCGGCCAGCTAAGCACAGGTCAAACCGTATGCCTGGGCAAAGCGGCGGATGGAAAACGGTTTTATGTCGGCGGGGAGCATTCCGGTGGCCAGTGAACAATGTTTAACAGAGAGGGGGTTATGATGCGTCAGGGGGTGATTTCTGCCGTTATATATTTACTGCTGGCAATGCTGGTCATGATCTACATGCCGGAGGGTTACTCCGCGATTAGCTGGGCCATAGGCGCGGTTGTGGTTGTGACGCTGATTTATATTCGTGCCCGTAAAGGAGAGGATTGATGGCCACCAAGCATATTAATGACGAGCTCTGGCATCGTATTGAAGTTCTGACCGTCCGGGCAAATGCCAGGCAAAACCTGATCCGCCCGGTCAAAGAAGCGGACGTGCTTCATCTGGTTCTGCAGCGTGGCCTGGAGCTGCTTACAGACGACGATCTGCTGCAGCTGGGCAAGTACCGCCGGCCCATAGGATTTGTGCTGCGTCGGCCGGGCATGGAGATGCTGAAGCTGGACACACTGAGTATGGCTGACGCTGCTACTATCCTCATGCGCAGCGGACCGGCAACGCTGTGCATCTGGAGTCGTGACGATATCCTGCGGCAGGCCAGTGAAGCGGTGATCCGCGAACGGCTACCGGAAATGGCCCTGCTGTCGGAGGGGGATGACCGGGCCCGGTTCCAGACGCTGCTGCCTGGCGTCTGGAATGCCGCGAACCGGGGCGAAACGGCCGTGATTTCCCTGCGTGCTGACAATGCGGATCTCGCTATTGCACGCATCACTGACCTGATGTGCGAATCCCTGCTGGGTTATAAGGGGCAGCGGGCATACCGGGCAGGTGAAAACGAACAGGGAGAAGAGTCATGAACATGCGAGGCATTCTTTTTGTACTACTTCTGGGAGGTCCGGAGCAAAAACGTGCAGCAGCTGGACAGTCGTGCTGAGCTGACCGGAGATGAGATCAGTGCAATTCAGAAACTGGCCGCGGACAGTTCTCGGACCGACATTTGATGAAATGAATAAGGATATACAAAAGGAGCCCAACTGGTGAGGAAGGGCTCCTTTTAATTACTAGACGTTTTTACTACTTAACTTTCTGTCGGAGTAAACGGAAAATTAATTTGTTAATCACTGTCAGTATAAGTACCCGATAAACGTGGTGCAACTCCGTATCAGAAATTACCGCCAGTGCTTGAATCCAGCGCCCTGAACAGGGCTTCATGAGCGGCATCCAGAAGGCGTCCAGGCAGAAGGACATCATTCACGCGGTAACTCTGACCGTTCTGTGTGGTCACGGTGAGGTAATATTGATCGTCAAACTGCCTATCGGCACCGATATGCACAATGTTGGACGTGTCGATCCAGCACAGGTTTGTGCCTTCCACAGGATGAAGAGGTTTGATTCGGCCTTTCAGCCATTTCTGCGGGCGTCCCGGCCAGGATTTAATGGTAATGCCGTGCTTATAGTCGCGGGTTCTGGCCACAAAGGCCGCTACTTTATCTTCATCCATCTCTTTTGCTGAGGTGTTCTCCTTGAAGTAGTACGGATTGAGGTTGTATTGCAGCTCTTCAAATAGCTTCATATACGTCACCTGATCATCCAGGCTTTCCCCCTGATTTTTCAGGCTGCTGCCCCAAACTTCTTCCAGATTGGCTTTCAGCGCCAGCGTGACCGCCTCAAATTCTTCCTGATGTTTATCGTAGTAGTTGATATCCATCGCGTCTCCTGTTGTGTTTATGGCGAATTTGCGGAAATAATATACATAAAAAATGTTCAAATATGAACATTTTCAGGCTATAAATACAGGCAGATTATAACAGGCCAGTCCACCAGGATTCGGCCAGGAGCTGAGTACGCATGATAAAGAAACCACTTATTGCCGGCATCATGCTGGTTGTGGCGCACACCGCCGGCGCTGCGCAGGTTGATGATACCAATCTGCAGCAGATTTATACCGAGGCGGGCATTCAGGGTATATGCAGCGCCGGGATGCTGGCTGTGCCGGAAGGGGCCAGAGATGAAGTTGTCCCGCAGAACGTCAGACACCTCCTGGTTCAGTGTGCCTATTTCGACGAGCAGCAGTTGCGCCGGCGTGCCGGCCTTCCGGCTCAGACATTTAGCCACTGGCGTGACCGCAATGCGGTCCTTAATCTGTCGTCTGACCAGGTATCTGATGCGCTCTGGCTGTCAGCGTGGCGTGATTTCCGGGCACAACTGGCCTCGGCCTACCCGGCCCCGGCGGAAAAAAAGGCACAGGGGAAAGAGGCCGTACCCGCCGGCACGAAGCCCGGCACTGAGCATGGGAGTGCGGCGGATTGACCGGCTTTGACTTGATCCTGTGGCGACGGGGCCTGAACTGGACCCAGGAACGCGCCGCGGCTGAGCTCGGTATCAGCCGTACCAGCCTGGTAAAATATGAGGACGGTGAGACAGTACCCCGGACCATACAACTTGCCACCGTCGCGCTGACGCTGAAAGCGGAATGGCCCACCCTGAAAACCATGAGCAAAGACAGGCTGCTGCGGCAGCTGAAGTATGAAGTGCTGAGGATCGATAATGAATGAGTCCATCCATGTTGTCGGCTCTTTTATCCTTGCGGGTATCCTGCTGTATGGCCTCTGGCAGGGTACACGGCGACGCCGGCGCCGGCACGAACGGAAACAGGCCAGCGCGGTACGTGTGATCGATAAAATTAATACGTTTCCGCATTTCGGGCAGAAAATTGCCTATCTGCGCAAGATTGACCCGTTTGTGTTCGAAGAGCTGCTGCTTGAAGGCTTTGAACGCCGGGGCTTTGAAGTGATCCGTAACCGCCGGTATACCGGTGACGGCGGGATTGATGGCCGTGTGAAGATTGATGGCCAGACCTGGCTTATCCAGGCCAAACGCTATACCAGCTATATTGCCGTTGGCCACGTCCGTGACTTCAGCGACCTGCTGAACGCCACCGGTGCCCGCGGTTTTTTCTGCCATACCGGCAAAACGCGCGAAGGCACCAAATCGCTCATTCGCGGAGACAGCCGCATGATCCTGGTCAGTGGCCAGAAGCTGCTAGACCTTATTGCCACCGATGCGCCGTTTATCCCGTATCCGGGATACCGGCCACCGACCGAAATGGTTCATCCTGAACAGGAGACAACATGAAATTCAAAGGATACGTCGCCGCCCTGCCGGCACTGCTGCTGACAGGGTGCGCCATGCTCCCCGGACAGCCCACCGATTATGACCGCTTCTGTAACGTCTCAGGCATCGCCAGCCACGGCGAAACCTACCGTGTCAGTGACAGCCAGGATTTCTGGTTAACCCCGAACGGCCGCTATCTCAGCCAGGCTGAGTACAGCAGTCCGGCAGATACGCTTCAGAAACTGACGGGCGTGGTCAGTGGTGAAGATCCTGACCAGGTGCGGAAGAACGCCGTCAGGGTAAGGGTGTTCCGCGTCGAGAGTGAAAACAGCCATAAAGGTGCGTGCCTGCCTGTGCGTTATGACGATAATGGCGCACAGCGTAAAATGGATTCACTGACTAACGGCCGCCGTATGGTGGTATTCAGTGAAGATGAAGGTCAGTCTGGTCAGCAGATTTACAACAAAAGTCGTGGTACAGGATTCAGTTACAGGTTGTTATGAGTGGATTGAAAGGCCGCCGAATCAGCGCGGATATGTTTGCTATGATGTTAAAAGTATCTGCCGGGCAGCTGGTTTTTGCAGCCCGGCATGACAAGCCTTTACGCGGACTGACCCTACCCCCTTACAGAATCGAAGGCGGGAAAAGCTGGAGCTCGACCGCCTCCACCCGCAGTATGACGTTTGATATGCAGGATGCGGTCGAATTCAGCGAGAAATTTCATAAAATTCAGTCGCCTGACGGCTGATTAGCGGATTTTAAAAAATTGAACACTTTCCCCCTGCAAATTTCCCAGAATTCACGTAGCGACGCCATCGGGACCGGGCGCGTGACATATGCCTACTTCGATTATGCCGATGCGCTGGCGCTGCGGGAGATGGCCAGCCAGGCTGATTTACCCAAATACCTGCTGGCCCCGGAGGTGTCGGTGTTTCTGCGGTATGTGCCAGACCTGCGCCAGCAGGTCCTTTTCGATACCCTCTGGAACACGGGCGCGCGTATTAATGAGGCGCTGGCGCTGACCGGCGCCAGCTTTCAGCTTGACGGTTCCCGGCCGTTTGTCCGGCTGAAGACGCTTAAACAGCGTCAGCGTGGCCGCGGCAGGCCGGGCAAGGATGAAGAGGTGTTCCGTCTTGTTCCTCTGACCGATCCTCAATATGTCAGGAAGGTGCGTGAATTTCTGACCACCCTGCGTATTGGTAAACAGCAGCTGCTCTGGCCGGTGCAGAGTGATAACACGCCGCGTAACTGGATCAGGAAGGCACTGGACCTCGCAAAACGTGACTCTGTCACTTTTAGTATCCCTGTTACCTGCCACACGTTCCGTCACAGCTTCTGTATGCACCTGATCCAGCATGGGGTTCCGCTGAAAGTTGTACAGGCTTATGCCGGGCATTCCCGGCTGGAAACCACAGAAACCTACACGCGCGTGTTTGCGCTCGATGTTGGTCGTCAGTATGGCGTCCGATTCAGCCTGCCAGACAGTCATTTAACGCTCCCGGAATAATCTGTATCCCTCCCTGATATTTCCGTATAAATCTAAATAAATCCCTTTTCTTTCTATGTCAGACCGTTTTCAGGACGGTCTGACCGTCTTTTGTTGATTTTTATTCGGTATTTTTCTGTATTTTTCTATATTGGTGCATCTTTTTGTCTTTACACGTCAGCAGAGATGCGTAATAATCCATTTGAAAGCTGTATTTTTCCTGATTTCTACGGTTTTTTTCTAAATAATGTGAGGTTCAAAATGCGTATTTTTGTTGATGACGGTTCCACCAACATCAAACTGGCCTGGATGGAAGAAGGCGCAGTGAAAACGTTGATCAGTCCGAACAGCTTCAAGCCCGAATGGTCCATGACATTGCTGACAGATTCATCGGTGCCGGCTTCCGCCAACTATGAAATTGACGGGGAAAAGTACAGCTTTGACCAGCTGAGCCCGGATGCCGTGCGCACCACGGAAACACGCTATCAGTACAGTGATGTGAATGTCGTCGCTATCCACCATGCCCTGATGCAGTCTGGCATTGAACCGCAGCCGGTTGATGTTGTGGTGACGCTGCCGCTGGGCGAGTACCTGGATGAAAACGATCAGCCTAATATGGCCAACATCGAGCGGAAAAAAGCGAACGTGAAGCGCGCGGTGGCCGTTCAGGGGCGTGAGAGCTTTACCGTGCGTAAAGTCAGCGTACTGCCAGAGTCGGTCCCTGCAGGCTTCAGTGTGCTGAAGGATCTGGACGATCTGGACTCCCTGCTGATTGTGGATATCGGTGGAACCACGCTGGATATCGCGCACGTTCGCAGCAAAATGTCCGGATTCACCAAGACGCATTGCGATCCTAAAACCGGCGTATCCATCATCACCGAAGCCGTAAAACATGCACTGGATACCAGTGTGAGCACCCGTACCAGTTCGTATTTTGCCGACCGTCTGATCCAGGCGCGAAATGACGAAACGTTTCTTTCCCGTTACCTCCAGAATGCTGACCAGCGGGCCCAGGTGATGAAGGTACTGCATGAGCGGGAAAAAGCCCTGACGCACCGTGTCACCGATTCAGTTGGCCGCTTTGCCGGCTTCACGCACGTCATGGTTGTCGGTGGCGGTGCCAGCCTGGTCGCCGGCGCAGTGAAGCAGGCCACGGGGGTGAGTGACGATCGTTTCTTCGTCAGTGATAACCCGCAATTCGATCTGGTTCTGGGTATGGTGGCAATGAAGGGCTGAGTATGACTGATAACCGTAAGTGCTCGTTTTATATCTACCCGGAGCGCAATGCGGCGGACCGGGTAGCCGACGGCTTTCTTGAGAAACTGCCTCAGAAAGAGCGTGGCCGCGCGATGCGCGCCATGATGCTCTGTGGTGCCGCGTTGATGAAGCAGGACGAACGCCTGCCGTTCCTGATCGCTGAATTCCTGACGGAGAGCACCACGATGCAGGATATTCAGCGGATCATCAGCAGTACGCTGCCGCAGCAGGATACAGGAGAAATGGCGCGTCTGGTTGAGGCGTTTCTGCAGGCCACCGGCGGTGGCAGCAATACGGTGTCGCCGGCAGGCGGCGCTGCGCCGGAAAACAGTCCCGCCGTGGCTCCCGAACCGGCAGCACCGGAGGATAAGAATCTGGAAGAAACCCGTAAGAACGTCCAGCATCTGTTCCCGGATGATGATTAAGGGGGCTGCGTGAAAAAATATGTGCTGTTAACCCTGACCCTCATCGCCGGCGCCGTGGCAGCAAACCCGGTAACAGCGGCCGGCAATATTGCCGGCGATGTCCAGGCGCAAGCTGCGACTGAAGTGAAAACCGGGTTTTCACCCGGCGGGACCGCATTAAATCTGGTTCTGGATTCAATCGACCACGCGCAGCATGAGATTCTGGTTGCCGCGTACAGCCTGACCAGTCGTCCTGTTGCCGGCGCGTTGCGTGCCGCAAAAAAACGGGGCGTATCGGTGGTGGTGGTGGCCGATCGCAAAGCGAACGACAACCGGTACACCGAAGTGAACTTTCTGGCCAATAACCGCGTGGCGGTGCGGATCAACGATAACTACGAGGCCATGCATGATAAATTCATGGTCTTTGACCGCCGCGCCGTATTGACCGGCTCGTTTAACTTCAGCGCCAGCGCAGACAGTCGTAATGCGGAAAATGTGGTGCTGATCAGCGGCGCGCCTGCAGTAACTGAAGCCTACGTGAACGAGTTTTCCCGTTTATGGGACGAAGGAAAGGACGTGGCTCCACGGTACTGACCTACAGCAGCGGCAGAAACTCTGCCGCCTGATTTTTAACTTGATTTATATGGCTCATTCGTCGTATTATCAAGGCTCATTTTTCGGTAGCGCCCCGACTGGCGAAGGAGTAAAACCATGCAATCATTCCCCCTGTTCGTTTCCCGTGTCGTTCCTGTGATCACCCTGAGCCATTGTCTGCGGCAGCGGCGCTGGTCCCTGCACAACACGCCATGCCAGATTGACCTGAGATCAGGTTGTCACCTGCGCTCACAGCCTTTCGGCACGCTATCCAGACGGGAAATAAGCGACCGGCCACCGGCTATGCCCCGCGGTTACTGGTTCAGGCAATGCAGCCGGGATGTCATGTTTACGGGGCGCATCGATCAGGCAGATCCTATGAAACAGGTCTATTACAACGAAGGCTGGAGCGGTCCGAACAAGTATACGTTTGAAGTTTATCAGCTGGAGAACGGGAGTTACCGGGCGCTGGCCCGCAAATGGAATGGCAAAATCAACAAGGTGCAGCAGGAAACGCAGTACCTGTCTGACACGCGGGAGGGGCTGAAGCACCAGGACTATCCCCGCACGCGCCAGGTGAAAATTTTTCTGAATTCAGACTTCTGGGAGAAGGGTAATGATTAAGATGGTTAGCGTCGTTCCGCAGCCGGAAACAGTGAAGACGCTCCGGGAAAAAATGGGCATGACTGAAACCGCATTAGGGGCTGTCATGGGGTACGAACTGCGCGCCTGGCAGCGTAAGGAAGCTATCAGCGACGATCTCAGCCAGTACAACAAGACCAGTCTTCGCCCAGGCGAATATAACATGCTGATGCTGATCGCCGGCGTGCATCCTGATTACCGCCTGAACAGGGCATTCAGTCCTGATGATATGGTCAAAGATCCCGCCACGGCCGAAGACGTTCGCCGCCTGCGTCTGGCGCTGGGGCTGAAGCACGCTGAAATTGCAGCGCTGTTTGGCTATAAACCGGCGTCATGGCAGACCAAAGAAAAGGCTGCTCAGCGCGGCGTAAAGCTCAAGACCGGGGAATTCAATTTCCTGTTACTTCTGGCCGGTGAGCATCCGTCACTGCAGCTGGTTGAGAAGGCGAAATAAGGCCCGCGGCGACCAGAGAGGACCCTTTATGATCACCACACGCCGAATGTTAATGCTGTATGCCTGCCTTGTGCCCGTAGCCCTGACAGGGTGTGATCTGGCTGATTATTTCCCGAATGTGCCACAGCCCGTGCCCGTGATTTCGCCCGGCTATCAGGTTGATATCGATGGCCACCCGGTCCGAATATCAGGATTTGATGACTGTCCGCGGGAAAAAGATGAAGCCCGGCACGCAGCTGCACAAGATGAGAAAGGCTGCATTGTGCTGTCTGCAGAGCGTTCCGAGGTGAAGGTCAGACTGTATCAGCCAGCCGGCGCCGTCACCGAAACCTGGCGGATCATCCGGGAAAAAGACGCTCGCCAGAACGATATTATTCGCCTGCAGCGCCCGAACGGTGCGCTTGTGATGCAAAATTTACAGGGGAAAGAGTCTCCTTAAACCAGGGAAATAACAAAATTAACTTGATTTATATGGCTCATTAGACGTATAATAATTACATCGAAAGGCAATCCGGTCTTTCGACGGTAGCGCCCCGACCGGCGCAGGAGTCACCTTATGACTGCTCTCAATTCTCAGCAACAGGCTGATGTTGCCCGCTATATCCGGGAACATGGCAATAAAACCGTTATTTCCCCTGAATGGTCACTTATTTATTTCTCGCTGTGTCAGTGTGAATTACATCAATCGCATGAAGCCATTATTTTTCATAATGGCCGACCTGCAGGGCTATTTATTCTGAATGAAACAGGCGAGCTCACCGAATTATATCTGCTGGGGTCGCTTTCTGACATTCTCACCGCCGCTGCGGTCAACAAATAGCTTTCAGGGAGTAAATACACTATGACCATGCAATCAGAACTTGTTTTTACTGATCCTATGCTCAACGTCGTTATTGCTGAAGTTAAGCGTTTTAATTGCCCGCTTCTTTTTGTCAAAGATCATGGCGTGTATGTGATGGCGGCGAAAGGTGAGAAAAACAGTAATGGGATGCACAATGTCTGTTACGCCAATGGTTTTAATCCGGATACAACGGATTTTGACGAGCTCTGGGACCGGATGCGTGATGCCTGTGGCGGAGATGATTTTTGCGAATCCCTGGAGCTCGATCCGAGGTCGATTGAACTTCTCAGCCGTACCAAACCCTGCCTGAAAATTATGCTTTCAGAGACGGAACTGGAAGTTATTGCAGGGGGACAGAAATAGACCATAAAAGCCCGTTAAATCGGGCTTTTTTATATTTCACTGTATTTACATCTAGGACAAAATGTCCTATTATATATTTGTGGCCGGGCATGGTGCTCAGGTCCCCTAACGAGGGAAATATATGAAATTTTCAGCAGAAGAACTCAACATTATCCGCCAGGCGGACGCCATTATTGCCGGTAAAATTACCACAACGGATTTTATCACCGGCGCCGACGCCGCGCGTTCCTTACTGCGGTTTCGTCTTGCTGCAGAACCACGCGAATCATTCTGCGCGTTCTTTCTTAACTGCCACAACGGCGTGATTGCGTTTGAAGAACTGTTTAAGGGAACTATCAGCAGCGTCACCGTTCATCCGCGTATCGTCCTGCAACGCGCCCTGCATCATAATGCCGCCGCCGTGGTACTGGCGCATAACCATCCTTCCGCTAACACTACACCCAGCCAGGCTGACAAGCTGATCACCGAGCGTCTGGCGCAGGTGCTGGGGATGGTTGATGTCAAAGTCCTCGATCACCTGATTGTGGGCGGCAGCGATATTTACTCTTTTGCTGAACATGGTCTGATTTGATAACCGCGGCCGCACAGTGGTGCGGCCGGCTCTGGAGGCTTGCTATGGGCAATAAATATACCGTGCCGCTTAACGTGGGCGCGATCCGCGAAAGCTGTTTCCGTCCCGCTGATAAATGGACCCCGCCGACGGGGGATGAACTCCGCTATCTGCTGGAAAATGTGCTCAACCTGAGTCAGGAGGGACTGGCGCGACATGTCGGCGTGAACGGCAGAACGGTGCGCCGCTGGGTGAACGGAGAAAGTGACATCGCGTATTCCGTCTGGTGCGTCCTTTGCATCGATGCCGGCTTACCGCCGATCTGGAAATAGCAGCGCAAAACACCGACGCGCAAACGTGCTTCCTGAACGTATCGGATATACGAAGGAAATATTATGAATACTGATAACTATTTTTTCAGAGTCCCGGCCACACGCGGAATACAGGGCGGCATAGAACAATACATGCTGACGGTTCCTATGGTCGTGTTACGTCGTATTCTTGCAATGGACAATGATGGCGATGTTATGGATCGCAGCCAGCGAGAAGCGAACAAAACGCGGGCCAAAAAAATACGGAATTATGTTGCCGGCGCAACATCAAAACGAGCTCCCTATATTTTGCCGTCAATTACCGGAAATATTGATAGTCATGTTGAATTCCTTCCCAGCGAACTCTCGCCGGCAGTGGGGATTCTGGTAATGACTCCAACTTATTGATAGTGTTTTATGTTCAGATAATGCCCGATGACTTTGTCATGCAGCTCCACCGATTTTGAGAACGACAGCGACTTCCGTCCCAGCCGTGCCAGGTGCTGCCTCAGATTCAGGTTATGCCGCTCAATTCGCTGCGTATATCGCTTGCTGATTACGTGCAGCTTTCCCTTCAGGCGGGATTCATACAGCGGCCAGCCATCCGTCATCCATATCACCACGTCAAAGGGTGACAGCAGGCTCATAAGACGCCCCAGCGTCGCCATAGTGCGTTCACCGAATACGTGCGCAACAACCGTCTTCCGGAGCCTGTCATACGCGTAAAACAGCCAGCGCTGGCGCGATTTAGCCCCGACGTATCCCCACTGTTCGTCCATTTCCGCGCAGACGATGACGTCACTGCCCGGCTGTATGCGCGAGGTTACCGACTGCGGCCTGAGTTTTTTAAATGGCGGAAAATCGTGTTGAGGCCAACGCCCATAATGCGGGCGGTTGCCCGGCATCCAACGCCATTCATGGCCATATCAATGATTTTCTGGTGCGTACCGGGTTGAGAAGCGGTGTAAGTGAACTGCAGTTGCCATGTTTTACGGCAGTGAGAGCAGAGATAGCGCTGATGTCCGGCGGTGCTTTTGCCGTTACGCACCACCCCGTCAGTAGCTGAACAGGAGGGACAGCTGATAGAAACAGAAGCCACTGGAGCACCTCAAAAACACCATCATACACTAAATCAGTAAGTTGGCAGCATCACCGGGATTCTTAAAATTCCGATGGACGCTGATTTAAAATTATTCGATGGCCAGCACCGTGCGCTGGGTATTTTTGAATTTGTACGCGATTATTCCAATACGGAAGATACGATCAGCTTGTTGCTTACCGTTGGCCTGCCACTTGAGTTACGCCAGCAGTTTTTCGCTGATATTAATAACAACGCGAGCAAACCGGCAGCGGCGATCAGTATGGCATATAACAACAATGATCCGGTCAACCAGCTGGCAATGCATCTGGCCCGAACCGTCACCGGGCTGGCGGGCACAGTGGATTTTGAACACAACGTGGTCCCGGCGAAAAGCTCACGGCTGATCAGCTTTAAAGCACTGAACGATGCGACGAAAAAAATGCTCAACCTGCGGGCCAACAGCATTCCCTCGACGCAACAGCGTGATATGGCAGAAAAGCTCTGGACTGCCTGGGCACAGGCGATGCGCTGGAATGATATTGCCCAGGATGATATCGCTGCGGAGTACCGTCAGGAGGCGCTGGGACTGCATGGCATCATGATAAATGCGATCGGTATGGCAACGGCCAGGATGTTACGGCACAGAACACCTGAAAGCATCGAGAACCTTCTGGCCTGTGCGGAAAACGGAGACAACGGTTTTCATTATCGGGAGTCGTTTGTACCTGAGTGCTGGGAAGGGAAGTGTGTTGATCCGGAGACTGGCACCATTAAAACTGACCGGCGGGCGCTTGAAGCAACGGCTGAAGCGCTGCAAAAGCTGATAGACCCGTTCGCAGATGCGCTGTGGTTGCGTGCTTATCTGCCAGTTGAAGAGGCGAGTGATACGGCATTACTGAAATATGCTGCTGACATCGAGAGTTATAAGCAGCGCACAGCCGTGCCGATGATCAATATCGTGGAGAAGCTGAAGGCGCTGGGTGACGGCGAACCGCAGTTCAGAGCGTCGGTGCTGGCTTCCCGTGAGGGGCTAAGCCGCTATCTGGCCGGGGCTGAAGGCTGACGCGGTGGTTGCCGCCTGCAGGGCAATACGGGCATCGAACCCGTATTGCCCTGAAACGCGCTGAGCCGCTCTCTGGGCGCGCATTTAAAAAACCTGTACCCATCATCGTTTTTATGTCTTTGACGAGTCCTGCCCCCTATTCTGGCCTTTTCTGATGTGATCCCGCCCTGGTGTCTGCAAGTTAACTTAATTTTGACGCCCGCACAGCGTGTCTTCCCTGTTCATTTCTGCTCAGTTGCCGGCGTTTTCTGGCTGGCCTGTCGTACTAAAACACCTCTGGGCCCCTTCGGCTCCTGCCCGTCGGGCAGTCGTCAGCCACACTCCGCTAGCCAGGCAAAGCCTGGCAGCTCCGCCGAACCCCCTGCGGGGTTTCGGGCTATCGCTAGTGTCTGATGCCTGAACCCCTGCACCATGCCGGCAAAGCACCTTCATCGGGCTGATGGGGATCTGAAAAGCAAAATTTACAGGGAAAGGAGTTCAGGAAAAAACAAAGAAAATTAATCAGATAACGCTTGATTGTTATGGCTCATTAGACGTATAATGATCACATCGAAAGGCAATAAGGCTTTTCGCGGTAGCGCCCCGACTGGCGCAGGAGTAACAAATTATGAGTAAAGCACTGACCCCCTCCCAGCTTAAAGCTGAACTGGAAACGCAGAAAGATGCGCTGCTGAAGGCGTGCCTGTATGCCCTCAACGAAATCCCTAACCGTCGTTTAAGTGGCCCGTATGCGTCCACGTATGCGCTGGCCGAGCAGGTCAGTAAACTGCTTCAGCGCTGCAAATAATCATTGATGGGCTGGCATTGCCAGCCCTGTTCACCCCTTACGGTAGCGCCCCGCATGGCGCAGGAGTCTGAAATGTCATCTGAAAAAACTCTCCCGTCGGTCGATCTGATGTCCTGCCAGCATGGCGGTGAAGTGATCCCGTCCATAGCTATTGAGCGCATTATCTCGTTGCGGAATGAAGGTATTCGCGTCTATCTCGACGGCATAGACAAGCTGCGAAAAGCGCGCGATCTGATGCAGCAGGCCGGAGGCTGTCAGTACCTGTATGACTACGACAAAGCCGTAGAGAGCGCGATCAAATGGAGCGACACCAGACCAGACCAGGCCGAAACGGCTATTTCCCGCGTTATCGACGGAAAAATCTGGGATCGGCTGATGTCGGAAACCGGCATGTATACGCTGATGAGCAACAAACAACGTCAGGAATGGGATCGGCAGGTGGCAGGCGAGGAAATGCCGCCGATAACGCTGGAGAACGTTATGAGTACGTTCCGGCACCTGAACGCAAGCAAGGCCGATACTTTCACGCAAGGGCTGATTGATATCTTTAAATCCCTGTCGTGGGATTATAAAACCAATAACCCCTGCATGTTTGGCAAGCGTATCATCATCGCGCCGTTGCTCGATGTCTGGCGCAGTAGCTGGGTGCGCTTCAGCTCAGACGGGCACACCAAAATTGACGATCTGGCGCGGCCGTTCTACGTGCTGGACGGGCGTAACGTGCCTGATTACCGCGTTTCTGACGGTGCCAAACTGGATGCCTTTTTCAGTGAAAACCAGTTCAACGGTAAGGTGTTCGAGTGTGATTACTTCAGCGTGCGATATTACAAAAAGGGCAGCGCGCACATTACGTTTAAACGCCCGGAGCTGGTTGAGAAGATCAATAATCTGGTTGCCAGTCACTATCCCGGAATGTTACCCCCTCGCGTGTAATGCAGACGGCAGGCCGCATTTGCGGCCTGAAATATAAACAGGGAAAGGAAGTATTCCCCGGCCTGAAAAAATCATGCCGGGCATGTATTTATTGCTTGATTAATATGGCTCATTAGACGTATAATAATCACATCGAAAGGCAATGAGGCTTTTCGCGGTAGCGCCCCGACTGGCGCAGGAGTAATAAATATGGCTATTCAATCCCTTCAGTTCCGTAACGGCTCCGTTTCTCTTGGTGATGTTTTTGTTTCCAGCTGGGGTTATGAGCAGACAAATACCTGTTTTTATCAGGTGATCGCCCTGCGCGGTAAGAAAACCGCCGTACTGCGCCGCATCGCTGCGCAGCAGGTGAAAGCAGACAGTGCAATGTCTGGCGAGTTAAAGCCGGTATTGAACGACTTTAAAGGCGAACCCGTGACCCGTCGCATCTGTGAAAACCATGAGCATCCGTCTGTCAGCATTGACGAGTACGAACAGGCTTATAAGACCGATCCTAACGAAAGCCATTTTTACAGCACCTGGGGCTGACCGCCTGCTACGCCCCGCAAGGGGCGTATAGTCGAAGACTTATTCAACCAAAACGTGAATACTATGCGAAATAACAAGGCGCTCAGGACGCAGATACATGGCGGAAACAGTTTATCAGGCGCGGAGGCGTTTTTACCTTCTCCGTTTTCGGCGCAGTCGTAACCCGGACACACTGGAAAAAATGTACGAATCCATGCGGGATCGTGGACAGGTGCCGCCGGAGGACACCGAGGCTTTTGAGGCTGCCGCCGACCATCGCCGCGCAGAGCTGGCATCGGGACGCATCTGGGATAAGATCCCGCCGCATGTCTGGCAGTATGTAAAATAATCACAGCGCCCCTACACGGGGCGTTTTTTTGCTTGCATATATGGCTCATTAGACGTATAATGTTTTTACTGATTCAAATCAGTACCTTCCTAAACAGCCTTACAGGTGCATTATGACCTCTTCTGAAATCCTCCATAACCTCCCTCAGATTATCACGGCCGTGGCCGCCCTCATTACAGCCATTACCGGGCTGATTAAAGTCATGAAGGATAAAGGTAAGGACTGAACCGCCGCAGGGGGCGACAGCCCCCTGCATCCCTAACCGGCAGCGCCCCGACTGGCGCAGGAGTAAAAAAAGTGACAACGCTGCATATTCGAGAAATTCCCACTGATGGAGCGCCGCCTATCTGTGCAGGCCGCTCAATCTCAGATGATGACCTTTGCGCCTCATGCCAGCATCTCGACTATCGCCCTGGGCACCTCAGCGCCTGCCTGCTGTCAGGTTGCGGGCGTGACGACTGGCCTTCAGAACTGGATGCAAACGGCTACAGCGTTGCCTGTAGCAGCTATGAGCGTGAAAAATCGCTTGATTAATATGGCTCATTAGACGTATAATTATCACATCGAAAGGCATCCGGTCTTTCGCGGCAGCGCCCCGACTGGCGCAGGAGTTTTACAATGCACGGTAACGTAAATGAAATTTGCGCAAGGCTTCTCGATAGTTTTGATCCACAGCAGCGGATCAGCCTGCTGATCTGGACTGCTGAAGATGTCCATGACTGCACCAGTGATATGAACCTCACTGACGATGAGGCCGAAGCCGTTCTGGCAGAAATCGCGGAATGCAGTTCACACAGCCGTTATGGCGTCGGAAAAGATACCGTCTGGAGCCTGGCAAAGCAGGTGCGCGAAGATGCCGCCCGCGATCGAAAAATAGAGGTCAATGCCGAGGCGCTGCAAAAAGTCGTGGCGCTGGCGGCGCAGTTTATCCGGCTGGAAGAAATCCAGTCTGGTGAAGGAGCTGCACGCCGACTTTATCCGCAGGAGTCTGAGGCGCTGGAGTGCATCACGAAGGTGATTAACGGCTAATTCACGCAGTAACGCAGCGAACTTTCACGGTAGCGCCCCGACTGGCGCAGGAGGAAAAAACATGTCCCAGAATGAAGCCTATTACGACACGCTGGCCCTGATTGAAAAGGGGCAATGGTGTTTCGGCAGTATGGACGAAGAAAACGAAGAGCGGGCAATCAAGGCCGCTAAGGCGCTGGCGCTGTTTGCGCGCCTGAATGAGCAGGACTGCGACGGACACCCGGTTTCCGAAATCATCGTTGATTTTATCGCTAACCTGATGCACCTGGGGGAAGCGATAAATTTTCGTGTGCTCGATGAAGAAAGCGCGGTGATCCCGTTGGTCAGGATCGCCGCCGTACACTTTAACGCTGAAACAAAGTCATAGTAATCATGTGAATCAGAAGGGGGCAGGCGTGATCCTGCCCCCAAAAATGGACAGGGGAAAGAGTTCTCCCGCCTGAAAATATTCAGGCAGGCGGGAATTTTTTGCTTGATTAATATGGCTCATTAGACGTATAATAATCACATCGAAAGGCAATCCGGTCTTTCGACGGTAGCGCCCCGACTGGCGCAGGAGTACAGAAAATGTCTACTGAACTGAATCAACCCGCCATCACTGCACGCATTATCCCCAATAACCGCCGCATGGCCTTTCTGCCACGTCTGTTCGGCGCCTGGTATCTCACAGGTGAGGCCGGTGTCTACAACCTCGCACGCTCTCTCTGCGTCGATTATCAAGGCGGTTCCTGGGAGTTCGTCGAACTGTCTTGCGGTAGCGGCTTCATGTACCCACTGAGCGCAGAGCGCTTCACGGTATCGGTTAGCGGTAACTGGTTCGAAGGGGAACTGTCCGCAGAAGCTACCGGTATCGTGCTGACCCTGTTCACCCTGAACCACATGATCTGGCACGCACATGATGAAGGCTATCAGCACATCTGCGACATGCTGATCACCCAGCAGGAAAAGCTCAAATTATATGCCGACCAGCACGCCGAAGCCGGTTTGATTTACCGCGCGATTGACTGAAACGGCGGCCCCCGTGAGGGGGCCAATACTGACAGGGGGAAAAATGTTAACACTAACTGATATTCGCGCCAGCAATACGGTGCTGGTTACGGAATTTGGCGGCGTGCGTGCTGTGCATTTCTGTCTGCATGAAAAATTAAGCGGTAGCGACAACGATCTGTGGTTTCCGCTTGCCAATGGAGCCGACCTGTTCGAGGCGCTGGAAAGCATTATGTGCATCAATTTTGCCGCTGCTAACGTTGTCTCGCTGGAGTTCCTGCGGCAGAACGGGAAGTGCAAAGACTACCGGATCACCTACAACAAGGCCAAATTCAAGCCATTAGGTTAGATGTCTGGCATCATTTGATGTTCATATTTGAACAAAATTAAATAAAAAAAATACGTCTGATGAGTTGATAAAATGGCTCATTAGACGTATAATTATTACATCGAAAGGCAGTTGAGTCTTTCGCGGTAGCGCCCCGACTGGCGAAGGAGTTGAAATGAAAGAAGCAGACCAAAAAAAAGTGAATGCCGTAATGGCAATTGCTGATTATCTCGGTGTGAAAAATCAAATCGAGGTGATCGAATACTCAGCCGAATCAGTGCAGGTTGAGTGGCGAAATCCTAAAACAAAACAGCTTATTCATCGTGATTACACTTTTGCAAATTCCTTTGTAAAAGACTTTGAAAAAGCCCTGAAATCGAACGTGAAGTTTTACTGAAAAAGAGGGGGAGAAATCCCCCTTAATCCTCCCATTTTTTACTGATAAACATCAAATATATGAGGTGTATTATGTGGAAACGTGGCGAAAACAAAGTGATTCTGATGGGGCGTGCTGGCAAAGATGCAGAAGTGCGTTACACCCCAAACAGAACGGCCATTGCGAGCCTGACGCTGGCTACAGAAATCAGCTACAGCGACAACGAAGGGAAGGAGCAAAAAGAAACGGAATGGCATGATATTGTCATTTTTGGAAAGAAAGCCGAAGCAGCTGGGAAGTACTTCAAAAAGGGTATGATGCTGTATTTTGTCGGGCGCATTCGTAATAACAAATGGCAAGGGACAGACGGCAAAATGCGCAGCAATAAGGAAATTGTGATCGATAATAACGGCGAAATGCAGATGCTGCCGGGAGCTGGGCCACGTAACACCAGTGCAGAAGGCCAGGGAGGCATTGAAAATCATGATGAACCGCCGTTCCCGGATATGAATGATTACCCGCAGTGAGTATTTGAGTTAGAACGGCCCGCAGGACGCGGGCCGCCAATCCAGAGGGGGGAGTATGAATATCAGTGAACAATATCGGGTGGCGGTCGTCAGTACCGGCCATGTAAAAAAAGAAGACGCGGAACTACTGGACAAGGTCTGTAACGATGACTTGTCCGGTCAAGGTTTGTTCTGGATCGAGAAAAATCGCTATGGGTGGATATTGCGTATTTCTGCTACTGAACAATGGCGAGTGGAATTAACCAGGGCGGGGATCAGTGCAAGTGCTTTGGATAATATAGCCGCGTTAAATGGTGCCGGGTTCGACTGGATTTGGTTTGACCGGGATGCGGAACAGGTGCCAGAACTGACCGTTTGGGAGTGGTAAACCGGTTAAAAATTTGCCTCGAAAAGGGGCATTTTTTTCTTGCCTGCAATGGCTCATTAGACGTATAATAATCGTGAAGTTTAAAAGTGGATATTGATTAAAACGCTCTGTAAATAACGTGGAGAGAATATTATGGCGGCCTTATACCCTTATGAGGTTTATACCCTTATTGTGTCAGAATTAATCGTAAGCCATTTTAATGATGTCGCTATGGTATATCCGGGAAGCGAAGAAATTAAAAAGAACTACGACAGTGAATTAAGTGCTGTACAGGTAGTTAATGGCATCAGAGAAAAACTGATTGAAGATGGTGTTATACAGTGCGAACAGTGCCCACTGCTATCCGAGTGGGATGAGAACAAGGTTATCAACCAGCTAATTAAAGATTACCGCCTGATTCTCAATCGTGACTATGAACTAAACCGTGTTCGTCAGCAGCTGGCCCCGGAGCTGATCGCACAGATAGAAAACTGGAAAGAGCAGAAGTATTCCGATTCTGCGAAGGAATACGAGGTGCTCTATGAAACCATCAACATCAACGGAAAGGAGGTTACAGGCAAACTAAACGTAGTTGCAGTAAGTCGCTTTGATGCTGTTTTCATCGTAGGGCAGCGTCACGCTAACGATAACTTTTTGGTTCTGGATGTGAAGGAGGTGATGAATCATTGAAATCCAGAAAAGGTGCCGGATTGCGCCAACAATCCGGCTGGGTAGGCAATTTAAATTGTGAGGTTCAAAATGCCATTGTGGATTATACACTATGCTGAAGATGTCGCAAACGGAGTGCAAACAAAGTCGCATCCGATGAACGCAGCGCAATGGGATCACTTCCGTTTCTGGTTGGCAGTGTTCCGGCGGATTAAAGAAGCCGCAATGTAATCTGTAACTGTCTCAGGGGCGCTGTATGCGCCCCTTTTTAATATCCTTGCCCGGACTCCTTTCCCTGTAAATTTATCGGGATCAAGGGCGGATCGTGGCCCTGAACGTGCGCACCATTGAGCGCTGCATCGCAGCGGAACCGGAAAATTTTTTTCCGGCCAATGAGTGCCCTTGTCACCGGAACGGTGACAAGTATGCACGCACAATTACACGAACAGGCAGCACCCATGCCCGGCCTGACAGGCCGGGAGCTATATCATAATGTGGGATGCTATATGTGAAAGGTGAAGGTTAATACTGCGGACCTGAAGCGTCAGGATTCTGAGCGGTAGAGCTATTTTGTGTGCGCTGCTCTTCGTCAACTCCAGTGATTTTTTTTCGGCTGTTGCTGGTTCTTTTTTTTCCAACTCGTCCGGCAGTAATGTCCTTGATATCACGTAATGTAACGTCTGAAAAACCCGCATCGTTGAGGAATTTCAGTATCTCTTTATCTTCATATCCTTTCGAATCTTTCAGCTTCTTAATGTCAGACTTAAGCTCGTCGAGTACGTGCTTTTTCTCAAGCCTTTCCGACGTCACATCAGGCAAGTCGTCGAGAATGCTTTTGAATTTTCCGATGTCCTCACTGCTATAAAATGCTTTCTTTTTTGCAGGCATATGCCCTCCCAATAATGTCAAAATCGCCATGCCGAACCGGAGAAAATCGACCCAGGCTATTCGGGTGATTTTACATGATGCCCGGCACGATTCAATTGCTCTGCCTGCCAGGCCCTTCGCTGCTGGCTTTCAAACCTCGCCGATGGTAGAATTCAATGAGGTATTTAAGTACGGGACAAGATGTGTTTTTGGAGTACCGCCGACACGCGGCGGCCGTCCAAAAACGTCTTGGTCAGGGCAAGCCCCGACACCCCCTAACGAGGTTAGCTATCTGATGAGCCGTAGCGAGAGCAGAAAAACAGACGATCGAATCCAGGTGAGATGTTCCACAGAAGTGAAAGCTAAACTCACCGAAAAGGCCCATGAAGCAGGGCTTAGTCTTAGTCAATATCTTATCAAATCTGGGCTTGGAAAGCGCATTCAATCGAAAGGCAATTACAATGCACTTGCCGCTCTTGTAAAGATAACAGCCCTTCAAAAACATCTGTTTAACGAAGGTGCCGGAGTTCATAGCAAGGAGTATTCAGAGATTCTGATCGAGGTCAAAAAGGCCGCACAGAAACTGCAACAGGAGATGGATGGTGATACCTAAAATCATTGAGGGCCGAAGGGACAAAAAGTCCAGCTTTGGTCAGCTGATTAAGTACATGGCAGACAAGCCGTCTCAGGAGTTGACTGATACAGTTCAGCCTACTCCTGAGACGGCTTTGGCTGTTAAATCAGATATGTTCGAAGGGTTAAACAATTACCTGACCCGTAAGCAGAAAGTGATCAGCACACCGGTGGATGTTGAGCCAGGTGTACAGCGTGTTGTGGTTGGTGATGTTACCTGCCAGTACAATACCTTCTCGCTCGATGGTGCAGCACAGGAAATGAATTCAGTTTCTCAGCAAAGCACACGCTGTAAAGATCCAGTTATGCACTATGTTCTCTCATGGCCTGACTATGAAAAGCCGAATGATGATCAGGTTTTCGATTCGGTGAAGTTTACACTGGCATCGATGGGCATGTCCGATCACCAGTATGTTGCTGCCATCCACCGGGATACAGATAACCTGCATGTGCATGTTGCTGTTAACCGCATCAATCCCCAGACATATAAAGCAGCCTCATCGAGCTTTACCAAAGACACTCTTCATCAGGCGTGCCGCTTACTGGAATTGAAGAATGGTTGGTCCCATTCAAACGGTGCATATGTGGTTAATGACCGTCAACAGATTGTCCGGAACCCTCACAGCAAGAAAGAGCGGGGCAACTGGCGCTCACTCGATCGCATCAACAAGATGGAGAATAAAGAGGGGGTTGAAACGCTCTATCGCTATATCGTTGGTGATGAACAGGTAGGCGGTAGTCGTCAAAACTTGATCCATGTTTCAGCTGGGCTTCGTGAAGCCAAAAGCTGGGATGATGTGCATAAGACATTTGCAGACATCGGTCTTCGTGTCGAAAAAGCACAGGGGAAAAAGGGCTACGTCATTACCCACGAACATCAAAACCAGAAGACGGCTGTTAAGGCGAGTCTGGTATTTAACAAGGCGCAATATACCCTGAAGTCGATGGAAGAGCGCTTTGGTGAATACCAGCCTTCACATATTGAACCGGCCAAAGTATCGGTATTTAAAACCGCATATACCCCTGGTGCTTATCGTCGAGATGCCAATAAACGTCTGCAGCGTAAAATTGAGCGCGCAGAAGAAAGAATGCTGCTCAAGGGTCGCTATCGCGCCTACCGAAACAATTTACCGATATATTCTCCGGATAAGGATCGCATCGCCGATGAATACCGGAAAATTGCCCAACATACCCGGTTGGTGAAAAATAACGTCCGGCATTCTGTTTCAGATCCTCATACCAGAAAGCTGATGTACAACCTGGCTGAGTTCAAACGCCTGCAGGCGGTTGCCAATCTGCGTCTTAGCTTGCGTGAAGAACGCAACGGCTTCAGGGCGGCTAACCCACGGCTTTCTTACCGGGAGTGGGTCGAACAGGAAGCACTGAAGGGTGATAAGGCAGCGCTCAGCCAAATGAGGGGCTTTGCCTATTCCTCCAGGAAGAAGGAGAAGTATAAACAGCAACTGGTTGAGCAGATCGGGTTCAACCGTACCTTTAACGCCATCACCAGTCATGATCGTGATGATGTGGCCGTAATGGCCTCAGCACGTCATGGTGTCAAGCCACGGCTTTTGAAAGACGGTACTGTTATCTTTGAGCGCGACGGTAAACCGGTAGCGGCTGATCGTGGTCATATTGTGCTGACAGAAAGTAATGGAATCGACAAAGAGAAAACGGCTGACCTTGCAATTGCATTAACGATTGCTGGTAAAGCCAAATCTGTTCGTGTTGATGGTGACGGCGAGTTTAAGGAACTGTGCTGTAATCGTATCGTCGATGCAGCTGTGAACCACAATCACCCTGTCGCGCAGGGCATTACCTTCACAGATGCCGCTCAGCAGGCGTATGCTCAAAACGAGAAACATCGTTTGATTCGTGAGCAAAATAATAGTAAAAATGAAATGCAATTCAGAAGTGAAAGCGACGACAAATTCAATCCGAAGTAAAATGGAGTAAGAAATGAAAATCAAAATGCAAACGGTCCTCGCGGCCGTTTCTGTGTTAGCTCTTGCCGGGTGTGCCTCTCAAAGCGAAAAGGAAAAACAAATCTCTGCACAGCAGCTGGTAGATCAGGAATTGCGTGAGCAAGCCATTAAGATAAAACTCGCACAGGATGAGCTTTACCAGGCTGGAGCCATTAACAGGACCCGTTACAAATTCCCTACCATTATCAATGCAAACAGTCAGTATGTTCGTGTGAGCTGGCAGGGTGATGCTTACGAATTACTGGAGCAACTGGCTAAACAGCGTGGCCTTCAATTCACCAGTCAGGGGATCAAGTTACCGCTTCCACTCAATATCGATGTTGGTGGTTCGAAGGTTACGTTTGAACAGTTGCTGACCCTGATCCGACAACAAACGCAGTACCGTGCCACCATCAACCAGAAACCCGGTGAACTGCAGCTGCTTTACCTCACACCATCGAAGAAAGGTTCATTCCTCAGAGGGACCCGCCCATGAAACTTAAACTGATCGTGCTTCTGACGTTACCGCTGCTTGCTGCGAACGTTGCACGCGCGGACGACTCCGATGTTAAAGGCCTGGATTACTACATGGACCCGCCAAGCCAAAGTGACGATGAGGCCGATGTTACTGGCAGTATGCTAAACGACGCAGCGCACACCATTGGATTTCGCGGCGGAAAGGCAGAACGCGCTAAAGAAATTCGCGCCGCGCTGGAAAATCAGCGCAGCAACCTTGATTACATGTATTCGTTCCAGCCGCTGATCTCTTCTGAAGGCTACCTGCCTCCGGTCATTGCTGAAGCTAAAGACGTTGCACACATTACCAATGAGCAAATCCGAACGGCCAACCGTGCCTATGACATTGTGGTGCCGGCGCGCTTTGTCAGTAACCCGCCGACCTGGAAAAGCTATCTTCTGACCGGGCTGATGGCGCAGCGGATCGAATTGCCTGAACCGGCTGCAATGCCGAAGGACGGGAAACAACGTGATATCTGGAAAAAAGCTGTCGCGCTGGGCTGGTCTGACGGTCGCCAAAAAGCTGATGAGATATTCACTGCTAATTTCAATCGCCTCACACGGGATTACACCGGCATGTTGCGCTACAGCACGCTACTGCAGCAGGGCATGATTAAGGCTCCAGTCATCACACAGCAGCAGCAAACAGTTACAGGGGATAAAAACCGCCTCATGCTGGGCGATAAAACGAAACGTATGAAGCAGCAAGCTGAGTTTGACATCAACAAACGCAGCTGGAAACCGACCATACGTTAAGGGGCAGTAGATGGAAGCATTCAATTTTGGTCCAACGCTGACGCCCCAGACGCTGGAACGTTTTCTCGTACACTGCTCAAACAATGAAGTGTCCGATATTCTGTTGCAGGGCGGAGATAAAATCTGGGTAGAACGTCATGGGCGCCAGTTGCCCATGACATCTTACCCGCTCGACAACCTGGAGCTGGAACGTACCGTTGATAAGGTGTTCGGTCAGGAGATCAAAGGGACGCTGAAAAGTGCTGCGGTCGTTAATACCGCTATCCAGCTAAGAGGTGATGAAGCGGGCACGATTGGACTCGGCCGCGGCGAAACCCGCCGGTTCCGCGCGAACTTTACTCAGGCCGATATTTATAAAACAGAAGCGGCAATGTCTCTGACACTCCGTGTTCTGAATGAGGTTATTCCTCAGCTTAAACAAATGGGTATTGAGCCGGACCTGTTTAATTCTCTGTTGCCGGCTGCCGGCCTCGGACTGATATGCGGCGAGACGGGATCGGGCAAGTCAACCCTGATGGCCAGCATCTTCCAGTATTGCGGTGAAACGTACCAGGACCGGAAAATCATCACGGTTGAAGATCCCATCGAGTATCGCCTGGGAAGTCGAGACTGGATTGCGCCGGCGCCGGCACAGTCACAGATTGGGCGCGATATTGATTCCTTCCACAATTTTATCACTCTCTCCGGGCTCCGTCGTTCTCCGAAGATTATGGGGGTTGGTGAGCTCCTTAACCGCCTGTCATTTGAAGCTGCTGTACTGGCAGGTAAATCCGGCCACTTTTGTCTTGGCACACTGCACGTCAAAACGGTCGGAGAAGCCATTTCCCGATCATTGCAGAACTATCCGCCGGAAATGCGTGAAGCTGCCGCCTTTGACCTGCTGAGTATCCTTTCTTACATCATCGTGCAACGCTTGCTTAAAACAAAAGACGGCCGGCGCAAGGCTGTCCGTGAATATCTCGTCATTGATAACAGCCTGCGCCGCAAACTCTATGACGTTGATTACAGCAAGTGGGGCCGCTACATCGACGACCTGTTGATCGCTGAAAACCGCAGTCTGATTCAGAACGCCTGGGCAATGCACCAGGAAGGTTTGATCGACGAAGCGGAAGTCATCGAGGTCGCAGGATATATGGACTATCTGGCGTTAAAAGAGGGCAAGTATGGACATTAACAAATGGCGTTATGCCGGCCGGCCACTGACGGTTTTTGGTGTGCCTGTTATCTCGTTTCTTGTGTACTTCATCTGGTTTCCGTTCCCGTCAGTAAAAACCTTTGTTATCTGCACCTGTGTGGTTCTCTTTTACTTTCTGCTGGCCATGATGGGCTACACGTTACCGGTGCTGTACCAGGTCATTCTCCGGGTTATCCGCGGGAAAAAACTTACCGGGCGGCCGTGGTGGTACCGGCGCTCTCAGCGATAACACATAACTACAGGGGTAGACAGTATGGCGAAACCTGAAATTGCAACTGAAAGAACCCGTCTGAGTATTCCCTTTGACGATCGCCAACGTGCAATACGTGCGGCCGGCAAACTGGCTGATGGCAGTAATGCTCTGGACTACGTGAAGGAAGAAAAGGTGTGGTATGCACAGCCGGGGGCCAACCTGAGCCGGCTGAAAGAGTGGATTTTTGACCCCAATAAAGTGATCGAAGAACCGCCCCTGGATATTCAGGCCATTGAAGATGAATTTACGGCGTGGCTTGAAGAGCGCGGTGCCATTATCAAAGACCCCATAGAGTTCGATGGCCAGAAGCATTATGTCGATACCGTGGACGGTAAAGCTGGTTCAAGAAAGGGGGTGTATGCCGCCTTTCTGGATGGCCGACCTGCAGGGTGGTACAGGGACTATAAGAACGGTGGTGAAATTCAGAAATGGGTATCTACCGGCGCAGCCCCTAACCCTGAACAAATGGCCATGCTCCGTGCTGATGCTGCGGCAAGGCGTGAACAAAGAGCTGCAGCGCAAGCGGATAAGTTTGATCAGACCGCTAACCGGTTGATGGAAGAATATAACCGGCTTCCGGATGCCACGGGAGATCTGGCATACCTGAAAAACAAACAGGTCATTGCCGCTAACGGCCTTAAAGCTGATGAGCGGGGCAACGTTGTGATCCCTCTGTTTAATGCTGATGGCGAGTTCAGGACCCTTGAGCGCATCTGGTCCGACGGTAGTAAACACCTTGAAAAAGACGGCCAGGCATGGGGGAGTTTTTTCGTTGTGGGTGGTCAACTGAAGGATGGTGACAACCTGCTTTATGCCGAGGGATATGCGACAGCAGCCAGTATCAGCGAAGCCATCAATCAGCCTGTGATCATGACGGTTAATGCCGGCAACATGGTGGAAGTTGCTGGCCGCCTGAAAGACACCTTTCCAAACAGCACTCATTACTTCCTTGCTGACAATGACATTTATAAAGACGAGAACGTTGGGCTAGAAAAAGCGACAGAAGCTGCAGAGCTGACTGCCGGCCATGTTCTGGTCCCTGCCTTTAGCAACCCGAAAGAAGGGCTTACTGACTACAACGATTTGCATGTCTCTGAAGGGCTGGAGCAAGTCAGATTGCAGGTAGAAGGAGCCATTAATCAAATGAACAGGGTAGACACTATGCCGACTGATAACCCGAACATTACTGACGTTAATCACAGCTCGACTGACAGCGCTGCCGTTGCAGATCCTGAAAAAGCCGCGCCGGTGGCCAGCGCCCCTGCAGCTGCCGAACCGGAGGAAACCGCGCCGGTGGCCAGCGCCCCTGCAGCTGATGAACCGGTGGAAGCCGCGCAGGTGGCCAGCGCCCCTGCAGCTGATGAACCGGTGGAAGTCGCGCCGGTGGCCAGCGCCCCTGCAGCTGATGAACCGGAGGAAGTCGCGCCGGTGGCCAGCGCCCCTGCAGCTGCTGAACCGGAGGAAACCGCGCCGGTGGCCAGCGCCCCTGCAGCTGCTGAACCGGAGGAAGTCGCGCCGGTGGCCAGCGCCCCTGCAGCTGCTGAACCGGAGGAAACCGCGCCGGTGGCCAGCGCCCCTGCAGCTGCTGAACCGGAGGAAACCGCGCCGGTGGCCAGCGCCCCTGCAGCTGCCGAACCGGAGGAAGCTGTGCCGGTGTCCAGCACCCCTGCAGCTGCTGAACCGGAATACACCGCACCAACAGATCGAGACGGCGATGATGAAGAGAGTAATAGCGCCAGTGATCTTGAGGCGTATGCCGCTATGATGGCCTTTGGCGGTGAAACAACTGACTCCGCTCAGCAAAAGCCTGAAAGGATAGCGCCCAGCGAATCTGTAGCTAATACCGCCCCGGCTGAAAATGAAACCGAGGAGAAGAAAAAAACAAACGAAGAACTGGAAAACGGCATACGCTGGGCAACCAACGATAATGCAGAAACGCCCCCAAAAGAACGTATAGACCTGGAAGGGTTAATTGCCCGGTTTGGGTACAGAGCAGAGAAAGACTATACGGCGTATACGCTTGATGGACAGGATGCGTTTTACGATTACGGCTCACATCTGCGTATGGCTACCCCTGAAGCCAGCCAGAGTGACGAGATGATCCTGGCGGCCGTTCTAACCGCGGATAAGCAACATCATCGTGGTATTGAAATCACCGGCAGTGACGAATTTAAAGAGCGAGTGTTTAACCTTATCAGTGAATACAACATTGAGGTGAAACTGACTAACCCAGAACAAAGGGTTAAATTGCTCGAACTCAAAAAAGCAAATGAAACAGCAAAAGAAACGGCAAAAGAAAATGTTGCTGATTCAAATGCGAATAAGCAGGAAGGGGCAAACGAAAAGACAAATTCATCAGTTCAGCAGAATGGAATGCGCTGGGAAGAATCGGCCTCTGTGCAGCCGAAGAAGCAGAATGCATCTGATACTCAAAAGGAAGATAAAGCTGCAGGTGAACCCTGGGAGAAAGGCGTTATCGTCGCGCATGGACGTGCTAAGTATGAGTGGAAAGAAGATGAATCCATGAACTACTTTGTCACCCTCAAAAATGAACATGGAGAGAAGACACTCTGGGGGAAAGACCTTGAGAGAGCGGTTAAAGATGCTGGTGTAGACACAGAACGTCTTGTTACAGTCAGAAAGCTGGGATTTGTGGATGTTGAGGTGAATGCACCTGTCCGTGATGAAAGCAACAAGATCGTTCGTTATGAAACTATCCAGACCAAACGTAATGAGTGGGAAGTAAAGCCTGTATACCCACAGCCAACAGCAGGGAATGAACAGGCCTATAAGCCTTCTGAACTGGTTCCGTATGATGCTGCAACCTTCCAGAAGCTCCGCACAACAATTCAGCAGATTACCGGTGTTGATCTCAGCCGTGAGGCCGTGCCTGAAAAAGAACTGTACTGGTTCTTGCCTAATGGTAAGCCAGCTCCAGAAAGCATGACAAAGCCCACAGGCTATAAACTCCCTCAAGAGTCAAAAACCGCGGGTACACCTTTGCTGATCGCACCGCATAAAAAAGGCGAACGCCCAGATTATTTCCTTGTTGAGTCGCGTAAAGGATTCATGCAGGGGATCGCAAAGGATAAGGAGTCCGGTGAGTACCATAGCGTGATTGGAAAAGTGAACAAGCGTATTGATAAAGACGGAAACTGGAAAACGTATATGACTCTTTCAGCAATCAATAAAAATGCCGAAAGTGGAATTGTTTTGCATGGTTATGGACATGTAGATCAGGGGGGTAAAAATTTGCTTTACAAAAACACAATTGCAAATGAAAAACAGCCTCAGCATTTACAAGCGGCCTCAGATGAGGTAAAAAACAAAACAGTAATGAAGCAGCTTTTTCATCCTTCAAATTCTGCAAAAAGAAAAGATGATGAAAGGAGAGAACAGACTCATGCACCAGTCGCAAAGTCAGCGCCTCGGCCATAAAACAAAAACCCTACTCGTTGCAGTAGGGTTTTCCTGCATTTCTGTGAGCTCATTTGCGGCAACACAGACCTGTGCAGCATACGAACTGGCAAAAGCTGGTGCAGATGCTGCCTATAAGCAGGAAGTGGAAAGGATTAACAACGCCGCAAAAAGCGAATCCAGTACGTCTGATTCTCTCGGACAGTGCCTGGGGTCGCTATCGGTATCACTTAAAATCCCACAGTTTCCGTCTATCAGCGACATTATTGATAAGGTGAAGGATGAGGTATGCAATACGGTTAAATCGAAGATTAATGAGAAGTGGGGGAGCCTGACTAATACGACGCTGGACCCGTGGTCAACGATTTCATCCCGACTGCCAGATACGTCAGGTATCCTGCCCAACGCATCTTCTAAAAATGTGCAATTAAACAATCCGGCAGCTGCGAGTGGAAGTGGTGAGGATGCAAACAGTGATGCATTCCCGTTCCATTTGTAACTACCGGAAGAGTCCTTTCGGGATTTTATCGAATAGCTTGCCGGTTCGTATTTCAACGCGGCGGTGTTCCGCCGCGGTTAGTAAACGCATAAATTCTGTGGCAGGTAGAACATCACGTTTTGAGTCTACATACGTATCAAGCGAATCTTCATTCATGAAACGTCTGACAGTATGCAGCCAGTCTTCAGCTGATTTCATATTTTTTGAGCTCATCGTCGCTCATCTCGGCAAACGCTGCAGGTCGGCGACCTTTTCCTGTCCAGGTTATGGACTTTCCATCAACTTCGATCCGGTACTTCACTTTTCCAAAAGTGGATTTACTTTTCGTGGACGGACCAAAGAGATTTTCGAAGATCTGGAGAGCTTCATCAGCCGTAATATTGTGTTCTTCCATGAACCGCTTTGTGGCTGCGGCTTTCTCTTCAGTGGCCTTCTGTTCTTCCTTAAATTTCTCGATCATTCCCTGTGCAATGTCGGACCACATATTAATGAGTTGTTCAAGGTTTTCTGGCGGGATTTTGCGCAAAACGGCGGTGGCTTTTCGTCGTTCGCACATGATAACTGCACAGGATTCGTAATCATTATGTTCGCTCATGTATACCTCATTGTTCATTAACGATCTGCGTGATTTTCTAACACAAACTTTTGAAAAGAGAAACTCTATGAAAACACAAAATGGTGAAAATATTATGGATCAAACTGACTCGGATCAAAACTCAGTCGTTGATGATGACAGCAACGCCCTTGCTCCAGCTCTGGCTGAAGAGAGTAACCGAACGGTACAAGAAATCGTATCGAAACATGGTTTAAAAGTAATTTTGATTCAAACGCTAATCATATTAGTCGCAATCATTATCATTGGTCTTCAGGGTTACTGGCTTCACCAGAAAAAAACCAAATATATTGCAACGAATGGGGGCATGATCACAGAAGTTCATCCAACCGATGAACCCGCTTACACGGCGGAAGAGGTGATGGACTTTGCCAACCGTACAATGATCAAATCGCTTTCACTGAACTTTGTGAATTACGAAAACCAATTAACCAGCGTCCGCGGCGATTTTAGCGCTGAAGGGTACGTTAGTTTCCGTAAAGCGCTGTCCGATAGTGGGCTGCTGAAAGATATCAGTGAAAAACGTCTGAACGTAAAACTTTCCACAACTCCTGGAACCCTGATCACGGAAGGTCTTATCCGTGGCACCAAAACCTATGCCTGGCAATACCGCATTCCGGTGACTGTTCAGCTTGTTGGGCAGGCTCAGGACTACAGACCGCAACCTTACGATTTGATGGTTCAGGTACGCCGCGTAAAAGAAGACGAAGATCCACGGGGTATTCAAGTAGCACAGGCCATTCTCAAACCCCGGAACTACTGAGGTCAATCATGAAGATTAAACTGTTAACTGTACTTATGGCCGCACTGTTTTCGGCAAATTCTGTATCTGCAGCTGATGCGCCGACTGGTAATGGAGCGCCGCAGCAAACGGCGCCAGCTGTGCCTGGTGGTGATATTGCTCAATGGCAGCAGGCCAGTTCCGGGTTGCCCGTAAATCAGCAGTCACAGGTGCAACAGCCTCCACAGCAAACAGCACAGGAACAAGGTCAGCAGCAGGCGCAAGGCCAACAACCACAGGCACAGGCCCAACAGCAGCCAACTACTGCACTGCCTCCTGCACCCATGCCGCAGATTCCTCCACCACAGCAGCAGGTTACTCATGTTAATCCGCAGACACTGGAAGAGTTACCTGCACCTGTTCTGCAGCAGATCCAGCCTATTACCCCTGGTCAGGTGCGGTCTGCCCGCAGCGCAATGGAAGATATGAGCGCGGCGGCCAAAACCTCACCATTAACGCCGATCCCACGAATTTCAAGCCAGACGGTATCACTGTCAGCTGGTGCATCCATTCCGCAGGTACGGGTATTTCCAAACCAGGCAACCACAGTGACGTTTTCAGATGCAACCGGACACCCCTGGGTATTAGGCGCCCCTCCATATAATTCGAGTCCCTGTGCATCTGGTGGTGAACTGTGTGTTGGCTATATTCCAGGATCGGCGGTATTCACAATCCAGCCGACCAATGCCTATGCCAGCGGGAACATCACAGTGCTTCTGAAGGGGCTGGCTACGCCGGTCATTATTAACGTGAAGGGGGCAGAACCCTCCGTTAAATCAAAAACCGTTGATGTTGATTATCGTCTGGATCTCCGTATCCCGAAGCGCAGTCCTGACACACCGGTTTATACCGCTACTCCTGAGAAAAAAATCTCACTGTATGACAAGCAGCTGCAGAGCGTGCTCGATGGCATCCCGCCTGAAGATGCTCAGCGGTTGAAACTTAAAAACGCGCCAGGGAGTACCAAAGTCTGGCAGATCGGTGATGAGCTCTACGTCAGAAGTAACATGCAGCTGCAGGATGAGTTTGAAAAAACGCTTTCCGCTATCGATGGCACACATGTTTACGTGCTGCCGGCAACACCAGTGCTGACTTTTTCGGTTAACGGTCAGGCGCGTGACGTTGAAGTTGAGCTGAATTAAGGGGAACGACGATGGCTACAGATAAAGGTAAAGAAACCAGAAAAATGATGCTCTACGTCGGTGGCGCCGCTGCAGTTGTGGCGCTTCTGGGAGGGTACTGGTTGTTTGGCTCATCAGATGAGCCGGCAACGGGCGGGTCGCAGGTGAAGGCCCAGGGGCTGGAAGGGAAAACTGGCAGGGAAAAAGCTAATGATCCCCAATACAACAAGCTGCTGAATGAGTGGAATGCTGATAACTCAGAAAAAGCGGCTCTCACGGGGGATAGTTTCATATCCACGTTGTCAGCCAGTAACCCGGTGGCCGTTGATTACGGCACCAAAGCACCGCCACCAAAATATTCGTGGGAATCGTCAGCAAAACAGTCGGGCGATAACAGTAAGGCTAATGATGCTGAGCAGAAAGAGCGTGAGCGTCAGGCTAAAGCTGTGGCTACGTTACTGCAGAAAATAGACCAGGCCAGAACACCGGTTGTCACGGGTGTTGCTCTTGCAACCCCTCTGGGAGCAGAGGGTAATGACAAGAACGGCGGCACCTTCTCAGGGTGGACCGATTCGGTCTATCCGCAGAACAAAAAGCCGGATGCTGAAAAACAACAGGGGGCGAAGAATAAGGTCAAAGATAAAGGAGCCCGGCTTGTATCGGCTTACACGCTTGTGCCGGCAGTAATGGATACGGCGATGGACAGTGACGATCAGAACAGTATTGCTATTGCCCATGTTCCAACTGGAGCGCAGGCCGGCGCCAAATTCTATTCTGGCCAAAACCGTCTTGCCGGCGATGGTATTCGAATTCACTTCACCGGCATGGAGCTGAACGGAGTGCAGTGTAAGGTCGATGCGTATGGCGTGGCTTCCGACTCGTTGCGCGCGGCCGTTTCCTCAAATGTAAATAACCGCTGGTTCAGCCGTATTATTCTGCCGGCTGTTGCTAACGGATTAGGCCGAACTGGTCAGCTGTATGCGGACAGCAATTCGCAGATGATTATCACTGACGGCGGGAATGCATATCGTTCAACTGGTACACCTGATGGCAAAGCGGTTGCCGGTACCATTATTGGCGGGATGGGTGAGCAAGCAGGGCGTGTCCTGGCCGACGATGCAGCCCGCCTGCCGATTAAGCAGGTTACGGTTGACCGTAACCAACTCATAGGCATCCAGTTTGTCGCGCCTGTGTATGAAAGCGACTGTGGCGAGAATATGGAAAATGCTTCTGCAGAGCAGGTGCAGCAGCAAGCAACTCCCACACTATCTAGTGTGCAACCTCAGCAGATGCCTCAGCCTCCGGCTCCTAATTACCCTCAGCAAAACTTTCCAAGCTACCCCGGCTACGGGTATGGCACCAATAACCCGTATTACCGTTAAGGAGATTGATAATGAATCTGTTTGAAGATGACAATAAAAACGAAGCAGCTCCTGCCCAGGAACCGGTGTCTGCTAAGCCTGCTGAAAAGCCAAAACCGACAGTGACGCCAGCAGCAAAAGCGAGCAAAAAGCCGCTTAATATCAGTGACTATGCATGGATTGGTGGTATCGCTGTCATCGCTATCCTGCTTTTAGTCTGGTTGTTTGGGGGCTCCGATAGTGATACTGCGCCAGCGACGGGGAATGGGGCGATCCAGTCTTCAGCGCAACGTCCGCGCGTACAGTCTGCCCCTGCAGGGCAGGATTCTGGTGACTTCCGCGAGCAGATTTCCGGGATTCTGCTGCAGCAAAAGGAACGGCTGGACGCGATAGAATCAACTTCTAAAAATGGAATGATGATCCTTTCCAGTCAGTTACAAAGCGCTAATGAACAAATTAAAAATCTGAACAATCAGGTTCAGGAACTGAAAATGAAAGCCGCTGGTTATGGGCCTTCATTTGGTAATCAGAGTGGAACAATTTCCGGTGCAACGTCACAGGCATTACCTTTGTTGAGAGGTTTTTCAATTAATGATTTATCTGGCGATCTTGCTTGGGTAAAATACAAAAACCAGACGTATGCTGTGAAGGTCGGAAGTCAACTTGGCGGAGTCACCATTACAGGTATCGATACTGAAAATAGAATCGTTACAACAAGTAAAGGCCTTATCCGCTAATCAGGACCTAAAAAGGCGAAACTATGGATTTAGAATCGGTATTAATTCAGGTTGCTAACGGTGGTCAGGAACCGCTGACAAGGCTAATCATAGGTGTCGCTGCAATCGTTGGGATCATTGGTGTTATTGGATATCTGATGAGCCTGCGGAAGCAGGCCAGGCATTCTACCAAAGGTGTTGAAGTTGGCAGAATTTTTGCCGGGATCATCTTCTGTGTATGCCTCATCACGCTGAAAGCACAGATGAACTCAGGCGGTGCCACTTTAGGATTTGGCGATGTCAGTTTCGGACCCGTCAGTTATGCGAGCGAATCTACGTTTGGCATGGGAGCCGCAGCAGTCAACGCAGTGCTGGGGATTGTTAGAATTCTCGGTGCATACTTTTTTTACAGGGGTATTAAGGGGTTGAAAGACTCTTACCTTGAGGGCCATACGGAGCTGTCAGCTTCGGGCACGAGAGGGGCATCCATTGTGAAAATTGTATGTGGACTACTTCTGATGTTCGATACACAAACGCTCGATGCGTTGCAGAGCACATTAAACATTCACTGGTAATCAAAAAGGATACTTTATGAAAATTGTTAAATTTATCAAAGACAAGGCGTTATCTGCATCCATCGCAGCGTATCAGCTGCGCGGAACGGTAGCAAAATCGTTAGTGGTATTGCCGCTGGCATTGCTGAGCAAAGAGGCTGCAGCTGAAACGACTATCTGGGAAAAGATCAATACCTTCACGGAAGGTATGGCCAGTACCCAGCCTGGTCTGATTACCGCTGGTAAAGTGGTTGGTGTTGTCTGCTTCATCGTAGGTCTTGTTGCTCTGTGGCTCAAAAACAAACGCGGGAAAGATATCAGTGGCGGCTTCATCTTCTGGTCAATGGTTGTTGGAGCCTGTCTGGTCGGCCTGACCGCATGGATCTCTTCTGTTGGTTCAACTGTTGGTGTTGACGCAACCCTGTAATGTCCTTTCGGCCCCGCCTTGCGGGGCCAATACCGGAGTTCCCCCATGAAAGATTTTAAGCTCACCAGGAATGAACAACCTGCCAGATGCCATGTGTGCGGGATAAAGAGCAAAGATGTTTTCTCCCTCGCAGAAGATGGACAGAAAGAGAGAATGCTTTGCTCTGTATGCCTGTCGCTCGAACACCCGGAGAAAATGAAACTAGAGACTCAAACCGGACTTCTGCTGAAGAGAAATACAAACCGAAAACTCTACAGCCTGTTGTTTCGTTCAATTGCAAAGGCGGAAAAGTCAACGGACGATTCTTACCGTGAAAAGGCACAGAAACTTAAACAGATATTGCTCAGTACAACTGACGTAGTTCTAAACGAAACCGGCAGTGATGATGGATACGATTTACTGCACCTGATAAAAAAACACCATCAGTTACTTCCCATGAATTTTGACGATGAGTTTGTCACTTCTGTCGCAGAGTCAGACGAATTGCCGGATGTAAGTGACTGGAATGAAATTTACAAGGGTAAGAGAGGTTTTAAATGATTTCTTTCTTTGAGGATGTGATCGAAGGTATCTCACGCAATCTTACGTCAAATGACTCGTTAAAATACTGTGATTTGACAACGGTTGTAGGGCTTACGTCGCAGGATCGCGTTGAGCATCCTGAAATCAGGGCTCCGTACATACTGACCACGAAGAACAACGATTTTCTTACCGTTATTGAGATTCAGGGCGCTAAATCATCGTTTGACGAGAAGTCGTTTAATGACTTCATCATGCACCTTTCAAACTCGTTGTCGAATTCCTTTATTAACAGTGGCCATAAGCTGTCTGTGGTGTTTGAGCGCGACTTTACCAAGAACCAGGAAGAGCTGAATAATGTTTATAAACCGCAGGTAGCAGCAATAGAGCGCCTGCAGATAGACATTAAAGACCTGATCGCCGATGACGCAAAAAAAATCGCTGCCCATTACAGCCGTGAACGCGCTTACATCGTGCTGTATACCTCGAAGGGGATGATTGCGAAGGATGAACTTAAAAACGAGCAGGCAAAAGCTGCCGGCGTTATGAAGGATATCCCGCAGACTCGCTTCAGTCAGAACCCAATCGAATTTCAGCTTGAAGGTTTGAAGATCACGCATGACGCGATGCTTTGGCGGCTGATTGGTATGCTTCAGGGGGATGATGAGTCGGGGATGGGGCTTCTGGTTGATGTCCTCGATGTCAAACACGCCGGCGCAATGATGCGTCAGATGCTGTTCCGGAACTCAACATCAGAAAACTGGTACCCTCGCACGCCGTTTGACCAAAATCTGCGAGTCTATGGCGCTCCACGGAAAGGCAATATCGACTCAGTGCTGCCGCCGCGGCTGAATATCCAGATCATGGAAGGGGAACTGGAAGAAGATGGTGGCCTGATTTACTGCGATGGCAAGTATTACGGTTCTGTTGCCCTTGAGTTGCCACCACTTCACCCTGTCAAATTTAAGCAGTTATTCAACGCGATTAACCGGAAAATCCCGTACCGGATAAAATATGACTTTATGGGCGGGGGCAAAAAAGCATTGTTCTGGCCATCAGTGATCGTCTCTTTCCTTCGTTTCATTCCCTCACTCGGTACTATCGCGCGTGATATGGATTATGTCGGGGCCCAGAGCGAAACCGATCCAACGGCTATCATGGCCATCAACTTTGCCACCTGGGGTGACACTAAGGATGAAGCCAAACGCAACCTGGCGGCTTTAACTAAGGCGATTGAAGGCTGGGGTGTATCAGGTGTGTCCAAGACATATGGCAATCCAGGTAGCGCACTGATTGCATCCGTTCCGGGGCTGACGACGGCCACACCTGGCTCATTGCATTATCCGCCGTTGAGTGAAGGCTTGCGGATGTTACCTTTTGAACGTCCGGCCAGTCCCTGGCATGGTAAAGGCAATATCAACTTCATCACGCTCGATGGCAAGCTGTTCCCCT
>NZ_CP133866.1:0-9552 GCF_031432835.1 Enterobacter cloacae complex sp. EB5
AAACCGCGGCCATAACAGCGGAATGACACCGGTAAACCGAAAGGCAGGAACGGGGGAGCGCACGAGGGAGCCACCAGGGGGAAACGCCTGGTATCTTTATAGTCCTGTCGGGTTTCGCCACCACTGATTTGAGCGTCAGATTCTGTGATGCTCGTCAGGGGGGCGGAGCCTATGGAAAAACGGCTCTGGCGTGGCCTTATCGCTTCCCTGTTAAGTATCTTCCTGGCATCCCCCAGGAAATTTCCGCCCCGTTCGTAAGCCCGCCCCGCTCGCCGCAGCCGAACGACCGAGCGCAGCGAGTCAGTGAGCGAGGAAGCGGAATATATTCTGTATCACATATTCTCCTGACGCGCCGTTGCCGCCTTTTTTCTCCTGCCATATGAGGCACTTACTGATTTGCGTATCCGTGCCATTACATATTAAGCCAGTATACACTCCGCTAGCGCTACGTGACTGGTTCAGGGCTGCGCCCCGAAACCCGCCAAAAGCCACTGACGCGCCTGCGGCTTGTCCAACCCCGCGCCGACCGGGAAAGGCTTTCCCGCCCGTCCCGGCGTTATCAGGAGGCCGGTTTGTCAGAGAAACGGAACAAGATGCTCACCATGTGGGTGACGGAGGGCGAGCACCGGCGGCTGCTTGAGCGCTGCGACGGCAGGCCGCTGGCGGCGTGGATGCGGCAGACCTGCCTGGACGAAAAGCCTGCGCGCACCGGAAAGCTCCCCTCACTCTCGCCGGCGCTGCTGCGCCAGCTTGCCGGTATGGGCAATAACCTGAACCAGATAGCCCGCCGTGTTAACGCCGGCGGCGGCACCGGCCATGACAGGGTACAGATTGTGGCGGCGCTGATGGCCATCGATGCCGGGCTTGAGCGGCTGCGGCACGCCGTTCTTGAGAAAGGAACGGACGATGATCGTTAAATTTCATCCACGCGGTCGCGGCGGTGGCGCCGGGCCGGTGGACTATCTGCTGGGTAAAGACCGGCAGCGTGAAGGCGCCAGCGTCCTGCAGGGGAAGCCGGAAGAAGTCCGGGAGCTGATTGACGCGTCGCCTTACGTGAAGAAATACACCTCCGGCGTACTGTCGTTTGCGGAGGCCGATCTGCCTCCCGGCCAGCGGGAAAAACTGATGGCCAGCTTCGAGCGGGTTCTGATGCCCGGACTCGATAAAGATCAGTACAGCATTCTGTGGGTGGAGCACGCGGACAAGGGGCGTCTGGAGCTGAACTTTCTGATCCCCAATACCGAACTGCTGACCGGCAGGCGGCTCCAGCCGTACTACGACCGCGCCGACCGGCCGCGCATCGATGCCTGGCAGACCATCGTGAACGGCAGACTGGGGCTGCATGACCCGAACGCGCCGGAAAACCGCCGGGCGCTGGTCACGCCGTCCGGACTGCCGAAAACGAAGCAGGAGGCCACTGAAGCCATCACGCGCGGACTGCTGACCCTTGCTTCGTCCGGGGAGCTGAAAAACCGTCAGGACGTCACTGAGGCGCTGGAACGGTCAGGTTTTGAGGTGGTGCGCACCACGAAAAGCAGTATCAGCATTGCCGACCCGGACGGGGGGCGAAACATCCGACTGAAGGGAGCCATCTATGAGCAGTCTTTTAACGCTGGCGAAGGACTTAGAGCAGCAATCGAAAGCGCAGCAGCAGAGTACCGGCGAGATGCTGAAAGCCGCATTCAGCGAGCACGAGCAGTCTGTCAGAGCGGAACTGAGCGCAAGCGCGAGGAGAATCAGCGACGCCATCCTCGCACACGAGCAGAGTATGAGCGAGGCGATGGAGAAAAACCGGCGGAGCGTACTGCGGACTGCCGGGCGGACATGGTTCACCATCCTGATGGTGTCAGCGCTGCTGATCGGCACGAGCGGGAGCATACTGTGGTGGCAGGGGCAGCAGATAACCGACAATTACACGCATCTTCGTCAGCAGGAAGATACCCTGGCGAAAATGACTGCCCGGACGTGGGGAGTGCGCTATCAGGAGAGCAGCGACGGCCGGAGGTTTCTTATCCTGCCGCCCGGGATGCAAACCGAAGCCATCCCCTACGACGGGACGACATGGATCCGCCTGAAACAGGAGTAGCGGAAAATGACAGAGCTGGAAAAGCAGTTGCTGAGCGCATTAGAGCAGCTACAGCAGGACTACTCGCAAAGGCTGGACGAATGGGAGAGCGCCTTCGCGGAATGGCGGAGCATGTGTGGGCTTATGCAACGGGAGAACGCGGTGCTGAACGAGCGCGTGTCGGACTTGAGCACGCAGGTGCTGAGTTTAAGCGAGCAGCTGCGCCGCTTGTCCGGGAACTGAATGCCATCGAGCTCCGGCAGAGGGAGAATGAGTATCAGAAAACACTGGAGCTGGAGCGCCAGCCGCAGAAAACCTACCGCGGGCCGACACTTTAAACCATCCAGGCAGCTGACAACCCGCACGAAGAGGGGCTCTTATTTCTCCCGCTAAATAGGTTCGTGATCAAAAAGGTCACGACTTATTCAGGAGCGGGAAATGAAGCTGTTAAATCTCATTGAATCATTGCTTAACTGCCTGTATCTGGCGGCGGAGCTGTGGGACTGGCTGGAGAAGCATTTGTCGGTTTTTAAGGCATTGGCGCGGATTTTAGTGTGACTTTAACATCCATGCATCTGGCTGCATGACTATGCACCAGTGTAATATTCAGCGGCTGCGTTTCTGGTGTTTTTTCGTTATGTCTGTCGCCACTTTCTCGCGTCTGGCACCGGAAACGCAGCCAACCCCGTTTCAGCGGTGCGCCCAACGGATGTTATGGTAAATCAGTATCAGCTGCAGATATAAAAAAGCCGCCAGGCTGGCGGCTTGCTGTTATTTTCGTGGCTTTCCTGCATCTGAGCGTTTTCCTCTGACCCTTCCGTCATTGTTACGGTCACGAGGTTGAGTTCCGCCGCCTGGTTTAGGAACGACAACGTGTGGGTTGAGTGGTCGACGATCTGCCATTTTCTATACCTCACTGAGCATAAACAAACAATTGCCAACGAATGTTCCCTTGCGCGGGGGTATGTTGGTGGTGGTTTTGTGGTGGGATTGTTTTCCCGCCTGCGATAGTTACTTCTTTACCGCAACCGGTACATTTATAAATCCCTTCATATTCACATGTTTCTCCCGGCTTATATTCAGTGTCAAAAACCGAGTTAAACTTCGTATCTGCTTCAAAAATCTTGCTTTTGTTTCCTGAGCGAACAAGAGCCATGCAACCTCCAAATTATCATTTATTTTGCACACCCGCACTGTGCATGAGTGCATTCTACAGCATAGCCATTGATTGCACAAGTGCACTGTGCTGTTGTGCATTTGATATGTTTGCTGTACTATATCGGAGGTAAGAAGGTGATCGAAAAAATTGCCAAGTTGCGGCAAAAATTGAGGTAAAAGAAAAATGCAGCAAGATCATGAACATGATGATTGCCGCATTCAGTTTCGAGACGATTGGCTATACCAGTTTTACAAATATGGTAAAGCCAATCGAAAGATTCCAACTGCGATTAGTGCTTCATTAGGTCGCAAGCTGGATATGCTGAATGCTGCTGATAAAGTTGGAGATTTGCGGTCTCCCCCGGGAAACCGATTTGAGAATCTCAACCCTCCATTGACAGGGTATTCATCCATACGGGTGAATGAGAAGTACCGCTTGATATTTAAGTGGGGTGAAAACGGAGTCGAGGATTTGTATCTCGATCCACATGATTACCGATAGATAACAGGTCGTGGCTGTTATCTTATAAAACAAGTAGGTGAGGCGTTCCCTCACCTACATTAAAATGTCATTACAAATAATGATTAATAAAAAAAATGACGTGACTATATTTAAGATAATTACTCATCGCTACAGCTGGTAATAGACGAAATACTTATCTTCCTCATCTAACAGAGAGAAGTAAAAAATTTAGGAGTAAAGCATGTCCCAAGCAACTAGAAAACCATCAACTGTAGGGGATATTATTCTTTATGAATATCTCGAACCAAGTGGTTTAAAAATCAATGACTTGGCTGAAATGTTGAATGTGCATAGAAACTCTGCCAGTGCTTTAGTTAACAATAATAGAAAGCTGTCTACCGATATGGCTTTTAGGTTGGCTAAAGCCTTCGATACCACTGCAAAGTTCTGGCTAAATATACAGCAGTCTGTTGATTTATGGGAGGTTACTAGTAGCCCTCGATTGCAAGAAGAAATAGACAGAGTGATTCCCGCTCATGAAATCATAGAAAGGAAACACATTGTTGATAGTTCTGAGAAGAAACATGCTATTGCATGATTTTTTTTAAAAAAATATAAGTTATCCCTCAAAAAGAAGGCTTCTATAACTAGAAGCCTTCTTTTTGAGGGATAAAAACGCTCATGTTAACTTTCTTCTTACGATCTTCTTGAGATCCGTGCTCTGTACGCGTAATCTCTTGCTCTGTAAACGAAAAAACCGCCTGGGGAGGCGGTTTTTCGAAGGTTAAGTCAGTTGGGGAACTGCTTAACCTGGTAACTGGCTTCAGCAGAGCGCAGATACCAAATACTGTCCTTCCAGTGTAGCCGTAGTTAGGCCACCACTTCAAGAACTCTGTAGCACCGCCTACATACCTCGCTCTGCTAATCCTGTTACCAGTGGCTGCTGCCAGTGGCGTTTTGTCGTGTCTTTCCGGGTTGGACTCAAGTCGATAGTTACCGGAACAGGCGCAGCGGTCGGACTGAACGGGGGGTTCGTGCATACAGTCCAGCTTGGAGCGAACTGCCTACCCGGAACCGAGTGTCAGGCGTGGAATGAGACAAACGCGGCCATAACAGCGGAATGACACCGGTAAACCGAAAGGCAGGAACAGGAGAGCGCACGAGGGAGCCATCAGGGGGAAACGCCTGGTATCTTTATAGTCCTGTCGGGTTTCGCCACCACTGATTTGAGCGTCAGATTCTGTGATGCTCGTCAGGGGGGCGGAGCCTATGGAAAACCGGCTCTGCCGTGGCCTTATCGCTTCCCTGTTAAGTTTCTTCCTGGCATCTTCCAGGAAATTTCCGCCCCGTTCGTAAGCCCGCACCGCTCGCCGCAGCCGAACGACCGAGCGCAGCGAGTCAGTGAGCGAGGAAGCGGAATATATCCTGTATCGCATATTCTGCTGACGCGCCGTTGCCGCCTTTTTTCTCCTGCCACATGAAGCACTTCACTGATTTCCGTATCCGTGCCAACATATTAAGCCAGTATACACTCCGCTAGCGCTACGTGACTGGTTCAGGGCTGCGCCCCGAAACCCGCCAAAAGCCACTGACGCGCCTGCGGCTTGTCCAACCCCGCGCCGACCGGGAAAGGCTTTCCCGCCCGTCCCGGCGTTATCAGGAGGCCGGTTTGTCAGAGAAACGGAACAAGATGCTCACCATGTGGGTGACGGAGGGCGAGCACCGGCGGCTGCTTGAGCGCTGCGACGGCAGGCCGCTGGCGGCGTGGATGCGGCAGACCTGCCTGGACGAAAAGCCTGCGCGCACCGGAAAGCTCCCCTCACTCTCGCCGGCGCTGCTGCGCCAGCTTGCCGGTATGGGCAATAACCTGAACCAGATAGCCCGCCGTGTTAACGCCGGCGGCGGCACCGGCCATGACAGGGTACAGATTGTGGCGGCGCTGATGGCCATCGATGCCGGGCTTGAGCGGCTGCGGCACGCCGTTCTTGAGAAAGGAACGGACGATGATCGTTAAATTTCATCCACGCGGTCGCGGCGGTGGCGCCGGGCCGGTGGACTATCTGCTGGGTAAAGACCGGCAGCGTGAAGGCGCCAGCGTCCTGCAGGGGAAGCCGGAAGAAGTCCGGGAGCTGATTGACGCGTCGCCTTACGTGAAGAAATACACCTCCGGCGTACTGTCGTTTGCGGAGGCCGATCTGCCTCCCGGCCAGCGGGAAAAACTGATGGCCAGCTTCGAGCGGGTTCTGATGCCCGGACTCGATAAAGATCAGTACAGCATTCTGTGGGTGGAGCACGCGGACAAGGGGCGTCTGGAGCTGAACTTTCTGATCCCCAATACCGAACTGCTGACCGGCAGGCGGCTCCAGCCGTACTACGACCGCGCCGACCGGCCGCGCATCGATGCCTGGCAGACCATCGTGAACGGCAGACTGGGGCTGCATGACCCGAACGCGCCGGAAAACCGCCGGGCGCTGGTCACGCCGTCCGGACTGCCGAAAACGAAGCAGGAGGCCACTGAAGCCATCACGCGCGGACTGCTGACCCTTGCTTCGTCCGGGGAGCTGAAAAACCGTCAGGACGTCACTGAGGCGCTGGAACGGTCAGGTTTTGAGGTGGTGCGCACCACGAAAAGCAGTATCAGCATTGCCGACCCGGACGGGGGGCGAAACATCCGACTGAAGGGAGCCATCTATGAGCAGTCTTTTAACGCTGGCGAAGGACTTAGAGCAGCAATCGAAAGCGCAGCAGCAGAGTACCGGCGAGATGCTGAAAGCCGCATTCAGCGAGCACGAGCAGTCTGTCAGAGCGGAACTGAGCGCAAGCGCGAGGAGAATCAGCGACGCCATCCTCGCACACGAGCAGAGTATGAGCGAGGCGATGGAGAAAAACCGGCGGAGCGTACTGCGGACTGCCGGGCGGACATGGTTCACCATCCTGATGGTGTCAGCGCTGCTGATCGGCACGAGCGGGAGCATACTGTGGTGGCAGGGGCAGCAGATAACCGACAATTACACGCATCTTCGTCAGCAGGAAGATACCCTGGCGAAAATGACTGCCCGGACGTGGGGAGTGCGCTATCAGGAGAGCAGCGACGGCCGGAGGTTTCTTATCCTGCCGCCCGGGATGCAAACCGAAGCCATCCCCTACGACGGGACGACATGGATCCGCCTGAAACAGGAGTAGCGGAAAATGACAGAGCTGGAAAAGCAGTTGCTGAGCGCATTAGAGCAGCTACAGCAGGACTACTCGCAAAGGCTGGACGAATGGGAGAGCGCCTTCGCGGAATGGCGGAGCATGTGTGGGCTTATGCAACGGGAGAACGCGGTGCTGAACGAGCGCGTGTCGGACTTGAGCACGCAGGTGCTGAGTTTAAGCGAGCAGCTGCGCCGCTTGTCCGGGAACTGAATGCCATCGAGCTCCGGCAGAGGGAGAATGAGTATCAGAAAACACTGGAGCTGGAGCGCCAGCCGCAGAAAACCTACCGCGGGCCGACACTTTAAACCATCCAGGCAGCTGACAACCCGCACGAAGAGGGGCTCTTATTTCTCCCGCTAAATAGGTTCGTGATCAAAAAGGTCACGACTTATTCAGGAGCGGGAAATGAAGCTGTTAAATCTCATTGAATCATTGCTTAACTGCCTGTATCTGGCGGCGGAGCTGTGGGACTGGCTGGAGAAGCATTTGTCGGTTTTTAAGGCATTGGCGCGGATTTTAGTGTGACTTTAACATCCATGCATCTGGCTGCATGACTATGCACCAGTGTAATATTCAGCGGCTGCGTTTCTGGTGTTTTTTCGTTATGTCTGTCGCCACTTTCTCGCGTCTGGCACCGGAAACGCAGCCAACCCCGTTTCAGCGGTGCGCCCAACGGATGTTATGGTAAATCAGTATCAGCTGCAGATATAAAAAAGCCGCCAGGCTGGCGGCTTGCTGTTATTTTCGTGGCTTTCCTGCATCTGAGCGTTTTCCTCTGACCCTTCCGTCATTGTTACGGTCACGAGGTTGAGTTCCGCCGCCTGGTTTAGGAACGACAACGTGTGGGTTGAGTGGTCGACGATCTGCCATTTTCTATACCTCACTGAGCATAAACAAACAATTGCCAACGAATGTTCCCTTGCGCGGGGGTATGTTGGTGGTGGTTTTGTGGTGGGATTGTTTTCCCGCCTGCGATAGTTACTTCTTTACCGCAACCGGTACATTTATAAATCCCTTCATATTCACATGTTTCTCCCGGCTTATATTCAGTGTCAAAAACCGAGTTAAACTTCGTATCTGCTTCAAAAATCTTGCTTTTGTTTCCTGAGCGAACAAGAGCCATGCAACCTCCAAATTATCATTTATTTTGCACACCCGCACTGTGCATGAGTGCATTCTACAGCATAGCCATTGATTGCACAAGTGCACTGTGCTGTTGTGCATTTGATATGTTTGCTGTACTATATCGGAGGTAAGAAGGTGATCGAAAAAATTGCCAAGTTGCGGCAAAAATTGAGGTAAAAGAAAAATGCAGCAAGATCATGAACATGATGATTGCCGCATTCAGTTTCGAGACGATTGGCTATACCAGTTTTACAAATATGGTAAAGCCAATCGAAAGATTCCAACTGCGATTAGTGCTTCATTAGGTCGCAAGCTGGATATGCTGAATGCTGCTGATAAAGTTGGAGATTTGCGGTCTCCCCCGGGAAACCGATTTGAGAATCTCAACCCTCCATTGACAGGGTATTCATCCATACGGGTGAATGAGAAGTACCGCTTGATATTTAAGTGGGGTGAAAACGGAGTCGAGGATTTGTATCTCGATCCACATGATTACCGATAGATAACAGGTCGTGGCTGTTATCTTATAAAACAAGTAGGTGAGGCGTTCCCTCACCTACATTAAAATGTCATTACAAATAATGATTAATAAAAAAAATGACGTGACTATATTTAAGATAATTACTCATCGCTACAGCTGGTAATAGACGAAATACTTATCTTCCTCATCTAACAGAGAGAAGTAAAAAATTTAGGAGTAAAGCATGTCCCAAGCAACTAGAAAACCATCAACTGTAGGGGATATTATTCTTTATGAATATCTCGAACCAAGTGGTTTAAAAATCAATGACTTGGCTGAAATGTTGAATGTGCATAGAAACTCTGCCAGTGCTTTAGTTAACAATAATAGAAAGCTGTCTACCGATATGGCTTTTAGGTTGGCTAAAGCCTTCGATACCACTGCAAAGTTCTGGCTAAATATACAGCAGTCTGTTGATTTATGGGAGGTTACTAGTAGCCCTCGATTGCAAGAAGAAATAGACAGAGTGATTCCCGCTCATGAAATCATAGAAAGGAAACACATTGTTGATAGTTCTGAGAAGAAACATGCTATTGCATGATTTTTTTTAAAAAAATATAAGTTATCCCTCAAAAAGAAGGCTTCTATAACTAGAAGCCTTCTTTTTGAGGGATAAAAACGCTCATGTTAACTTTCTTCTTACGATCTTCTTGAGATCCGTGCTCTGTACGCGTAATCTCTTGCCCTGTAAACGAAAAAACCACCCTGGCAGGTGGTTTTTCGAAGGTTAGGTAATCCTGGGGAACCCCCTAACCGTGGTAACAGTCTTGAGCGGACATGTTACCAAATTTGTCCTTTCAGTGTAGCCTCACTAAGGCCGCCACTTCAAGAACTCTTGAGACATTCTCGCACATCCTGTTTGCCAATGGCCGTTGCCAATGGCGATTAGTCGTGTCTTTCCGGGTTGGACTCAAGTTGATAGTTACCGGATAAGGCGCAGCGGTCGGACTGAACGGGGGGTTCGTGCATACAGTCCATCCTGGAGCGAACTGCCTTCCCGGAACTGAGTGTCAGGCGTGGAATGAG
>NZ_CP133862.1:0-50461 GCF_031432835.1 Enterobacter cloacae complex sp. EB5
GTCTGCAGGTAATGGCTGTAAATCCGGGCATCACGTTCTGTCAGTCCGGATGGATTGCCGGTGAAGTAACGTTGCAGCACCGCAATACAGTGATTGTAGGTATCGAGATCATATTCCCAGTTTCCCAGCTCACCGGCCGCATCCAGTTCCTGGCGAAACTGCTCGTATTTACGGAGCAGAATGCCAAGACCTAATTCTGTTGCAGCATAAAGATTATTTTCTCCTGGCGCGGAAATCGCATTACGGATTTTTTCAAAAGCATAACTGAAATCATTTCTCTCATTGAATGCAGTAAACATGTCCTTTCCTCAGTTGAATAGTTAGCCGTGCAATTTTACCACACCTCAATCATCGTCAGATGAGTGCCACTCTGTCTCGACAGTGACTTTCACGAGAGTGATTTTCACATACTAAAATAATAAGCAGCCATATAACCACGTAATTAAATTACCGGATGGCCATTCCGGCCAGATCCGACTTTTATGTTATTCCGCAGTTTCCGGAAGTGTACCACGGTCAGGAAGTAAGCGAAGCACTGTTTTCTGCTGCTGCGCGCCGGGTCACGGGGCAGGGGAGGGACACAACATCTAGCGTCATCGTCAGCCAGGAACACCGCTACATCTTGTGTTTCCGGGCCGCTGCGCACCGGAGGCCGGAAAGCAGATCCGGAACAACCTTTTTTCGGATCTCAAATGACGAAATAATTAATACCGAAGAAAATTCAATAATCAATAGTTAAAAACTATAAAAGGTGGGGTGAGAACAAAACTTGCACAACTTAACGATTTAACGTAGTCTATAAAGCATGAAATCGAAAAGGAGGTTTTATGAACACATCAACTCAAAAACGAAACGGTAATGATCGTTCCTCCACTATGCATAATTTTTTGGACAACAGCATTGCTGCAGAGCGTCTTGAGAATTTTTTTCAGGATCTGGTAGAGGAAGTTCGGTCAGGTAAAACACCGATTGCTCCTGAAAGTATGGGGAATACCGATGCGGTTTTTACCATGGATGTCATCCTGAAGTTACTTGAAAATCGCGCAGTTAACAGCCTGACGCCTGAAAAAAAACGTCAGCAGCGACGTTTACACAGTAAGGCCCTTTTCCTTCAGAGACTGGAAAATGACGGCGGGGTTTACACCTCAGCTAAAGCTGCAGAAATGGTGGGCAAGAGTAAACCCACAGTTAAAACCTGGAAAGATACCGATCAGTTACTTGCTCTTGATATTGACGGTGAGTTTTACTACCCGGTGTTTCAGTTTACTGATGAGGAAGGGATCTCGGACAAAGGCGTGCTCCGGGGTGTGGCCGAACTGCTGACTATGCTGAGCAGCTTCAGTGACCGAATGAAGTATTCTTTCTTTATGGAACAGAGAAATACTGTCCTGGATGGGCTGAACCCTGCAGGGCGTTCGTTTACCGTCGCCGAGGTTCTGAAAGGCAATCCGGATGAAAAAGTGATGAATGAATTACGCCGGCTGGCTCGCAACTATGGCACACAGAACGCCGTTTAATGAAAGGGGGTGCTTGCCCCCCCTTTATCAATTATTCCTCAACAGGAATTCCCAGGTCATAAACAAGAATATCTGCCGCTTCCTTACCCTGATACTCAAACTGACTGAGACTTGTCTGGCTCCGGGTTATGGCCATCCCGGTTCCGGCCGGATCGTCATGCCATAGCACAAGGCATGGGTCACTGGTGACATTTGACGGAAACTCCATTCCATCAAACCCTGCTGAATGAACTTTTTCAGCCAGTTGATGAGTCACTGCACGTGTTGAAGTTGTTACATCATTCAACCTTAAATCACTGCATTTAATCAGCTTACTGACCTGAAGGACCCGAATATCTTTCTCAATGACTACTGTACCCATTATGTAATTATCGAGATCTGATTCCCTGAGCCCTGTTTTATGCTGAAAAACTTCCTTCATTGCCGTGTCGGGAGTTTTGGCCACGTACATAGAGCCATTCTCACCATCATTAAGACTGTAACGGCAATCCTCGCCATTACGATTGAAAAAGACACTGCTTCCGCCGTGACTACCGAGCTGAAGCCGGAACACCTCAGTTCCTGATGGCACAGTCATTCCGCACCGCTGGAGCTGTTCGTCCTGTAACTTCCCGATTTTATCGAGAGATGCCACGTCCTGTTCATTCATGCCTGCATTTAGAGAAGTTTCAACAGTCTGATTAACTTCGTCGTTTGGGTTTACCCCTGATTTTGAACTCATATTTTCCACCACCTTTCATATAAGGATTAACATAAGCCATAGGCTTAATCTCCATCGTTTTGATGTTTTGTCCCCCGGACAGAATGCCCGGCTGGACGATGTATCTGTCGCTGTGCTGACAGACCCTCAAAGCATAAACGATTGAGAATGTTAAACAACGGCTTGTAATGCACAGAGGGGCAGAAAAATTACGGTATAGGGGGACTACCATTCATAAAAGAAGACGTGCGGATCCGCTTAAGACAATTTTCGGATCTGCACGGCGGGAAACGCGCAAAGGATATGATAATCAAGCCAAGTACATAAAATCATACTGAATGTGATATTTTTCATTAATTATAAAATCATATCTGATATGATGTTTTCTAAATGTGATGTAAATTATACGAAGTATGATTTTTGATTAAACCGGACATGTTCAGACGGAGTGTGCAGGATGTATGAAGATATGTTGTTTTCGCTCAGCTATGAGCAGATGACGCAGATGGCAGAAGAGGAAATAAAGCAATGCGATTTTCGCAGGGATGGCACCCATTATGTCTGGGAAGTGAACAAGGCTCATGACATCCTCCGCTTCTGGTATCTCCTGGCGCTGCGTGGACACACTGGCCTGGCCACAACACGGGTCGAAGCAGACTATAAACGGCTTAAAACGCTCATTTCCCAGAGGAATGAGGGACAATGATGCGGGAAAAATCCCGACGTCCGTCGCCGCTGCAGCGCCGGGTGCTGATTGTGCTGGCCGCCCTTGATGCGAAACGGCCGGGCCCGGTGGCGACGCGGGATATTGAGCGGGTGCTGGAGCAGGGCGGGGACGCCCCGGTGTACGGGCCGAACCTGCGCGCCTCCTGCCGGCGCATGGAAGCCGCGGGCTGGCTGCGCACCCTGCGCGCCCCGAACCTGCAGCTGGCCGTCGAGCTGACGGAGGCCGGTCGCTGCACTGCAGAACCGCTCTTCCAGGAAGCACGCGAGGCTGAAACGGCACGAAAACGACTGACAGACGTCCGGCGTCTGCCGTTACGCCAGACGGCTGCCGGTGACGCGGTGGAGCTGCAGCTGGATGACGGCCATTACACGATCAGGGAAGCGGCCTACGTGATCCGTCTGGACGGTACCACCTGCCTGCAGCTGACGGATGCCGGCGGCATACGCCGGATAAAAGAGGGCGATCCCCTGCAGGTGGCCAGCTGGTATCAGGCCTGTTTTGATGCAGGCCTGCCGGTCACCGTCCAGGTGAATGAGAGCCGGGACTGATCGCCACCACACAAGGAATATGAGCATAAAATGAAAGTCACTGAACCCGGGCTGAATAAGCTGATCGATAACCTGAACACCCTGATTTGCGAGGACAGCCTGCTCACGCGCCAGGAGCGTGAAACGCTGGTACTGGCCGTCGCCGCTATCGGCGCCATGAAAGCGCGCGTCGGCTTGAAAAAAGGCGATGCGCCGACCGTTGCCAGACGGGAAAAAAGGGAGAAAAAAGACCGCCAGCCTGATCCGCGTTTTCCGCGAGCCGGTCATCCCTGGCAGGAAGACGAAAAAACCTTACTGAGTGATGCGCTCGATTCGGTACCGGACGAAGAGATTGGCAGGCATCTGTTCTGGCTTTCCGAGAAACTGGGCAGAACGCCTTTCAGTGTTGCTTTCCAGATCGCGGCAATCAGGGAGCTGCAGGACGGCTGGGAGGAGCAGTTCAGGGAGATTTCTGATAAAATTCGCTTGTCCGGCCTGAGCATCAGTGATTATCTGAAGCAGAACGGCACGGGCCATAACGCCTGAAGAAATTTGCGTTACAGAAAAATTATATAACTGAGGGGCAGTGATGAAAACAGCGATATGGGTGGTGGTGTATTTAACGATGTGTTTTCTGCTTTTCACCGGATGGATGTTCGCCTTTGCGCAGTATGCGCCCTATAACGGGCAGGAACACGCGTTTTCTCTGACGTATCTGCTTAATTTATTTTTTCTTCATGTTGTGATGGTACCTTACTACGAGTTTTTTCAGACTGAAACATACAGCAATGTATTAATGAGTCTGGCAGATGAATCCGGTCAGATGATACGTTTTCATCACGTGGTACCTGTTCTCCGGATATATAGTCTGTCCGCACTCTTAACTTTTGTGGGTTACATCATATATGCAAAATGGTTCACTCATAACTGGCTGAAAGGAAAGCTTCTTCCAAAATGAAACTACCGGGACACCTAAGGATATAAAAAACCAATGACGAAACAGGAATGGATTTTACGACTACGGCGCTGTACATCGAAGGAAACCCTGGAAAGGATTATAGAAAAAAATAAATATTCTCTGTCAGATGATGAGCTTGAGCATTTCAATGCCGCGGTTGATCACCGGCTGGCGGAGATGACGATGGGAAAGTTGTATGACCGGGTACCGTCAGGTGTCTGGAAATTTGTGAAATAGAACAGGAGACCTTATGAGTTACGGCTGGCTCTTCGAAAGTCCGGATGATGACATTTCGGGTGATAATCATATCAATCTGGAACACCTCCCTCCTGAGCTAAAACAGGTTGCTATCCAGATAGGGGTCGCCTCAGAAAACGGAATCTATGGTCACTCCCGTTTTTGCAACACCGATTTTGACGACAAGTTGGCTTGCTTGAATCTATCCGGCGTCTGAATGGGATTTTATTCCCGCGCCTTGATGAGTTCCGCGCCTGATGAACCTCCAGAAAATATACGGCTTCAATGAGCCTTTCCGTTTTACAGGTTCCTCAACAGGCCGGTGGGCCGTTAGTATCATCAATATCAGTATTCGCAAAACCAGATCAGTAATTCTTTAAACCGGTGTATTTCTGCCGTTATGCTACATAAGTTTGCTGTCGTGCCGTTAGGGCCCAGGCTATTCTGGCCAGCTTGTTTGCCAGAGCACAAGTGACGACAAAGTTGCTTTTCCGGCACAGTAAATCCCTGACCCAATCGGCCAATTTGCCAGACTGGTGTTCCAGTTTTTGTATGAATACCCTGGCACATTGAACCAACAAAGTTCGGATCTTTTTATTACCTCGCTTACTAATTCCCAGCAATGTCGTCCTACCTCCCGTGCTGTACTGCCGAGGTACAAGCCCTGTTGCCGCCGCAAAGTCACGGCTGCTGGCGTACTGCTTCCCGTCGCCAATCTCAGTTGAAATAGTACTCGCTGTCAGTGTTCCGACGCAGGGAATGCTCAGCAAGCGCTGTCCAACCTCATCTTCGTCCAACTTTCGTTTCAACTGGGATTCCAAATCTTTAATCTGCTCAACAAGATAGTGATAATGCTGTTGTAATTTCAGCAATAACTGGCTGAGGTAAAGAGGCAAACTATTATCCTCAAGAATGGTACTCAGTCGGCTAATAACGGCAGCTCCTCGGGGAACGCTAATGCCAAATTCCAGCAGAAAAGCAGGCACTGTTGCAAATAGTCGGTGGTGATAAACTTATCATCCCCTTTTGCTGATGGAGCTGCACATGAACCCATTCAAAGGCCGGCATTTTCAGCGTGACATCATTCTGTGGGCCGTACGCTGGTACTGCAAATACGGCATCAGTTACCGTGAGCTGCAGGAGATGCTGGCTGAACGCGGAGTGAATGTCGATCACTCCACGATTTACCGCTGGGTTCAGCGTTATGCGCCTGAAATGGAAAAACGGCTGCGCTGGTACTGGCGTAACCCTTCCGATCTTTGCCCGTGGCACATGGATGAAACCTACGTGAAGGTCAATGGCCGCTGGGCGTATCTGTACCGGGCCGTCGACAGCCGGGGCCGCACTGTCGATTTTTATCTCTCCTCCCGTCGTAACAGCAAAGCTGCATACCGGTTTCTGGGTAAAATCCTCAACAACGTGAAGAAGTGGCAGATCCCGCGATTCATCAACACGGATAAAGCGCCCGCCTATGGTCGCGCGCTTGCTCTGCTCAAACGCGAAGGCCGGTGCCCGTCTGACGTTGAACACCGACAGATTAAGTACCGGAACAACGTGATTGAATGCGATCATGGCAAACTGAAACGGATAATCGGCGCCACGCTGGGATTTAAATCCATGAAGACGGCTTACGCCACCATCAAAGGTATTGAGGTGATGCGTGCACTACGCAAAGGCCAGGCCTCAGCATTTTATTATGGTGATCCCCTGGGCGAAATGCGCCTGGTAAGCAGAGTTTTTGAAATGTAAGGCCTTTGAATAAGACAAAAGGCTGCCTCATCGCTAACTTTGCAACAGTGCCCATTACGTTCCGGTGATATCTGGGTAAAAGGATCGCGCCGCTACAAAAATTTTGATGATTATCTCATCCCGACTGCTGAGTTTGAGAAATCCCGACATAATGACCAGTTACAGTTGGCCGTTCAGACCGATAGCCAGGCATACCTTCAGGCCCGTATGACTCTTCTTGCATCTCGGCTGGAAGAAGTTAACGCGATGGCGCTTGCCGGTGATTTGCCCGATGTAGATATCTCAGATAAAGGCGTAAAAATCACTCCACTGGAGAACAGCGTTCCTTCAGGTGTTTCGCCCTTTGCAGATTTGGTCTATGGCATGCTTCCCCATCCGAAAATTACGGAGATACTGGAAGAAGTTGATAGCTGGACGGGATTTACGCGTCACTTCGCGCACCTCAAAAATAATAACGTCAGACCAAAAGACGGAAGACTGTTGCTGACCACCATTCTGGCTGACGGCATCAACCTTGGGCTGACAAAAATGGCGGAATCCTGCCCTGGGGCCACAAGATCGTCACTCGAAGGTATTCAGGCATGGTACATCAGGGATGAAACTTATTCAGCGGCACTGGCCGAGCTGGTCAACGCACAGAAAGAGCGGCCTCTGGCCGCATTCTGGGGCGACGGGACAACATCGTCGTCAGACGGGCAGAACTTTCGGGTAGGCAGTCACGGACGTTATGCCGGTCAGGTCAATCTTAAATATGGTCAGGAGCCGGGCGTGCAGATTTATACGCATATCTCAGACCAATACAGCCCGTTCTACGCCAAAGTGATCAGCCGGGTGCGCGACTCAACCCACGTGCTTGATGGCCTGCTGTACCATGAAAGCGATCTGGAAATTACCGAGCATTACACCGATACCGCAGGCTTCACTGAACATGTTTTCGCCCTGATGCACCTGCTGGGATTCGCTTTTGCGCCAAGGATCCGTGATCTTCATGACAAGCGGCTGTTTATTCATGGAAAGGCCGAGCGCTATCCGGGGCTTCAGTCTGTCATATCAACAACCTGCCTAAATATCAAAGACATTGAGTCGCACTGGGATGAGGTATTGCGCCTGGCAACCTCGATTAAGCAGGGGACAGTCACCGCATCACTGATGATGAAAAAGTTAGCCAGTTACCCAAAACAGAATGGACTTGCCAAAGCGCTGAGAGAGATTGGCCGCATCGAACGGACACTATTTATGCTGGACTGGTTCCGTGATCCCGGTCTGCGCCGACGCGTGCAGGCGGGGCTGAATAAGGGTGAGGCCCGTAATGCCCTTGCGCGAGCGGTCTTTTTGCACCGTCTGGGTGAAATAAGGGATCGTGGGCTGGAGAATCAGAGTTATCGCGCCAGCGGGCTGACATTACTGACAGCAGCGATCACGTTGTGGAACACGGTATATATAGAAAGAGCTATTGAGTCACTAAAACGAAAGGGTATCCCGATAAATGAGCAACTGGTCTCTCATCTTTCTCCCCTGGGCTGGGAACATATCAATCTGAGTGGAGATTACGTCTGGCGTAATAATCTTAAGCTGGGATCCGGAAAATACCGCTCATTACGTACAGTCGATACCGCTTTGTACAAAAAACAGTCTTAGCGTGGGATAATTAATGAGATGGTCACTCCCTCCTTCCCGGTACTATGCTGAGGACAGGCTTTCATTCGGAGAACTATCATGGAAAACATTGCGCTCATTGGTATCGATCTGGGTAAAAACTCTTTCCATATTCATTGCCAGGATCGTCGCGGGAAGGCTGTTTACCGTAAAAAATTTACCCGGCCAAAGTTGATCGAATTTTTGGCGACATGCCCCGCTACAACCATCGCAATGGAAGCCTGTGGCGGTTCTCACTTTATGGCACGCAAGTTGGAAGAGTTGGGGCATTCCCCAAAGCTGATATCACCACAATTTGTCCGCCCGTTCGTTAAAAGCAATAAAAACGACTTTGTCGACGCCGAAGCTATTTGTGAAGCTGCATCGCGTCCGTCTATGCGTTTTGTGCAGCCCAGAACGGAATCTCAGCAGGCAATGCGGGCTCTGCATCGTGTCCGTGAATCCCTGGTTCAGGATAAGGTAAAAACAACCAATCAAATGCATGCTTTTCTGCTGGAATTTGGCATTAGCGTTCCCCGAGGAGCTGCCGTTATTAGCCGACTGAGTACCATTCTTGAGGATAATAGTTTGCCTCTTTACCTCAGCCAGTTATTGCTGAAATTACAACAGCATTATCACTATCTTGTTGAGCAGATTAAAGATTTGGAATCCCAGTTGAAACGAAAGTTGGACGAAGATGAGGTTGGACAGCGCTTGCTGAGCATTCCCTGCGTCGGAACACTGACAGCGAGTACTATTTCAACTGAGATTGGCGACGGGAAGCAGTACGCCAGCAGCCGTGACTTTGCGGCGGCAACAGGGCTTGTACCTCGGCAGTACAGCACGGGAGGTAGGACGACATTGCTGGGAATTAGTAAGCGAGGTAATAAAAAGATCCGAACTTTGTTGGTTCAATGTGCCAGGGTATTCATACAAAAACTGGAACACCAGTCTGGCAAATTGGCCGATTGGGTCAGGGATTTACTGTGCCGGAAAAGCAACTTTGTCGTCACCTGTGCTCTGGCAAACAAGCTGGCCAGAATAGCCTGGGCCCTAACGGCACGACAGCAAACTTATGTAGCATAACGGCAGAAATACACCGGTTTAAAGAATTACTGATCTGGTTTTGCGAATACTGATATTGATGATACTAACGGCCCACCGGCCTGTTGAGGAACCTGTAAAACGGAAAGGCTCATTGAAGCCGTATATTTTCTGGAGGTTCATCAGGCGCGGAACTCATCAAGGCGCGGGAATAAAATCCCATTCAGACGCCGGATAGATTCAAGCAAGCCAACTTGTCGTCAAAATCGGTGTTGCAAAAACGGGAGTGACCATAGATTCGTTTTCCAAGCGGACCCCAATTAACACTTGCCAACCTATCTACTGGTTGGTATATTTGATTTTAACAACACGACACACAAACAAAAACACACAACAGAACATCAGGAGCGTCATCATGAAAAACATCATCAAAACCACCCTTGCCATCATCGCCCTGTCCGCCAGCGCACTGAGCTATGCCGCCAGCCCGCAAATGGTTTCCCGCAGCGAAGCAGCATCGCTGCAAAAAATTGGGGTGGTCTCTTCCGGTGGCTTCACCACCCTGGATGACCTGGTGGCCTCACTGGATATGAAAGCCGCTGATGCCGGGGCCACACACTACCGCATCACCAGTGCCACCGGTATGAATAAACTTTCCGGTACCGCTGTCCTGTATCGTTGAATACCCGTTACCCTCGCAACTGCGCCCGGAACCCTTCTGGTTTCCGGGCGCAGTTGTGTCTGAATAACAGGCACCCGCAGGTGCCAGGAGAACATTATGTCCACCCATGACAGTCTGATTGAACTGACTGATACCCTTATCCAGCAGAACGGCTACCAGGGCTTCAGCTATGCTGATCTCGCTGACGGTCTGGGAATACGGAAGGCCAGTATCCATTACCATTTTCAGACCAAAACCGACCTCGGGCTTGCCTATTGTGAATACAAGGAGGCCAGCCTGCTGAAACTGGAAGCTGCCCTGTTACAGCTGCCACCGGGTAAAGCCCGTCTGCAGGGTTATATGGACGCATTTCTCAAATGCGCCGACAGCGGCCAGATGTGTGGCATTCACGCCATGCTGTCCGACAGCGCCCTGTTTGAAGAACCTCTTCAGAAAGCCACCTCACGACTGGCACAAACCGACCTGCGCATCCTGACCAGTGTGCTGGTTTCGGGTCGTGAAAGCGGTGAACTGGCTTTTACTGCTGAGCCGGCTGACGTGGCCATTATCATCGGCAGCGCCATTAAAGGGGCCCTGATGCTCAATCGGATCCCTCCTCATGATGCCTGTTCCCGCACCATGAGCGCGCTTATTCAGCTACTCTCCCGCCCGTAAAGCCACGCCTGTGGCTGCCCCGGTTTAACCGGGGCAGCCAGCACTCAAAAAAATCACCGCTGACAACGCCTGTATTCCGGGGGCCTCAGAAGACATTAAGACTTTCCTTGCGTTTAATTTCCAGTTACCCCTTGCCAATCTATCTACTGGTAGGTAGAATAAATATTAACAACACGACAACACAATAAAACAGACATGCAGGGGGCATCATCATGAAAGCACTTATCAACGACGTTATCGCTGTCTTCACCCGTAAAGCCCATGGACCGGTCATCATCAAATCCGATCTTACTGAGGAAGAAAAAGCAGCTCTGGTACCGGTCCGTACACTCTCTGTTGGCTGGGTGTCTTCCGTGGATGAGCTGGAGCGGGAGGTTATCCGCGAAGCCCTTGAACATGGCGCTGCCGCTTATCTGATTTCTGAGCTTGAGCAGGCCCGTTTCGTTCATGCCCGCGCCACGCTGTTTGCATAAACACAAAACGAAAATAAAAGGACACACACCATGAAAAATAACGTCGAGACACAACTGCGCCGGTTACTTCGTAAAACGTCAGGCCTGGACATTATGGTTCTGCGGCTGTCAGTGATTTTCATCTTCGCCCTGTTTGGCACCTACAAATGGTTTGCCTTCGAGGCCAATGCCCTTCACCACCTGCTGCCAGGCACCTGGCTCGGTGCGCTGTATCCGGCTCTCGGCGTTCAGGGGCTCAGCTACGCACTCGGCGTGGTGGAAAATATCACCCTTCTGGCCCTGATTGCCGGATTTTTCCGGCCGGCAGTGGGTGCAGCAGGCGCCCTGATGGTGGCAGGCACCGGCATCGTCACCCTGAGCCTTCTGCCGCAGCTGGGTCGCATTGACAGCTTCATTATCAAGGATGTTCTTCTGATTGGGGCTGGACTGGTGCTGTTGCGTCATGACCTGCGACGGACACTGATTAACCGGAGGGCGAAGCAACTCAGCGCCGTGCACAAACCCCGCTCGTCTGACGCATTGTCAGCCATGGGGTGACCCTGAATTACGCAGCAGCCTGATATTTCTGGCCAGCAAATATGACACCACTCCCGGGTTCATGGTGAGAGGCATGGAAGCCGCCTTTCGGGCGGGGATCACTCCCCGCTACTTTTTAGAGCGCTACCTGGAAAATAAGTCGCTCCCCGCCAACCCGGACTTTGAAAAACACTATCTGGATCTTATTCATGAGCAGGACCCGTCCCGGTGAGTGAGATTTGTCAGGAGAGCGATATGAACAAACCGTATAAAAAAGACCCACAGACCATTCAGGCACTGACGGAACTGCAGTTCAGCGTCACCCAGAAAAGCGCCACTGAGCGCCCGTTTACCGGAGAATATGACGACCACTTTGAGGACGGACTGTACGTGGATATCGTCTCCGGTGAGCCACTGTTCTCGTCGAAGGACAAATTTGATTCGGGCTGTGGCTGGCCGGCATTCAGCAAACCAGTGGAAAACAACGTCCGCAACCTGAGCGACCTCAGTCACGGCATGGTGCGTACTGAAGTGCGTTCCCATCACGGTGACAGCCATCTGGGACACGTCTTCCCTGACGGGCCACAGGATACCGGTGGATTACGTTACTGCATTAACTCGGCTTCACTGCGTTTTATCCCGAAAGGCGCTCTGGAAACAGAAGGATACGGTGAATTTCTTCCCCTGTTTGAGAAAGGAGATAAGCATGAAAACTGATGTGGCAATCCTTGCCGGTGGTTGTTTCTGGGGTGTCCAGGAGCTGATCCGCAAACTCAATGGCGTGGTCAGCACCGAAGTGGGCTATACCGGCGGACGTAATGATAACCCGACATACCAGCACCACCCAGGACATGCGGAGGCGGTGAAGGTGGTGTATTCCCCGGATAAACTGAGCTACCGAAAACTACTGGAATATTTCTTTAGTATTCACAACCCTACAACAATACTTCGTCAGGGTAATGACGTCGGCTCAAGCTACCGCTCAGCCATCTTTTTCACCACAGAGGAGCAAAAGCAGCAGGCAAACCAGCTTATCCGTGAAATAGATGATTCAGGAGTCTGGCCCGGAGTCGTGGTGACAGAAGTAGAGCAGGCCGGTGAGTTCTGGTCTGCAGAGCCAGAGCATCAGGATTACCTGCAGCATAATCCCAACGGCTATACCTGCCATTTTGAACGACCTGACTGGACGCTTCCGGGATAAGTCACCGTCGCAGACTCGCAGCATTCAGCCCCGCCCATGTGCGGGGCTTTTTTGTTCATATGCAGAAACGAGAATGGGATCACAAACAAATTTCTTTAGTCCATTTCTTGCATACAAAACAATCAACATCCTGATTTTAAGGGGCATATTAGAAAAAAGATGAGGATGATTAGGGTCAAAGGGACAAAGGGACAATGTTTAGAATTATGCTGACCGTTATCGCAGGATCGTTATTTTACGGACTCTCGGCCAGTCTGTGTTTTGCCGGGCTTTTTCGCATACACGCCCCCAGTGCCTGCACAGCCTTCTGTCTGACTTATAACCCAACAGCCGGCTATGTCATGCTGGTTACCGGTATGACACTGTTTATCGTATTTTTGCTCAGCCTTTTCCGGACAACAAAAGCCCCTATTTAACATAAAGGCTTCATTGTACGCACCGCTAGGGGTCGTCTCAGAAAACGAATCTATGGTCACTCCCGTTTTTGCAACACCGATTTTGACGACAAGTTGGCTTGCTTGAATCTATCCGGCGTCTGAATGGGATTTTATTCCCGCGCCTCGATGAGTTCCGCGCCTGATGAACCTCCAGAAAATATACGGCTTCAATGAGCCTTTCCGTTTTACAGGTTCCTCAACAGGCCGGTGGGCCGTTAGTATCATCAATATCAGTATTCGCAAAACCAGATGAATGATTGTTTAAACTGGTGTATTTCTGCCTTTATGCTTCGTAAGTTTGCTGTCGCGCCGTCAGTGCCCAGGCTATTCTGGCCAGCTTGTTTGCCAGAGCACAGGTGACGACAAAGTTGCTTTTCCGACACAACAACTCCCTGACCCAGTCGGCCAACTTGCCAGACTGGTGTTCCAGTTTTTGTATGAATACCCTGGCACACTGAACCAACAAAGTTCGGATCTTTTTGTTGCCCCGCTTGCTAATCCCTAACAATGTCGTCCGACCTCCCGTGCTGTACTGTCGGGGTACCAGCCCTGTTGCCGCCGCAAAGTCACGGCTGCTGGCGTACTGCTTCCCGTCGCCAATCTCAGTTGAAATAGTACTGGCAGTCAGCGTTCCAACGCAGGGAATACTCAGCAAGCGCTGTCCAACCTCATCTTCGTCCAACTTTCGTTTCAACTGAGATTCCAGATCTTTAATCTGCTCAACAAGATAGTGATAATGCTGTTGTAATTTCAGCAGTAACTGGCTGAGATAAAGAGGCAAACTACTGTCCTCAAGAAGGGTACTCAGTCGACTAATAACGGCAGCACCTCGCGGAACGCTGATACCAAATTCCAGCAGAAAAGCATGCATTTGATTGGTTGTTTTTACCTTATCCTGAACCAGGGATTCACGGACACGATGCAGAGCCCGCATTGCCTGCTGAGATTCCGTTCTGGGCTGCACAAAACGCATAGACGGACGCGATGCAGCTTCACAAATAGCTTCGGCGTCGACAAAGTCGTTTTTATTGCTTTTAACGAACGGGCGGACAAATTGTGGTGATATCAGCTTTGGGGAATGCCCCAACCCTTCCAACTTGCGTGCCATAAAGTGAGAACCGCCACAGGCTTCCATTGCGATGGTTGTAGCGGGGCATGTCGCCAAAAATTCGATCAACTTTGGCCGGGTAAATTTTTTACGGTAAACAGCCTTCCCGCGACGATCCTGGCAATGAATATGGAAAGAGTTTTTACCCAGATCGATACCAATGAGCGCAATGTTTTCCATGATAGTTCTCCGAATGAAAGCCTGTCCTCAGCATAGTACCGGGAAGGAGGGAGTGACCATCTCATTAATTATCCCACGCTAAGACTATATTTTGTACAGCAGTGGAGAAGGATGAGAGACCAGCAGTTCATTAACAGGGACTCCTTTTTGCTTAAGCGGCTCAATGGTTCTTTCTATATAAACCGTATTCCAGAGTGTTATCGCCGCCGTATGTAGTGTCAGCGCCGGTGGCGTGGTAACGCTGATCCTCCCACCCCCAGATCCCTGATTTCATTCAGCCGGTGCATGAAGGATGCTCGCCCAAGGGCCTCACCCTTATTCAGCCCCGCCTGTATGCATCGGCCTAAGCCTTTATCGCAAAATCAGTCCAGCATAAACAGCGTCCGATCTCTGCAGAAAATCGCCCTCTGCGCTACGAGTTTGAACGCATTTACTCTGTTTATAGGTAACATTCGCTCCACGATATAATGATATCGGCAACGTATTCAGCATCCTGAGCATGAGTCAGAAGGTGATCCGCCTTACCCAACGAAATGAAACTCTTGGGATGCTTTGCTGCTTTGAATATTTTTTCGGCCTGCTCAATTAACACAGTATCATCTTCAGTCGCATGAAAAATAAGCAGAGGCTTGTTCATGGCGAACACCTTATGAGCGATTTTGTGTTCCTGAATATTGTCCAGCATCTGTTTCTTTAAGGTAAATACCCGCCCGGCCAGCTCAACGGGATAGGCTCCATGCTGGTTAATGTTTTCAACATCATCCTTAAAAAGACGTTTTACGTGTGTCAGTTCTCCGGGTGATCCTATGGTGACAACGGCCTTTGCCTCAGGAACTTCGCCGGCAATAGACAGAATGGCCGATCCCCCCAGGCTATGGCCGATGAGCAAAGAAGGCGCTTCGTACTGTCGGCGGAGATAATCTACCGCGCAAAGCAGGTCCGAAATATTGGATGAGAAGTTGGTGTTGGAAAAATGGCACTGTTGCAAAGTTAGCGATGAGGCAGCCTTTTGTCTTATTCAAAGGCCTTACATTTCAAAAACTCTGCTTACCAGGCGCATTTCGCCCAGGGGATCACCATAATAAAATGCTGAGGCCTGGCCTTTGCGTAGTGCACGCATCACCTCAATACCTTTGATGGTGGCGTAAGCCGTCTTCATGGATTTAAATCCCAGCGTGGCGCCGATTATCCGTTTCAGTTTGCCATGATCGCATTCAATCACGTTGTTCCGGTACTTAATCTGTCGGTGTTCAACGTCAGACGGGCACCGGCCTTCGCGTTTGAGCAGAGCAAGCGCGCGACCATAGGCGGGCGCTTTATCCGTGTTGATGAATCGCGGGATCTGCCACTTCTTCACGTTGTTGAGGATTTTACCCAGAAACCGGTATGCAGCTTTGCTGTTACGACGGGAGGAGAGATAAAAATCGACAGTGCGGCCCCGGCTGTCGACGGCCCGGTACAGATACGCCCAGCGGCCATTGACCTTCACGTAGGTTTCATCCATGTGCCACGGGCAAAGATCGGAAGGGTTACGCCAGTACCAGCGCAGCCGTTTTTCCATTTCAGGCGCATAACGCTGAACCCAGCGGTAAATCGTGGAGTGATCGACATTCACTCCGCGTTCAGCCAGCATCTCCTGCAGCTCACGGTAACTGATGCCGTATTTGCAGTACCAGCGTACGGCCCACAGAATGATGTCACGCTGAAAATGCCGGCCTTTGAATGGGTTCATGTGCAGCTCCATCAGCAAAAGGGGATGATAAGTTTATCACCACCGACTATTTGCAACAGTGCCGCTGGATCTTAATTTCGATATCAACCTCAACGGCTTCCTTGGGCTGGACAGCAACGTGCGTAAAGGTGCGAAATCTATTCGCGTCGATGTTCACCTTACGAGCAAGACCGCCAGTCGCGAGGAGTTAGAAGCGCTGGTCAGCGAAATGCAAAAGAATTCGCCAATCCACGATACTCTGGCTAATCCGGTTGAAATGATTACACGCCTGGCGTGATGTCAGAGATGTAATGCTGCCATTCAGAATGCAGGATGGCAGTGACGTTCAGCTCTGCACGATACTGAGTCAGTGATACAACTTGCTACGGAAAAATAGCAACAATATAATCTATCAACTAGTAGATTATATGGAGTAATTATGACAACCATGACACGGGAACGGCTGCTCAGCGAAGCAGAACACCTGATGCGCGAAAAAGGGTATTCAGTATTCAGCTATGCTGATTTATCAAAAATAGTGGGTATCACCAAGGCCAGTATTCATCACCATTTCCCGACCAAAGATATTCTGGGTGAGCAGGTGGTAATACAGGCGTTCTCTGATACACAACGCGTATTTGAGCAGATAGAGGCGACTGAGAAAAGCGCGGAGAGAAGAATTGCGGCTTACATCGATATCTTCGCGCAAAGCCATAAAGCTTCGCTACTGCCACTGTGTTGTGCGTTGTCAGCAGAGACCGCCAATCTGCCTCAGGCAATTACTGTACAGACATCACTTTATTTCGATATGCAAATCGAGTGGCTCACAAAAGTCGTCAGGGCGGGCATGGAGTCAGGTGAGTTTTCATCCCATGCCGAACCATCAGATATTGCTTTGATGATCATTAATGTCTGTGAAGGCTCAAGCGTAGTGGCGCATGCAACGGCCAGACCCGAAGTCTTCGCCAACAGCCTTAAGTATATAAAACTGCTTCTTAATACCCCTCATTCAGGAGAATGACACTATGCTGGACTGGAACAACTATCGCTCAGAGTTAATGCAACGTTTAGGCGAGTTGGGCAAACTGACCCCCGAGACCATGAAAGGCGTGGTTGCCCTGGGCAACGCAGGTAACAAAACTGACCTTTTGGGCGCAAAAGTGCGTGAACTCATTGCCCTGGCGTGCGCAGTCACAACCCGCTGCGACGGCTGTATTGCTTTTCACGCCGACGCCGCTGTGAAAGCCGGTGCAACCGACGCTGAAATTGCTGAAGCGCTGGGCGTGGCGATTAACCTCAACGCTGGCGCGGCGGTCATTCATTCAGCCCGCACTCTGGATGCCGTCGGTCAGGCACGCGGTTAAGCATTAATAAATTCCACGTTAAAAGGGCATTACTGCCCTTTTTTTATGTCCGCAATAGCCTGAGCATATACCGATGCAGGTTTCACACCCGGTATGCGTTTAACTAATTGCCCTTCATGAAATATCAGCACAGACGGCAGCCCCCAGATCTCGTATTTGGTTGTCAGCACCGGCGCCTGATCTACATTGACTTTCCCCACCTGAATATCTCTATCGAGCCGGTCTGCAAACTGACTGAACATTTCTTCGCTGGCCTGACAGGGCGGACACCAGGGTGCAGAGAAACGTACCACCGATATTCCTTTGTACTGCTCTATCTGGCGGAAATTATCTTCGTTATAAGCTGTTAATGTACGCATGGTGATGACCTCGCAAAATGAGTGACAATTCAGGAATGGCTGCGTTATGACAAAAAAATACGACACACCCATTGACCTACCTACTAGATGGTTGGCATATTGCCACCCATCAGATGTTTATGCAACTCCAGTGCGCGACGTCCAGTCGATGATACTGCCGGGCTGTGCAAATCCCTGCCGGGATACTCCTTTTTGTTTTTTGTGAGGTATACGATGAGTAAGCTTTTCACCCCCTACAATCTGTCTGGCCTGGCGTTAAAAAACCGTGTAGTCATGGCACCGATGACCCGCACCCGCACCATGAATGACGTGCCGGATGAGGTCGTGGCTTTGTACTATGCACAGCGTGCTTCTGCTGGCCTGCTCATCACCGAAGGGATGCCGGTTTCAGAAGAAGGCCGGGGTTACCTTTATACCCCTGGTATCTACAACGACGAACACGTCCAGGGCTGGCGTAAAGTGACACAAGCGGTTCACGCCAAAGGTGGCCGTATTTTCGCGCAGCTCTGGCACGTCGGCCGTATGTCTCACGTCTCTCTTCAGCCAGGCCACATAGCGCCGGTTTCAGCGGGCACCGTTCAGGCGGTCAATACCACCGTTTTTGCGCTGACCGAATCCGGAGAACCGGGCCCGGTTGTACCAAGCCAGCCACGCGCGCTGGAAACGCATGAAGTTAAACGCATCACTGCAGACTTCGTGCACTCCGCACGCCTGGCGATGGAAGCCGGCTTTGACGGCGTGGAAATCATGGCGGCAAACGGATTCATCTTTGACCAGTTCCTCAGTAGCGAACTGAACACCCGCACCGACGAATACGGCGGCTCGGTGGAAAATCGTCAGCGTTTCCTGCTGGAGACCATTGACGCCGTGGCGGAAGCCGTGGGTAACAGCCACGTTGCCGTGCGCCTGTCACCGTTCGGCCGCATTTATGACCTCGCGCCGTATGAAGGTGAAGAGCAAACCTGGTCAGCCATCACCGACGCGCTCGGTCAGCGGGAACTGGCCTACGTACACCTTTACTATCAGCCGGTGTACACCAAAGCGCCACTTCCGGAAGGCTTCCGCCGCCGTTTTCGCAACACGTTTAAAGGCACCATCATCGCTGCCGGCGGTTTTACCCGTGATATCGCAGAGCAGGCTCTGGAAGATGATGAGCTGGATCTGGTGGCATTTGGTGTGCCCTACATCGCTAACCCGGATCTGGTTGAAAGAATGCAAAACGGCTGGCCACTGGCAGAAAGTGACCGCGCCACCTACTACGGCGTCAGTGGTTCCCCGGAAAAAGGCTATACCGATTACCCGGTCTGGCAGGCGCAATAAATCCCATACGGTCGCGGTTCTCTGATAAGTGAGAACCGACCGCCCAACGTCTTTGAGGAATCATTATGCAAACGCTGAAACCCACCCTTACCATCGATATCTGGTCAGATTTGGTCTGCCCGTGGTGCTGGATTGCTAAAAAAAGATTTGAACAGGGTCTGAATCGCTTTGAATTTCGCGACCAGGTGGTGATCCGCCATCACAGCTACCGTCTGGCCGGTGGTACTCCCGCGATGCCTTTTAAGGATGCCATCGTTAAAAAGCTGGGCAGTCAGCATTCAGCGGAGCTGATGATGAATCAGGTGGGCACCGCCGGTAAATCTGAAGGTCTGATCTACAACTTCGACGGCATGATGTTTGGTGATACAGAAGATGCACACACCCTGCTGGTTGCCGCGCGTAAGGCCGGAATTGCGGACACGGTGGAAGAACGTTTTTATCATGGCAGTATCACCGAAGGTCGCTCTCTCTTTGACCGTCAGCAGCTCGTTGCCATGGCCGTAGAAGCCGGTATGCCGAAAGCTGACGCTGAAGCCGCCCTGGAAAATGACGATTTTCGCGCCACCGTTTCCGACGATGAAGCCCACGCACAGTCTATTGGCCTCAGCGGCGTTCCGGTTTTTGTGATGAACGAAAAATATGCCATCAGCGGGGCTCAGGCAGCAGATAACTTTTTGAATGCCCTGCGTCAGGTCTGGGATGAACAGCAAACCGAATTTTCAGCCACTGCGGGTCAGACCTGCGGAACGGATGGCTGCAGTATTTAATCCGTCAACCGCCGGCAGTTTCACGCTGCCGGCAACGTCTTACCCACCAGTAATGGAGTCAGAAAATGAACACTTTTTTCAAAGGTAAAAAACTGCTCGTCGTCGGCGGTACCAGCGGCATGGGCCTGGCCGTGGCACGCATGGTACTGGAAGCGGGCGGCAGTGTCGTGCTGACCGGGAATAAAAAAGACAAAGCCGAAGCGGTGCAAAAAGAACTGAGCCCTCTGGGACCGGTTGCGGTCATCGCGGCGAACCTGATGACCGAAGAAGGTATGGAAACTATCCGTCAGGAAATTAATGCTCACCATCACGATATCAGCCTGATGGTGAATGCCGCCGGTATCTTCATGCCCAAAGGATTTACCGAGCACAGCTTTGCCGATTATGACATGTATCTTTCGCTGAACCGAGCCACGTTCTTTATTACACAGGATGTCGTGAAGAACATGCTCGCCGCGAAGCTCGAAGGGTCTATCGTCAACGTCGGTTCGATTGGTGCTCAGGCTGCACTGGGTGACTCGCCGGCCTCGGCCTATTCAATGGCAAAAGCGGGTCTGCATGCCCTGACGCGTAATCTGGCGATTGAGCTGGCCAGCGCGGGTATTCGTGTCAACGCGGTGTCTCCCGGGATTGTTCATACGCCGATATACGAAGGCTTCATGGACAAAGCGGATATCGCAGATGCTATGAAGTCGCTGAACGATTTCCACCCGCTGGGACGCGTCGGAACTGCCGAAGATGTGGCAAACACTATTCTCTTCCTGTTGTCTGACAAAACCTCATGGGTGACGGGCGCTATCTGGGATGTCGATGCGGGCATCATGGCGGTCAGACGATAACCCCGTGACGCTGGCATAAGCCGCCCCTTAAGGGCGGCATTTTTTTGTCGCCAGACATGTCATCAGCAGGCTTCACTAAGAATATTCACGACCTGTTCATCCGTGCCTTTTGTGTTCCCGGCACAGGGTGTTATGCCGGGTTCTGACGACATCCTGACAGGACAAAACGGCCAGAGAGAAAGGGGTTATACACGATGAGGAGCCGGTATCCGCAGTACCTGTGAAATTCTTTTCATCCCTGCTGTCAGCATACTCCGTGGGCAGGCCAGATTTAACCGGATATATCCGTCCCCATTGTCGACAAACAGCAAGCCCCCTTCAAGAAGGACCCCTGACTCCCGGGCAAAATACAGCGATAAATCCTCACCTGCGGTGTCGGGCAGGTAGCGGCTAATATCTATCCAGGCCAGATATGTCCCTTCGGGGATCGAGAACCTGGTTTCGGGTAAATAGCTTTTGAGATAGTCGTGCAGGTACTGGAAATTGCCGTCAATATATTCCCTCAGATGGACAAGCCAGTCATCACATTCACTCCACGCCGCTTTGTTTGCTGCCAGGCTCAGTGGAGAGATGAACTCGTCGTGTCTGAGACGCCACTCGCTTCTGACACCGGGATCCGGAATAATGATATTTGCCAACAAATTCCCGGCCAGATTGAATGTTTTACTCGAGGACATGCAGGTAATAATGCGTGTAGAATCAGGGAAAAGAGAGGCGGCCGGTGTATGACCGATACCGCTTCGGGACAGGTCGCAGTGAATTTCGTCAGATATCACCCAGATGTCATTGGCCAGGCAAATTTCAATAATCCGCTTAAGTTCATCAGGCCGCCAGACTCGTCCGGTCGGGTTATGCGGATTACACAGGAAAAGAATTTTCACACGTAAATCGGCCTGACTGGCTTTGCGTGCAAAGTCTTCCCAGTCAGGTTCCCAGCCGCCTGCTGATTTTTTTAACGCCGAGTACACCACGCGACGCTGACTGTATTCACCCGCCTTTTTAAACGGGCCATATGAAGGCGTCATAATAAGAATACTGTCATCCATGTCGGTCAGAAGCGGGACGAGACGGTTCAGCGCGGGAATAATGCCCGGAGACAGCACAATGTCTTCCGTTTTGAAACGGTGACCATATTGTCGCTCACACCAGCTGCCAAAGATCTCATAGTATTCTTCGTCGTAGATTTTAGTGTAGCCGAGTATTTTTCTATCCAGACGGTCTCTGATGGCCTGAAGAATCGGCTCTGGTGTGGCAAAAGCCATGTCAGCAACCCAGAGGTTGATTAGCTGTAACGGCTCGCAATCGAAATCCCCCGGGCTCGCAATCAGCGCAATTTTCGGCTCAGATTAAGTGACAATGAAAATCCTCCCGGGCTCACATTAAGTGACAATGAGCTCGCGTTTATCTTTTTCGGCTCGCATTCCATTTCCTTCGGCTCACAATAACTGCAAATGAAATTCGTCATATCGGGAGCCCCACCGCCAGCATCCTGTCCCGCAGTTCTGCTGTTCGAGCAGGGTCGAGCTGATGGTTGAACATGGCCCTGATTTCTGCCGGTTTGGCATCAAACTGCTCCACCATGTCTTTCAGTCGATAACCATGACGCGTTAATGTCGGCTCCAAATCGTCAAGCTGGCGGGAAAGTACCGATTCAACCAGGGCGGCGGTTATCGGCTTTTCTCCCGTCTGATAACCGGCCTCCAGGGCCAGCGTCAGATGTAGTTGAACCTGAAGTGGGGTACGTAGTTTCATCGCCAGCAGGTCGAGGGCGTCGGCGGTCAGAATGTCTTCCGGCTTGCCTTTCCCCATACTGGTTTTCAGTAGCCACTGAATATATTCCCGTTGGCTACCGGTGATCCCATCCAGCGTAAAGATATCCGTGCGATAACCGATCTCCTCCATAGTCGGGCGTCGCAGGTCATTGCGCAGTTTGGGGTGACCGGCCAGAACAACCGACAGCCGGCCGCCACCGTCCTCCACAACTTCCATCAGCCTTTTGAGTCCGATCAGTGTATGCCCGTTCAGGTCATGCGCTTCATCAACAAACAATGCCACTGGCCGCTTTCCTTTTTTGACCAGTTCCTGTAACTCACGCTCGCGTCGTTCGCCCTGTTTGGGGATCTGAACCTGTTTATCCTGCGTCAAATCGTAAAAGAGCGCGTTGATGAGCGTGGCCAGTTTAATATTGTGCTTTTCAATCGACAGGGAGCGAGCTACGGTAATTTTATTTTCCTCCCTGAGACGCTGCTGCAAACGCCGCAGAGTGACTGTCTTGTCGCTGCCAACCACACCACAAACGGCAATTAACCGGCCTTCGTGGATAGCACCGCGGATATCCTTGATAAGCTGCTTATGGTGAGCCGTCTCATAGTAACCGGCCTGATCGATTGGTTGCGCCAGTCCATAATGTTCCATTACCTCAACCCGCATGATCCTCTCCTGATTGGGTGTTGCGGAAATACTCCCTGACCCGGGCAAATACCTCACTGCGGATCAGCGTGTCTGTCAGTACTTGGTCGATAAACGCCTTGTCTTCATCCGATAATTTCGCCAGCGGTGTGGCCAGATCAGCCGCAATAGCCAGCTTCGCTGCCACCGGGGTAGGAAAACAGTATTCAAACGCTGTGGACTCGAAGGGTTGATGTGGCAACACCCGCGTGCTCTGAACGCTATCGGCCACCAGTTTGAGGTCACAACCGGACAGGGCGCTGATAGGTAAGTTCAGTTGCCGAGCCAATGACTGGATACGGTCTGCCCGCACCGCTGCTTTTCCGCGTTTGAATGCCCGATAGCGGTGCAGAGGTATCGGGCCGGAAACAGGAAAATAAGGCCCCCACTTTTCACCGTCAAACTCCACGAACATTTCGTCATCAAAGAGGCCCCACAGCAGGATAACAGTTTCACCCGCCATGTCGGGTTCGACTTCGTAAGCTGTCCCGTCAATCGTTATGCGGGCATCGATACCCACCTTGCGAGACTCCGGCTCCCGGGCAAAGCGACAGTACTGTTCCCAGGTGCACATGTCCTGCACTCCCTTTGGTGGCAAATGCATCAGCCAATCTTCCTCACGGGAATGCTTTTCGCTGCGATGTCGTTGTGCGTTATAGCGTATCAGGTAGTTCCAGAGCCATTCATTCGCCTGCTGTTCAGTCTCCGGCTTATGAAAATGATACAGCGTTTCGTGGGCTTCTTTGACGGAACGGAACGGGCGCTCAACCTTGCCTTTTGACCGGGCTGTGGTGCGGGTGCCATCCTTGCCTGCCGGCATATGTGTCTGCCAGTCAATCTGCAGCGCCTGCATCACATTCTGGAAGACATGGCTTTTCGCCACCGGGCCATTATCGAGGTACAGCATTTTCGGTCGCCCCTGGAGAGACATCTCCGGATGACTTTTAGGCGCCATGGCATTAAACAGAAAACGCAAGGCAGACTCCGCATCTTCGCCATACACACAGCGGTATTCCTGGTAATTAACCCCGCTGCGATCGTCCACCACGCTGAATAACATCAGGGTAGGTTGTCCACGGGCCGGATCAATCCACTCAGGACATTCGATATATTTGAGATCAGAGGGCGACATATCGAACTGCCAGCAGTCATTACTGCACTCAGCCTGGAACCGCGCTGCCGGTGGCTCCCGTAACAGACGTGAGTGATCGAGTCGGAACAGGGACAAATAGCGGTTAACCGTTGGCCTGCGCAACAACCCCTTTGGAAGTTTAACCAGCCCCTGAGTCGTTTCCACACCATGTTCTTCGAGCAACTGAATGGCACGCGTCGTGGACAGATGACGACCGGCTTTATTGGTGGTACGTAATTTCAATGCAGCGATCAGTTCACAATAATATTCGAGTTCGGACGGCGGCAGTATCCGGGGTTTCCCGTGATCACGCCGGTGTGCAATGTGAGGTTTCTGGAAGGCACGGAGTGTACGATAGACGGTGGTGACGGAAATGCAATAGAGTAGCGCCATCGCGGTGATCTGGGCCGCGCGTTCCGGACTTTTTGGTGGCAGACGGTCAAGCCGTTGTCGCAGTTGCAACAAAGAATCGGTTGGAATGGCCTTACGCCGGCTGCTCATCGCGGTCCAGCACACGATAGACCGAGGCTCGACCGATCCCCAGTTGGCGAGAAATCGCCGTTGCGCCCATTTTCTCTTCAACGTACAACCGACGGACCTCAACAGGATCGATGCGCGGTTTGCGCCCCTGATAAACCCCGCGGGCTTTTGCGGCAGCGATACCTTCCAACTGGCGTTCACGGCGCAGGTTGGTTTCAAACTCAGCGAAGACACCCAGCATATCCAGAAACGCCTTACCTGCTGCGGTGCGCGTATCCACAGGTTGTTCTGTTGCCTTGAGGGTAATGCCCTGCTGATTCAGGGCATACACGATATCCTGCAAATCTTTAATGCTACGGGCCAGGCGATCGACTCGCGTGACAATCAGCGTGTCTCCCTTACGCAGAAAATCCAGCAACAGTTGCAGCTCAGTTCGTCCATCGCGGCTGGTCCCGCTCGCTTTTTCTGAACGGATGATTTCGCAGCCAGCGGCGCGAAGCGTCTGTATTTGCAAATCCAGATCCTGGTCGTTGGTTGAAACCCGGGCATAACCGTAAAAAGCCATTGTTATGAAAAATGTCTCGTTAGACTCTAGATGAGGAAAACGTAACATGCAGATGAGACAAAAACAATCCAAATGAGACAGAAAAACTGTCTCACCAAACTGTATGCTTTGGGTGCACCCATAAAATACGATTTTACTCCATGAGATTTGCTGACTGAATTGCAGTACGCCAGACGACCCCATATGGGTAAATGGATATTCCAGTTTATCTATTTTGACAGAGTCTTAAGGTCCGATAGCCTTAATTGCGAGCGTATCCGGTGATCATTGCGCCAGTCACACAGAGAGCGTCATGATCTGTTTGCGAAAATAACTCCAGTAACCCGTGTTTTACCCCACTACCTGTATTGGGCTGAACCAATAAATTGCTCGAATTTTTCGCACCAGATTTGCACAGTGGTGTATTCATCAATATTGACACCATTTGGCAGGTTCTTTTTGAAGTTGCCGTAGTTTTTCAAATCACCTATATATAATGATTCTTCTTTTATTTTTAAAAATGAATTACGATCATCAGCCTGGGTTTTGGTCAGATAGATCTTGTAATCCGGACCTGGAGCAATGCTACCTTCAAATGCGATTTCTTGATCGGAGACATACAGCTTTCCATCAACCCAGTGAACAGCATTACTCCCTTTTTGGTTTTTAAAAAATGCCCCCGTGTAGCGGGCATTATTTTTAACTTCCTTAATTTCATCAGCACTGGAGTTTTTCTCAGCGGTGAGGATAGGCAGTACATAGATACCGACACCGAAACCCACGCCAAATAAAGCCAGGTGCGAAGCAAAAAACAGCGCTTTAATGTTTGTTTTCATAATATTTTCCTTTGCGTATGTAAAAAGCCATAAGGGTTCTGTAGCCACACATCCCTTATGTAACAGATTAACTTGTCAAATTTATGTTGCAGCTAAGCGCCTGCATTGTCGTATAGCGTTGCAGTGGCATATCCATGGGCATTGGTATTTAAATAAGTGATGCGGAAATAATCGGCGCCTGATTTTTCTGCTTTTGCTGCAAGCTTGCTAGTCAACTCATCAATCGTGCCACCTGAAACACTGATGCTCCCAAGGCGAAGCAATTCGCACTGGTGAGAATTGTTGATTTCGGTTGATGCCTGTGTCAGCACGGGCAGGATGCTCAGACTCAATATTGCAGCAATAATGAACTTTCTCATACGCCTATCCCGTTCGTATTTTGTAGTGATCAATAAAAAATATAAGGTAAATATTTCAGTGATGCAATTGTTTTTTAGCGATAACTATAAAACATGATACTATGAACATAATGATTAAGTTAAAAGATAAGGCTATCTCCATGATTGAAAAGAAAAAAACTGGCAGGCCAAAACTCATCTCATCAGATAAGCTGGCGGAGGCGTTATTTCAGGTTTTTGCGCAAAAGGGATATGCCTCAACCTCGATAGCAGACCTGACCCATGTAACCGGAATGAAACCTCCATCGCTGTATCTGGCCTTCGGTAACAAAGAGGGGATGTATGCGGCGGCGCTTATGTATTACCGCCAGCACTGGTTGGGGGGGCTGGAACAGTGTCTGCAGGATCAAACACAAACTTTCGAACAACGGATGCGTCATTTTCTTCATGACGCCTTTACGTTGTTCAGTTGTGACGGTAAACCGTTGGGGTGCGCCATGACCTTTTCCGCACTGGCTTTCCAGATTGATGAAGGAGGCCTTGCCGCACAATTACGCGATGAAAGGCAGGCATTTACCCAGTGGCTGGAAAACGAAGCGCGAGAGGCGCAGCAATGTGGAGAGCTGCCTGCTTACCTTGCTCCTGAAGCGTTTGCCTGTTTTATTATCACACTGGAAAAAGGGTTGGCGTTGACGGCGCTGGAGCGTCCGAAATCTGAGGTGGTGAAAGAGATGATTGAAAGGGTCTTGACAGCCCTGTTTCGCCAGCATAAGAAGCAATAAATTATCTACTGGTGACGCAATGGGAGAATTTTCATTTGCATTTATTGTGAGCCCGAGGCAATGAATGGCGAGCCGGAAAAGATAAACGCGAGCTCATTATCACTTAATGTGAGCCTGTGAGGATTTTCATTGTCACTTAATCTGAGCCGAAAATTGCGCTGATTGCGAGCCCGAAGGATTTCGATTGCGAGCCGTTACAATTAGCCCTTCTGCCGGATACCGCATTGCAAATTCGGACTGTCCCGAAAACAGGTATTCCCGCCAGCCGTCCACGGTGAGACTGTCTGTTTTCTCTCTGCTTACGTACTCATCAAAATCATATTTCATTTCATAAACCTGCCTTAGGTGTAGTCAGAAACGTCGACCTCAGTATTACTGTCAGTCTGATGCCGGAGCGGGAAAACTGGCTCGTGTGATTAACATAAGAGAATCATCACAACTGCATGAATTAATTGCGTTATTAAGGTTCTCTCGCCTTTGTCATCGACTGACGGGGGGATTTCTCGCGTGTCACCATCACAATGCCAGTCAGCACCGCCAGGGCAGAAAATATCGTTCTGACCGTCAGTGATTCATCCAGGAATACCACACCCCCTAGCATTGCCAGACAGGGAACGCTGAGCTGAAGGGTACTGGCGGTGATAGAGCCGAGAGAGGGTAAAAGGGTATACCACAATACATATGCACCGGCTGAGGCGGCGGCACCGGACAGCAATGACAAAGCAATGCCCGCAGCATCATAGTGACCCTGCTTCATAAACAGCAACGAAAGAGCGAGAGCCATCGGCGTGGCGAGTACAAAATTTGCCGCCGTTGAAGCCCCGGCCGCCTGGCCCGCCCTCCCCCTGACGGAATAGGCGGCCCAGGCTAATCCGGCAACGATCATCATAAGTGCACTGTAAAGCGGCGGTGCCTTCGCCCCGGGTAACAGCAGGGCAGCAATTCCTGCCAGAGCAATAACTAAACCGCAAGCCCGCATAACGGAGAGTGATTCCCCTTTAAATAATCCGTGGATCACCATCGCAAACTGTACGGCACCAAAAAGTAACAGCGCACCTGCCCCGGTATCGAGATGGATATAGGCGACAGAGAAGAGCACTGCGTACACCATGAGGTAAAATCCGCTCAGCGGACGCCACAGCGATAATGTAGTTTTTGCGTGATAAAACAAGAAAGGTGACAGGACGAGTGCACCACTGGCCAGCCTGAGGCTGCTGAATGAAAGGGGATCAATGTGGCCTCCCTGCAGGGCCAGACGGCACAGAATAGAGTTTGCAGCAAACGCCAGCATTGCCAGGGATATTTTAAGAATGAGCGCGCAATTGGCCATTCAGTGAGACCTCATAAAATTCTTGTAAACTACCATCTAGTTGGTAGCATAGCGTAAGTGATCACCGAACAGGAAGCAATAATCAGCTTTCAAACTGGAAGGTGAGGACAGGCATTCGGAATGAATTCTGTTTCACATCCCCAGTAGAGGAAGGAAAACGCGTAATGCCAGATGCAGAGCAGAAGATTATTTTTCCCTGCGATCAAACATATGAAATCAGTTTAAGACCTGGAATATCCTATGAAAAAACTAAAATTTACGTTCAAAAATGCGGCTGGTGAAGAACTGGCCGGATTGCTTGAACTTCCTGAAAATCCTAAAGCGTTTGCGCTGTTAGCTCATTGTTTTACGTGTGGCAAAGACCTCAAAGGCGCGGCGCGTATTGCGCGGAAACTGACAGAGAATGCTATCGCCGTTCTCCGGTTTGATTTTACTGGTCTGGGAAACAGCGAAGGGGATTTTTCCGGCACTGTTGCAAATAGTCGGTGGTGATAAACTTATCATCCCCTTTTGCTGATGGAGCTGCACATGAACCCATTCAAAGGCCGGCATTTTCAGCGTGACATCATTCTGTGGGCCGTACGCTGGTACTGCAAATACGGCATCAGTTACCGTGAGCTGCAGGAGATGCTGGCTGAACGCGGAGTGAATGTCGATCACTCCACGATTTACCGCTGGGTTCAGCGTTATGCGCCTGAAATGGAAAAACGGCTGCGCTGGTACTGGCGTAACCCTTCCGATCTTTGCCCGTGGCACATGGATGAAACCTACGTGAAGGTCAATGGCCGCTGGGCGTATCTGTACCGGGCCGTCGACAGCCGGGGCCGCACTGTCGATTTTTATCTCTCCTCCCGTCGTAACAGCAAAGCTGCATACCGGTTTCTGGGTAAAATCCTCAACAACGTGAAGAAGTGGCAGATCCCGCGATTCATCAACACGGATAAAGCGCCCGCCTATGGTCGCGCGCTTGCTCTGCTCAAACGCGAAGGCCGGTGCCCGTCTGACGTTGAACACCGACAGATTAAGTACCGGAACAACGTGATTGAATGCGATCATGGCAAACTGAAACGGATAATCGGCGCCACGCTGGGATTTAAATCCATGAAGACGGCTTACGCCACCATCAAAGGTATTGAGGTGATGCGTGCACTACGCAAAGGCCAGGCCTCAGCATTTTATTATGGTGATCCCCTGGGCGAAATGCGCCTGGTAAGCAGAGTTTTTGAAATGTAAGGCCTTTGAATAAGACAAAAGGCTGCCTCATCGCTAACTTTGCAACAGTGCCCTTCGGGATAACGCTTACCGCTCATGGGCACCTCTCTTTAAGCCATCTTAAATGACTCTGAGGTGTCTGTTAAACCCGTGGCGATTCAGTACTCAATGCTGAATGGGCAGCAAGAGGGCGCAGGGGATTTGAACGTAATCCCCGTGATGATTAGCCTCCTTTGGGCTGAAAAATTTGCGCATGTGCAAACCACCGGAGCACACGCTAATAGGCCGTTCAGAAGGTGAGCGTCAGGCCACTCTGAAAATTGCCCGTACCATGCTGCAGAACGGCATTGACCGCAATACTGTCATGAAAATGACCGGTCTGACTGAAGATGACCTGGCACAAATCCGCCACTAATCCCCCTTTCCTGGCACTCCCTGCCGGGCCATCAGTGAAAACTGGTGGGGCAGGGAGGCATCAGACTCAGGCTCAGCCTGCCAGCCACAGCGATTTAACAGTTTCATTATCCCAGTTACGTTCCCTGTCAGACGTACTGTCAGCGGATTTGTCTGTTGGCCATTGTCGTCAAAAGCGGCATCAAGGTTTGTCCGTAAGAGATAAACACCGTTTACTCCAGGATTGAGTACCAAAGCATATCGTCCGGCCCATTCTCTGTCGCTCATTACGCGGTAATTCCAGCCCATGTCTTTCGCTGTTTCCAGCGCATACGTCAGGCGGAACATGTCGTTCTGTTCAGTCAACTCGCCGCTGCAGGAGCGCCAGACATAGCCCAGTTTGTCGGCCAGCTTAGCTCTCACACCCAGCAAACGCCCCTGATTCAGTAACCACCCGATATCCTGTGCCACATCGCGCGAGAATCGCCGTTGCTTCAGTGCTGCCGCGAGCCAGCGGGTGAGAAAGAGATTTTCCTGTGCGGGAGAGAGTTCTCCCTGCTCCTGTCTGGCCAGTGCCAGCGCGACCAGTGCACACCATGCCAGATGGCCTGTTTTTTCTGTCAGCGTCATAACAGATACCTCCCTTCAGTCTTACTGATTCCCAGGTCTTAAATCTCAGTTGTTCAGCTCTGTACAGTCGGTCTCAGCTGCCATGTTGCCCCACCAAAACAGGTCACACCGACCACCTGCTCCCAGGTTTCCTTCTGCTCCAGCAGCTTCTCCAGCGCATGAAAGTCCGCGCGCGAGAGCACAATATCTTCCCGCTCGCCGGGCGACTCCAGAATATACCCCTCAGGTATCCGCGTGGCCGATTCAGCAGCCTGCCGTGAGGATATGCGGTAAAAGGTTTTGATGCATCCTCCGCGAGTGAGGGCATCGAGGATGATGCTTTCGGCAACGCGCATGACTGGCTCCGGTTAAAAGTGTTTCACGTCTTTGCCGGTGTGCAACTGGCGACGCTCATCATGCCGCGTAGTGCTTCCACAGACAACGGCTTTGCCTCATTGCCCCGGTGGACCATCGCATGGCAGTTCGGACAAGGAATGCTATGGTAAATATAACCTTCCCCTTACACTCATGAAGCTTATGGAAGAATTATTCACTTGTCCGATATGTAAACTCTCATTTGGCCATAAAGCTAGGTTGAGAAAGCATATAAAAAAGCATACGAAATCCCTTGAAAAGAATCTCGCTAAGGCCAACTCAACCAAAAAGGCTGAGCATGAAAAGATGCTTATTCAGGAGAGGATTGCAAGGACAGGTAGCGCTTTTAAAAATGAATCGGAGAGAAATAAGTACTTTGAAAGAAGGCGTGCTGAAAACCCCATATTTGATATCGATACGCCGATCAGAAAGGCCTCGTTTATAGTGAATGCCGGTGCCTTTGGTTTGGGTAAATCCAGAAAAAACTAGCCGTTTTTTTGGCAAAAGCAGATCTAATGTCCCCGTGGTGAGTATATAAAAAATTACGGGGAGCTGAGCGACCTTCGTCTAGCTCTCTTCTTGTTTTTTTGCCGCAGCGGACTCTCGCGTGCGTCAGACACAAGTGGCGCAGGGGACGGGTTTTTGATGCGCGTCAGCGCATGGGAGGCGCCATGCGCCGGAGACCCCCGCAGCGAAGCGAGGACGAAAAAGCATTACGGCTTCAGCCGTAATAATCCCCCACACTGCTAAGCCCAGAACAAACCCGCTAAAAACGATACAGAAGCTGCTGTGCGCGGTCGGAGTGGTCACGACAAGGCGATAGCCGCAGTCGGGGCGTATCTCCGCGTTAGCGGGCCGTTAGGGCCGCTTACGAGCGTGTACGCCAGAACGAAAAGCAACACCACCCACAGCAATGACAAGATCTAGTTACAACATCCGCCATTCTAAAGCGATGGTGTTCCCCGGCCTTCGGCCGGGGGCGGCGGCGCTTTTCAGTGGTGGGGAGGGGCACCTGGCCGGCAAACCGGCGCTGGTTTATGATGAACTTCCTTTTGAATGCTGTAACTAATGTGGTTCTCCGGTCGGGGCCCGTCGCGAAGCGATGGGAGCTACTTTTGAGGCGCTTGCGCCGATGTTTTTAAGTTATTCACTTTTTGGTAATGCTACCAACTTGCTGATTTAGTGTATGATGGTGGTTTTGAGGTGCTCCAGTGGCTTCTGTTTCTATCAGCTGTCCCTCCTGTTCAGCTACTGAAGGCGTGGTGCGTAACGGTAAAAGTACTGCCGGACATCAGCGCTATCTCTGCTCTCACTGCCGTAAAACATGGCAGCTTCAGTTCACTTACACCGCCTCTCAGCCCGGTACACACCAGAAAATTATTGATATGGCCATGAATGGCGTCGGATGTCGCGCCAGTGCACGCATTATGGGCGTTGGCCTCAACACGATTTTACGACACTTAAAAAACTCAGGCCGCAGTCGGTAAACTCACGCATACAACCGGGCAGTGACGTCATTGTTTGCGCGGAAATGGACGAACAGTGGGGTTACGTCGGCGCTAAATCACGCCAGCGCTGGCAGGATACGGAGGACGGTTGTGGCGCACGTATTCGGTGAACGCACGCTGGCCACGCTGGAGCGTCTTCCGGGCCTGCTGTCGGCCTTTGAGGTCGTGGTATGGATGACGGATGGCTGGCCGCTTTATGAATCACGCCTGAAGGGAAAGCTGCACGTAATCAGCAAGCGATATACGCAGCGAATTGAGCGGCATAACCTGAATCTGAGGCAGCATCTGGCAAGGCTGGGACGGAAGTCGCTGTCGTTCTCAAAATCGGTGGAGCTGCATGACAAAGTCATCGGGCATTATCTGAACATAAAACACTATCAGTAAGTTGGAGTCATTACCAGAATTTTTTGTTGAACTTCTTAGGGTTGAAATCCTCACCGATTTTATTGAAGAATTCTTTATCAATAATGCCGGGACTCTCTGCTTTTTCACTTTCCTGCGCTTCAGGCTCAGACGGTTGTGTATTGTGCAATACACTTTCCGCTGCACCCTTCGCGCTACTCTTATCATGTGTATTGTGTAATACATTTTTTCGGTTTTGCCGCGTTCTATACAGTGCCATCTCAAGCCCTTTGGCTGTTACCGAAAAGCTGTATTCGCTGTCGAGGATTTCAGCAATTTCATGCCGCGTTAGCCCTCTGTCCAGCCAGTTCTCGATTTCATTTAGGCGCAATCTGACAGCAGCCGATAAGTTGCGGGGTTTCAGATCTGCTGGTTTATTCATAACCCCCCCGTTGTATGAAAATGACTCTACAACACTCGTAAGAAGGGGTCAATCGAGTTTTGTAGTTTATCTGTAGTTTTCTTGTAGTCTCTTTGTAGTCTGTCACGTTTTTTGTAGTTTCTTTGTAGTTTTATTGTAGTCTATTTGTAGTCTACCAACACTAAGGCAAAACGTTTTTTGTAGTTTATCTGTAGTTTTTGGTTGCTCAGATGGTCATGCAAGCATGACCATCAAAGAATAGGACGCTTTTTAGCCAAATGACCCTTAACCTACGGAGATCGCCCTACCAAAAAAAGATGATTTTTTATCCCTTAACCTGCTATACACCTAACGCAGCGTGATAAATCACGCTATACCACTGATTTAAAAGAAAAAAAACCAAATTTAGCCATGCTGCGGTATTACCCAGGTATTACAAATCCAATCTAACTTACTGATTTAAAGAATTTTTTATTTATTACTTTGGTAATACTATGATTTCACCGTATTAGACACCCTTTTTTCGTTTAAAAAATGCACAAAGTGAGGACTGAATGCCAACAATAACCGCAAAAGTATCAGATGAACTTTTGGCCTATATAGACCTGGTTTCAGGTGGTAATCGGCTTTGTTGAATAAATAAGATTTCGTGCGAACGACCCTGTAGCTGGCTGGATTTTCAGGCAATACGCACGCTTTCAGGCATACCTGCTTTCGTCATTTTGTTCAGCGCTCGTACCAGGGCCATAGCTTCCGCTACCTGACCATCGTAGTCACGCAGCGTCAGTGAATCTCCCAACAACTGCTTCATTCTGTACATTGCCGTTTCCGCTATCGAGCGACGGTTATATTCCGTTGTCCATTTCCACCGCGCATTACTCCCGGTCATTCGCTGATTAGCCACTGCACGGTTACGGTCTGCATATTCACCGGGCCAGTAACCTGCACCTTTTCGGGGCGGGATAAGCGCGCTGATTTTCTTACGCCGCAGTTCATCGTGACAGAGCCGGGTGTCGTAAGCCCCGTCTGCCGCGGCTGCCCTGATTTTTCTGTGAGTCTGCCGGATAAGGCCCGGGAAGGCTTCTGAGTCCGTGACGTTATTCAGCGACAGGTCTGCACAGACAACTTCATGTGTGTTGCTGTCAACAGCAAGATGCAACTTTCGCCAGATACGACGGCGCTCTTTGCCGTGCTTTCTGACTTTCCATTCGCCTTCACCAAAGACCTTCAGCCCGGTGGAATCAATCACCAGGTGTGCGATTTCACCCCGGGTGGACGTTTTGAAACTGACATTAACCGACTTTGCCCGCTTACTGACACTGGTGTAATCCGGGCAGCGCAACGGAACGTTCATCAGGGCAAAAATGGAATCAATAAAACCCTGCGCAGCCCGCAGGGTCAGCCGGAATACGCGTTTAATCACCAGAACGGTGGTGATGGCGAGATCAGAATAGCGCTGGGGCCTTCCTCGTGATGAAGGCGTTCCCGACTCATACCAGGCCTGAATCGCCCCATCATCCAGCCAGAAAGTGAGGGAGCCACGGTTGATGAGAGCTTTGTTGTAGGTGGACCAGTTGGTGATTCTGAACTTTTGCTTTGCCACGGAATGGTCTGTGTTGTCGGGAGGATGCGTGATCTGATCCTTCAACTCAGCAAAAGTTCGATTTATTCAACAAAGCCATTTGGAAGCATTACCTTTCAGATGAATGACTAAGAACAAGAATAATTGTTAGTAGTAAAAATGATCTTTTTTTAATCGTATAAATTTACATTTAGCGCAAGCGCCCTTCACTTGTACTCTGACATTTTTACTTTGTTCTAGATCAATAAAATCGCGATTATTAGGAATGCGTTACAGTAATAAATTAACCCATAATTGGGGTCAAGGCAGCGGATGATAAGGCTTCAAGCGGGTTTAGATGTAAAAAAGCCCGACTGGTGATCGGGCTTTTTTACATCCAAAACTAAGCTGGTACTCAGATCTGGAATGGAACTATCTTTAACTGACGGTTGAATGATACCCCCCACTCTTTACTCTGATCAATCTGATTTACAAGAGCCAGCTAACACATTGATTAGACTCTGGCTGACTAACAGGTGGTGCTGAGTCAGTACCATTACCTGAGTGGAACTATCTTTAACTGACATTAAAGATTAAAAACCGAATGACAGAGTGGAAGGGTTCATTCGGTGTTCTACTCTCCAGAAAAGGAGAGAAAATGGAGACTCTTACAAAAGTCATCCAGGCTCTGAAAGCGCTCATTGTGCTTTTAGAGTTAATTCGCTGGTTCTTCTAACAACCAGCTCACCCAAGAGCCAGGATTCCCTGGCTTTTTTATTAACCAATCCTAGACCACTCGCCAATATGTCACATTAGGGTATAGTTCATATGTACCACCTCAAGAGGTATCGGGTAGTTTTATTGTTACCACTTAAGTGATACCATAATGAACAGTACCACTTAAATGTTACCACTAGGACAAAAAATGTTCGTTTTTGGTTACCTCCGGGCATCCACTTCAGAACAGGATGCCAGCCGGGCAAAAAATGCACTGAAGGCGTTTGCAAACCAACATGGACACCGTATTGCTGGCTGGTATATCGATAATGTCTCCGGTACGACAATGAATCTTCCTGAACTGATCAGGCTTCTTGGTGATGCGGAACCTGGTGATGTGATTCTCATTGAACAGGTCGACAGGCTCACTCGCCTGGATGATGCAGGCTGGGAGACACTCAGAAAGCAAATTACAGACAAGCAGCTGGCCATCGTCAGTCTTGATCTACCGACCAGCCATCTGGCGCTATCCAGCACAGTAAGTGATGACTTTACCCGAAGCATGCTGAAGGCCGTAAATGGCATGATGCTGGATATGCTGGCCGCTATTGCCCGAAAAGATTACGAAGACCGTCGACGTCGACAGTCAGAGGGTATCAGTAAGGCGAAAGCTGAAGGAAAATACCGGGGCAGGGTGGCCGATGCGCAGAAACATGAACTGATACGCACTCTGCGCCTGGTCAATGGAAAATCGCTGCGAGAAACAGCTCGCCTGGCGGGCGTTTCTAAAATGACAGTAATTCGGGTCTGCTCCAGCGCTAACAAATAACGATCTCTCTGTTCGCAAACGTGAGTTGTCCGGCATCCTGAATGATTGATATGCAAGAATATAGACTGAGCGGCCTTACGGGAAAGAAATACATCATCATCTGACTGGCCATTATGTGCTGCTCCTGCCTGTGATAGCATACCCGGGTCATTTTTCAGAGCCAGGGCTGATGATGAAGAAAAACAGCACCCCCACACCCCACGATGCCACGTTCAGGCAGTTCCTGACGCAGCCGGATATTGCCCGGGATTTTATGAAGTTGCATTTGCCCGCTGAGCTGCAGGCCATCTGCGACCTCAGCACGCTGAAACTGGAATCCGGCTCGTTCGTTGAGGATGACCTCCGCCAGTATTTCAGCGACGTCCTCTACAGCCTGAAAACCACCGGTGGTGACGGCTACGTTCACGTGCTCATTGAGCACCAGTCGTCGCCTGACAGGCACATGGCGTTTCGCCTGATACGTTACGCGGTAGCCGCCATGCAGCGCCATCTGGAAGCGGGCCATAAGAAGCTGCCCCTGGTGATACCGGTCCTGTTCTATACCGGTAAACGCAGCCCGTATCCGTATTCCACCCGCTGGCTGGATGAGTTTGACGACCCGGCGCTGGCAGGCACACTCTACAGCGGCGCTTTCCCGCTGGTTGATGTGACCGTTATTCCGGATGATGACATCGCCGGCCACCGCAGTATGGCCGCTCTGACCTTACTGCAGAAACATATTCACCAGCGCGACCTCGCTGAACTGGTTGACCGGCTGGCGCCCATTTTGCTGGCCGGCTATCTGTCTTCATCCCAGGTCATATCGCTGGTACACTATATACTCCAGGCAGGCGAGACAGCTGACGCCGAAGCCTTTGTACGCGAACTGGCACAGCGTGTGCCGCAACACGGAGACGCACTCATGACCATCGCACAACAGCTTGAGCAGAAGGGTATCCAGAAGGGGATTGAGCAGGGCATCCAGCTCGGTGAACAACGGGGTATTGAAAAGGGCCGTTCAGAAGGTGAGCGTCAGGCCACTCTGAAAATTGCCCGTACCATGCTGCATAACGGCATTGACCGCAATACCGTTATGAAAATGACCGGCCTGACGGAAGACGACCTGGCGCAGATCCGCCACTAACCATTCTTTCCTGGCGCTCCCTGTCTGGCCATCAGCGTAAACGGGCAGGGCAGGGAGATGACCATTCAGACTCAGTCTGAACAGAGTTGTGCGAAAAAAAGCCAGCGTGAAAGGCTGGCCGGACACAATTGTGGTTCGTCAAAGGGAGCAAATCCCCGGAGTGTGGGACAGTCACAATGCATCCGGTGAGAAGACTGTAGTCGTGGACTGCAGAAATGCCACTGCTGAAATAAAAGAATTATTTCGGCACCTCAGCCACTCATCACACGGACCCGGCTCTCAGCTGCCAGGTTGCCCCACCAAAACAGGTCACACCGACCACCTGCTCCCAGGTTTCCTTCTGCTCCAGCTGCTTCTCCAGTGCATGAAAGTCCGCATGGCTGAGCACAATATCTTCCCGCTCGCCGGGCGACTCCAGAATATACCCCTCAGGTATCCGCGTGGCCGATTCAGCAGCCTGCCGTGAGGATATGCGGTAAAAGGTTTTGATGCATCCTCCGCGAGTGAGGGCATCGAGGATGATGCTTTCGGCAACGCGCATGACTGGCTCCGGTTAAAAGTGTTTCACGTCTTTGCCGGTGTGCAACTGACGACGCTCATCATGCCGCGTAGTGCTTCCACAGACAACGGCTTTGCCTCATTGCCCCGGTGGACCATCGCATGGCAGTTCGGACAAGGAATGCTATGGTAAATATAACCTTCCCCTTACACTCATGAAGCTTATGGAAGAATTATTCACTTGTCCGATATGTAAACTCTCATTTGGCCATAAAGCTAGGTTGAGAAAGCATATAAAAAAGCATACGAAATCCCTTGAAAAGAATCTCGCTAAGGCCAACTCAACCAAAAAGGCTGAGCATGAAAAGATGCTTATTCAGGAGAGGATTGCAAGGACAGGTAGCGCTTTTAAAAATGAATCGGAGAGAAATAAGTACTTTGAAAGAAGGCGTGCTGAAAACCCCATATTTGATATCGATACGCCGATCAGAAAGGCCTCGTTTATAGTGAATGCCGGTGCCTTTGGTTTGGGTAAACCCAGAAAAAACTAGCCGTTTTTTTGGCAAAAGCAGATCTAATGGGCTTTGTTGAATAAATCGAACTTTTGCTGAGTTGAAGGATCAGATCACGCATCCTCCCGACAACACAGACCATTCCGTGGCAAAGCAAAAGTTCAAAATCACCAACTGGCCCACCTACAATAAAGCCCTCATCAACCGTGGCTCCATAACTTTCTGGCTGGATGATGAAGCTATTCAGGCCTGGTATGAGTCGGCAACGCCTTCATCACGGGGAAGACCTCAGCGCTATTCTGATCTCGCCATCACCACCGTTCTGGTCATTAAACGCGTGTTCAGGCTGACCCTGCGCGCTGCGCAGGGCTTTATTGATTCCATTTTTACACTGATGAATGTTCCGTTGCGCTGCCCGGATTACACCAGTGTCAGCAGGCGCGCAAAGTCGGTTAATGTCAGTTTCAAAACGTTCACCCGGGGTGAAATCGCGCATCTGGTGATTGATTCCACCGGGCTGAAGGTCTTCGGTGAAGGCGAGTGGAAAGTCAAAAAGCATGGCCAGGAACGCCGTCGTATATGGCGAAAGTTGCATCTGGCAGTTGACAGCAAAACACATGAAATCATCTGTGCAGACCTGTCGCTGAACAATGTGACGGACTCAGAAGCCTTCCCGGGTCTTATCCGGCAGACTCACAGAAAAATCAGGGCAGCATCGGCAGACGGCGCTTACGACACCCGGCTCTGTCACGATGAACTGCGGCGTAAGAAAATCAGCGCGCTTAGCCCACCCCGAAAAGGTGCGGGTTACTGGCCCGGTGAATATGCAGACCGTAACCGTGCAGTGGCTAATCAGCGGCTGACCGGGAGTAATGCGCGGTGGAAATGGACAACAGATTACAACCGTCGCTCGATAGCGGAAACGGCGATGTACCGGGTAAAACAGCTGTTCGGGGGTTCACTGACGCTGCGTGACTACGATGGTCAGGTTGCGGAGGCTATGGCCCTGGTACGAGCGCTGAACAAAATGACGAAAGCAGGTATGCCTGAAAGCGTGCGTATTGCCTGAAAACACAACCCGCTACGGGGGAGACTTACCCGAAATCTGATTTATTCAACAAAGCCCCATTACCAGTGAACTGTAGCTGCCATGTTTTACGGCAGTGAGAGCAGAGATAGCGCTGATGTCCGGCAGTACTTTTACCGTTACGCACCACGCCTTCAGTAGCTGAGCAGGAGGGACAACTGATGGAGATGGAAGCCACGGGAGCACCTCAAAAACACCATCGTACACTAAATCAGTAAGTTGGCACCATTACCCGGCAGGCGATCTGGATTATCGTCACGCTGTTAAATATGTCGCGGTAGGGATACCCGTTACCGGATACCCCCCGCACAGATCCCGGCGTGCGCGATTTACGCACCGGGCTCCTGCCTCGGGTGTCTGGCGGTGAACCGCTCCACAGGCCATGGATGAAGAACCCGAACCCTTGGTAGCCATGCGGCTGCCAGTTTGTTTGCTTTCGTCCAGGTCGTATCATCCTTCTGGCTCCTGCGCCTGAGCGCCCGGCGCCAGAGGTTTGTTACGTGTGTCCTGAACTTCTGCATGGTGGGGAAGTTGCCCGGTACCGAGTGATAGTTCAGGTATCCCTGAACCACTCTCCTGAGCCATTTTCCCTGTTCGGGGATTGAGTAATGCCAGCGCCTTCGCAGACCGTCTTTGATGGCTTTCAGAGTTGCCGTCATCCGATCCCGGCGGGTCTTTCGTATCAGCATGAACCTGCCGTTGCGATCTTTCCCGCTGATGTGCGTGAACCCGAGGAAGTTGAACGTTTCTGGTTTGCCTTTTCCCCTGATGGCACGGTTTTCGGCAGCGAAGCGGCCGAACTCCATCAGACGGGTTTTCTCCGGGTGAACCGTGAGTCCGAACTCCCTCAGTCTGCGCTGCATGGCTATACGGAAGCGCCGGGCATCGTATCGTTTGTCGAACCCGATGACGATGTCATCGGCGTATCTGACCATTACCACATTGCCTGTGGCATAGCGACGTCGCCACTGATGCGCCCACAGATCGAAGACGTAGTGGAGGTATATGTTTGCCAGCAGCGGTGAGATGACCGCACCCTGTGGGGTGCCTTCCTCCGTTGCTCGCCATTGACCCTCCTCCGACGTCCCGGCTGTGAGCCACTTACGTATGAGCCTGATTACCCTCCGGTCGCCGATCCGATGCTCTGTGAACCTGATCAGCCATTCGTGGCTCACCCTGTCAAAGAACTGACTGATGTCGGCATCCAGTACCCAGTTTACGTTAGTGCGTACCAGCCCTGTGGCCAGTGCGTCCAGTGCATCGTGCTGGCTTCGCCCGGGTCTGAACCCGTATGAGAACCCCATAAAGTCGTTTTCATAGACTGCGTTCAGGATTTTCACCAGCGCATACTGGACGATCTTGTCCTCCAGCGAGGCGATGCCGAGCGGGCGTTGTTTTCCATCCGCTTTTGGGATGTAGTGACGCCTGCCGGGCTGCGCCCTGTAGCTGCCCTGATGTAGCCTCCGGTGCAGATCTGTTATGTTGTTCTTCATGTTTCCGGCGTAGTCCATCCACCTGATGCCATCCACTCCGGCGGCCGCTTTCCTGCTCAGGGAGAGGAATGCGGCTTCCAGTGCTTCGACTGTCAGCAGGTGGAACAATGCTGTAAACCGTTCTTTCTTCCGCTGCTTCGCAGCTTCCCGCACGCGTGACAGCCTCTGTGACATGCTTTCCCGGCTCTGTGTCCGGCGCATGTGTGGCTGTTCCGCGTTCCCCTTGGCCCCGCTCCTTCGCTCCACTGACTCCGCTCCTTTCGGGTTGTTCGCCTGCTTCGCCGCTACTATGAGCGAGTCCGACTTCTCCTCTCCGTACATCACCGGCTATGACTCCTCGTCTTCCCGGTGCGGGCCATCTCCGACACTGGCAGATGGTCAGAGGGGAGATCTCCCGGTTCCCGCGTAGAGATCGTATTGACATGCCAGGGTCTCAGACCCCGCCGGGTCCATGTGGCACTCGCAGTATCGCACCCTATGATGTTGCCTTCCGTTAACAGTACAACGTCGGCACCCGGTAATTTAATATACATTTCGTGGCTCAATGGCTGGCCTGTCAACACCCCTGTCAACGCTTCGCCCCATACCTCGCGGTATGCAACGCATGACTCGGGGACCTTGTGGATTGCTGGTCCTTCAATGGTCGGGGACTTTCACCCCTTGATCTCTACCGGTCTCCCGGCGCACACTGTATACATAACCAGTAAAATTAGAGTGTCAGGAGGAAAGATGAAGCTACAGCTTTTCAGCACCGGGAAAGAACACCCGCCACAGGCCCATCCATTGTTTGCCGATCTGGCCAGCTGCGGTTTTCCCAGCCCTGCCGCTGACTATGTCGAGTCCGATCTGGATCTCCATGATTACTGCATACGGCATCCGAGCGCGACGTACTACCTGCGTGCCAGCGGAGACAGCATGGCGGACGGTAGTCTGTACAATGGCGATCTGCTGGTTGTGGACAGTGCTGAAAAGCCGCGGCACGGCGATATCGTTGTCGCCAGCGTACAGGGGGAGTTTACGGTTAAACGGCTTCTGCTGACGCCTCGACTGACGCTGCAGCCCATGAATGCCTCCTGGTCGCCGATTTATCCTGACCCCGACGAGCTTGATATCTTTGGCGTCGTCACGCATATCATCCACCGCCCGAGGGAGATGTACTGATGTTTGCCCTGGCCGATGTGAACAGCTTCTATGCCAGCTGTGAACGTGTTTTCCGACCGGATTTGAAAGGAAAGCCGATAGTCGTCCTGAGCAACAACGACGGGAACGTAATCGCTCGCAGTGCCGAGGCGAAGCCCTGGATCAAAATGGGAACTCCGTGGTTTCAGATAAAAAACGAAAGGTACCCGGAAAAAATATATTCGTTTTCAAGTAACTATGAACTTTACGCCTCGATGTCGGCGCGCGTGATGAACTGCCTGGAGGAACTGGCCCCCAGAGTGGAACAGTATTCAATTGATGAGATGTTCCTCGATTTGACCGGCGTGGAGCACTGTATGGAGCTTGAGGACTTCGGCCGGCAGCTGCGTCAGCACGTGTATGACTGTACCCACCTGACCATTGGCGTGGGCGCCGGACCAACGAAGACCCTTGCAAAATCAGCCCAGTGGGCCTCAAAAGAGTGGAAACAGCTTCGTGGCGTACTTGCTCTGACCAGGGGAAATCCGCAGAGAACGCGGAAACTGCTTTCACTGCAGCCGGTTAAAGAAATCTGGGGGGTGGGTAACCGTATTGCACGCAAGCTGAATGTGCTGGGCATTAAGACCGCGCTCGATCTCGCCCTGACGAACCCGGCCTTCATCCGCAAAAATTTTTCTGTGGTCCTTGAGCGAACGGTACGTGAACTGAACGGGGAAAGCTGCCTTTCGCTTGAGGAAGCCCCTCCGACGAAACAGCAAATTGTCTGCAGCCGCAGTTTTGGCGTGAAGATCACGGAGTACGAGTCACTCCGTCAGGCTATCTGTCAGCACGCAGAGCGGGCCTCTGAAAAGCTGCGTAAAGAGCACCAGTATTGCCGGCATATTTCCGTTTTCATCAAAACGTCTCCGTTCGCCGTTAAAGAACCTTACTACGGCAACGTGGCTACGGAAAAACTTCTTACACCCACTCAGGACACCAGGGACATCATTGCAGCCGCCACAACGGCTCTGGAGCGTATCTGGAGGGATGGACACCGGTATGCCAAAGCCGGAGTTATGCTGAATGACTTCACCGGCTCCGGCGTTTCGCAGCTGCAGCTGTTCGACGAACGCCCGCCACGCCCTCACAGTGCTGAGCTGATGAGGGTTCTGGACGGGATCAACAACTCAGGGCTGGGTAAAGTATGGTTTGCGGGGCGGGGTATTGCCCCGGAATGGCAAATGAAACGGGAGATGCTTTCTCCTGCTTATACGACACGATGGTCAGATATTCCTGCAGCGAAACTGGCGTAAAACTTTGGCGATTTCACCTTGAAATTCTCAGCCTAAACTGCCTAATTACAATAAGTTAGATGTGAAATCGCCATGGCGAAATTATTGACTCAAATTTCTGTCAAGGACCTCGTTGATAGCCTTGTCCAGTTCATCCTGAATCACTTTTGACATACGGCTAAACTCATAAGTCAGCGTACGCCCTTTCACACGCTTACGCGCGAACTTGTCCTTTTCTTCAAAAGACCAGAGTGGGGAAACCACTGACTTTTCCTTGGGAGATGGATCTATCAATGCCTGAGATGCCTGAGAAATCAGCTTCAGTATACTGGCTTTCTGTTCGTCTTCTGGTCGCTCGCCTTCACTCAAAATTGCATCGAGCTGAGCTGATACAGACTGAATGAGTTCTTCAGGCGTTAATCCCTTTTCACTGAGTTTTTCATTAACTTCTAAAAGAAGTTTATAGTCACTAAACGATAGCTCCGACTGAACCGGGAACAGAGAAATCAAGTCTTGCGGTACGGCCGCCGCCTGCAGCGCCCTGGTAACTTTAGCTTGAGATAACCCCTCCAGTTCAGCAATTTCCTTTTGATTAAATCCGGACTCTTTAAGAGCGATCAATCTCAGGCCAATCTCCCGAAGATTATGTTCTTTAGCTGTCTGGATATCTTTAGCCAGTTGGCGAGCTTCATCAGCTGATAAATGCTCTTCGGTAACCATTACATCAAGGCCTGAACGGACAAAAATTGCTGAGGCTCGCCGTCTTGAACCATCCAGTATCTCAATCCTTTCACTTTGCTTAATACCAATACAGGGAAAGAACTGCTGAAACTTAATCGTCTGGATAATGGATTTCAGGGACTCCCTGGTCAGTGCCAGTTGATCTCTTCCGTTGTTTTCCTGGTTTACGAAGGTCTTACTTTCAACTTCAGATGCAGGCACCCGAACAAACCTGAACGTTACCTTCCTGCCGGTTTTTAAGGTAAATACCTGGCTTCTACCGGTGTCCGTCATTTCCGCAATTGACGCCTGGGTATTTAACTGTCTGCCGATGGTTTTTCTTTTCTCATTCGACATCACATACCTCCGTTAGTACGAATGAACTCGATGCGATCAAAGACTGCCTTCGCAAAGTCTTCCGCTGCTGATTTTGCGCTTTTTAGTGCCTCTGTACTTCCATCATAGGTTGCTGGATTTGCTGAAATAACTGTGTCAAAAGTCTCCCCACAGCGTTCGAAACCATCCAGTCTCGGCAGAACCATGTCTAGCATATCGGCACCGAAAACCTCTTTGGCCTGACTATGGCAAATTTTGTGATCAGACTTGTTCAGGATCTTGGACATGAAGCCGACATTACCGATGAGATTGCAGGTGTGCCCATCCATTTCAATGGAATCTATGAGGGCAGGGAGGCTGGCCACAAACTTCAGGGAAGAATGAAAATCAACCGTAGCCGGTGGAAGAGGGGTCAACATCAGGTCTGCCGCCCCAATACAGTTTTTCAGGAACGCATCAAGGTGAGGACCACTATCAAGGAAAATAAAGTCGTAGTCATGCTGGAGCTTATCGATAATGTTATCTTTAAGCACAGCATGAATATTTTTCCCTGGAAGATGTTCTTCACACAATCCCTTCCAGCCTTCAGCAAGGAATGCATCGTCAATGGAAGCGGGGATTACATCAACACCAGGGATAATAGACGGTACTATAAAATCGGAAAGTAATTCTTCACGAGACACGTTCTGGAGCATGGCCTGAGCAGCCGTATTTTCAACCAGGCCCACTGAATTTTCATGGCTCAGGAACATTGTCAGAGATGCCTGCGGATCGAAATCGATGGCCAGAATACGTAGGTCTTCGAACAGAAGCTGAGGATGAGCTCGAAAAGCATGTGATAATGAAGCGGTAGAAACTGTCTTGGAACCACCACCTTTAAGATTACATACAAAAATCGTAAAGGCTTTATCAAAGCGATCCCTGTACTTGGGTACTTTACGGTGGTTATACAGATCGATGACATTCTGAATCGTCATCGCGTATTTCATCGTATTACCAGAAGGTTTCTTTTTGAAAATGTAGCCACCGGCTTCCATTTCGGCCACAGCATACTCAACACTGCCTTTACTGAGCTTAGGCAGCTTATACAGAGCGGCTTTGCTGTATTCCTGATAGAACTCGGTAAGCTTCAATTCCTCTTTTTGCTGGCGGATACTCTCGCTCAAAGATGTCAGAAGCTTACCTGCACGTGTAGCAACTTTCCGTAACTGCTCAATATTGTTCATTTATCACCTCATGACGTTTTTTGTCATTTTGAACAAAAAGAGTCATGTTGCAAGCAAAAAATCATATTGTTTTGATTTCGCTCTCAACAGGAGGGGGGAGAAGTTCGACGGGCGTGCCACTCAATCACAGTGCCGCAACACGCAGACGCACTTATGACCATCACACAACAAGTCGTACAAAAGGGTATAGAGAAAGGTATCAGCGCTCGCCGCAGCCATGTAACCGAGCGTAGCGAGCGAACTGGCGAGGAAGCGAAGAGGAACCGTTCCGGCAGATAGCTCTTACGCTCAGCACAAGAAGAGTTTTCCATCCTCTGTGGGAAACAGGTCAACTTTATGGACGCTCAGGACTATGGGAAACAGGTCAACTTCGCGGACGGCCCGGACTATGGGAAACAGGTCAACTTCACGGACGGCCCGGACTATGGGAAACAGGTCAACTTCACGGATGGCCGGGAGTGTGGGAAACAAGTCAACTCCGCGGACGGCCCGGACTGTGGGAAACAGGTCAACTTTGCAGACGGCCCGGACTGTGGGAAACAGGTCAACTTTGCAGACGTCCGGGACTGTGGGAAACAGGTCAACTTTGCAGACGTCCGGGACTGTGGGAAACAGGTCAACTCCGCGGACGGCCAGGACTGTGGGAAACAGGTCAACTTTGCAGACGTCCGGGACTGTGGGAAACAGGTCAACTCCGCGGACGGCCAGGACTGTGGGAAACAGGTCAACTCCGCGGACGGCCAGGACTGTGGAAAACAGGTCAACTTTACAGACATCCGGGACTGTGGGAAACAGGTCAACTACGCGGACAGCCGGGATTGCGGGAAACAGGTCAAGTTAGGCAAGCACTATGGGAAATACAGCAATTTTAGTATCCCCCCATATGTCAGCAACAAACTAAGGGGGAGGAAATAAAAAATACAGGCTATTGTTTTTTATCAAGAAAATTAAACAGCAAGCGACCATCTTCTTCAGTGGTATATGTTACCTTTAATGGCGTCTTCTCATTAATTTTCTTCAGAGCAGGTTCCAGGAAGGTACGCTTCATTTCCGCAATATTGTTTTTCTGCGAGGCAGGGAGCATAAACCTTTCACATAACCAGTCATGTGTGGTGATCCAGACACCAGTGCTCCGGAACTGACACAGGCTTTCATAAAGCCGGATGACACGAACACTATTAAGCTGGCCACAGTCATAGAGAGAATAGGTAGTGAACTGGGAGGTTAAGCCGACAAGGAATGGCATGACCTTGTAGTTAAATTCAATCTGCCAGGAACCCCGACCTCGCTTCATTCCTGCTTCAGCCAGCCACGGACGTTTAACTTCTTCAAACTCACCTTCTTTTGGATAAAAGGTAACCGTTGATTCGCCCAGAGCATTTACCCCAGCCTTCACATCACGACTGGCGACAGACGTAGCGACATTGAAGTATTTGACGTAATCGGAAACGCTGATTTTGAAGAGCGGCAATACGTCAGAGTCATCTTCCTGGTTGTCATTAAAATAGGCCTGCATGAGGCATAACCACAGCACACGTTTTGCCTGAAGAGGCAGGTAATATGCAGCTTCGGTCAATTCGTTAGATTGCTTTATACTGGCGCGTTTTTTAAACGTTTTAGTAGCTGGCAAGAGTGCTTGAGTATCCATTTCAATGCCTATGGGTAAATTTTTACCCACCCATAATGACAGTGAAAACAGAAATTGCAAGCTATCGCGATAGTTATCCACCGGAAAAATCTGCACTTTATCCACAAGTGGATAATTGAGAACTGAACTTGACCTCTTTCCCATAGCTTGTTGATGCGTATCCCATAGCTTGTTGACACAAAACCCACGGATACGTGATTAATTTCCCATATTATGTTTACCAGTTGCCCATACAGGCCCCCTCTCAGGCCGCACTGTACGCGGCTTTCAGGCTCCCTAAAAGGTGTAAAATATAGAAAAAGAATAAAAAAATACTTTATAAAAATATGCCCGTGGATAAGTGGATAACCCCGAGAGGGAGGTGATTTTTCAGGCATTTAGCGTAAGCAGAATTTATAAGTTTTGTTCCATGGTGCTTCCTCGCTCACTCGGGGCTTCGCCCTGTCGCTCGGCTGCGGCGAGCACTGCTGGCTCGATCATATCCGTGGGCGGAAGATACTACTCCTCCCCGAGTCGCTCTCCAGAGCCCGCTACAGCGAGACAACCCGCACGAAGATTTCTATCGTCCCTGCAGACATATTCGAATCGTTTTTATTAACCCTGGCTCCCGTCGTGACAGAACACTACTTCCTGTAAAAGGGGGACTAAGGCCCCTGAGTCACACACCTAAAATTAATAATGCGGAGTTTTACGATGATGTCATTGCTAGAAACTTTCCTGACAGCTTCTCAGGGGGCAACAATCCTGTTCCTTGCCATGCTGATCAACTGGCAAAAGCGATAAATCCATGCGGGCTGGCCTTTGGCCAGCTTCACTGTATAAGGGGAAAAATGCGGCATATCCAGACATTTCACTAGGCAACTTGAATTCAGATATCTATGCTTGGGATCCGGTCAACAGGAGGTAACAAGATGAAACTTGAAACTATACAGATAGATAATACCGTAAGGAGTGGTCTTAATTCTTTCACTGACGGGGTGATTATTCGTGATACAAAGGTATTGATCACGCTCAATCTCCCGGATGGACAGAAAACCACTATTGAGGGGGAATGGCGGCATATGTCGGACGCCAACAGGTTGTCAGAACGTATTACGATGCTTCAGCATGCGATCTATGAGCAGTATGAGGAATACAGAGCAGATATTCCCGTCAGCTGGTCCAGATAACTTCTGACAGACCTCACCGGCGAGCATGACGTTCGCCAGCATCATTCTCCTAAGTACTTAAATATTCCCTTTCAGCATGGCTACCGCATCCGCTTCGGGCATCTGAAACTGAACTCGATGCCGCGCAGCAACATCAAGTGCAAACACCTTCGTATAGACTTCCGTCGAGCTAATCGATTTGTGGCCCATCAGGCTCTGCAAAACCTTCAGTGGTATGCCGGCATACAGCATGTGCATCGCGTAGGAGTGACGGAACGTATGGGGGGTCACCGGTACTGAGAACGTCACCCCGTCGGCCGCTGCGGCTTCCACCGCTTCGCTAAGCCAGGTGCGGACGGTACGGTCTGTGATCTCCCAGATACGCGCCTTCTCCATTCTGCCGGTGCGTTTGTTTCGTCTTTCGAGGGGAATTTTCAGGGTGGCCACCATCATCTGCAGCTGGCTGACGTACTGGTGATCGGAGAGGGGCACCAGACGGTGGGCCTGACTGCCTGCTGGGGCACGGCCTGCTGTTCTGGCCGATTTCTCCGCTCGTTGTTTGAGCGTGGCCAACTGCACGAACGGATACGGTGGGGACAGCGAAAAATCCCCCCGGGTCAGCGCCAGCGCCTCGTTGATACGTGCGCCGGTGTTCCAGAGGGTTGCCAGCAGCATCTTGCGGTGCAAATCGGGCACATAATGGAGCAGGGCGCTGACTTCCGGTGCCAGCAGGTATTTCGGTAGTTCATCTTGAACGAGCGCCATCTGGCGCAGGGCCAGCGCGGCGGGATAGTCAATGGCCACCGGCATTTGCGCCGGCTGCTGCGGGTGAGAATATGATAAGAGGCCGCTCATTGGTTTGACATTCCATCAGGTATCACTACTTGATTCCACTCCCTGTTGCGGGTAGCTTCAGCAGCGCGCAGGGCTCTTTCGCGTCTCCAGACTTTACGAAACACGGAAACTGCAGACCATTCATCATGACCTGTAAGACGTGTTTCGGGCATCCCGGTTGCCTTGCGCAGACGGACGGCAAGAATGACAGCGTTGATGCCCAAGCGCGTGAACTGATACTGCCGTTCCCTGAAATAGTCCTTATGCCAAGGAGGGTCGGAGTATTCGGCGGCATATGCAATTGCCCTGTGGGCCTCATCCTGGAGCACCGGCAGTTCACGGATGCGATACATAAGACGTGGCTCTAAAGTCCGCCAGTCACCGGAGACATCGATCAGATTCAGTTCAGGGTAATTCGTGACAGCTTTTCTCTCAGGCTGGGGGGCATCATCATCCTGGCCGTCATCCGTCACAACCCGGAAACAACCCTCAGCATACCGTTCAAGCATGAATACCAACTCGGTGGCAATGTAATGCAGTTCCTTTTTCATTTTATCTTCTGACGCCTGTCTCTCACGCTTAAGCGTGAAATAATGTGTCAGCCAGATGCCAGTGAGTGTTATACCCCCAGTAAGCAGGCCAGTGATAAGCCCGGTTGCCACGTTTCCCCAGATCCCCGCCCCTTGATTAATCAGCTGTACGGAAACCGGATGGGATGTCGCAGCAACTATACTCTCAGTTGCGGCCTGTATATCAGTCATTGATCATTTACCCCTTTATATTCCTGAGAAATCCCGCCCTCTGTCCGTAGTCAGCGGCCGGCAGCCAGCTCTTCAGCCAGTTTCACAAACCTTTTGTGCTCA
>NZ_CP133863.1:0-130200 GCF_031432835.1 Enterobacter cloacae complex sp. EB5
GAGAGGAGTTTGACCATGTTTCCAGTCGGCATTGACGTAAGTAAAAAAACCCTGGATCTTTGCATGCTTTATGACGGTATCAAAGGACGCATAAAAACCCGTAACATCCAGAATAACAGACATTCAGTTGAAAATATTCTTCGCTGGCTCAGGCTTCAACATTGCAGTCCGGAAGATGTTCATGTGGTAATGGAAGCTACCGGTGTTTATCACGAACGGCTGGCCACTGAATTACATGATGCCGGTTTCCGGGTTTCTCTGGCCAACCCTCACCGTAGTCGGGAGTTTGCGCGTGGCATGGGAATCATGACAAAAACGGATAAGGTGGATGCGTATATGCTGGCCTGTTACGCATTCCTTAAGAAGCCACACCGCTGGGAGCCGCCGGCACCCGAAATCAGATATCTCGGTGCACTCCTGCGACGGCGGGATGTTCTGCTGGGTGATGCCCTGCGTGAGGAGAACAGGCTGGAAAAATACCTGTCGACAGACACACCTGCAGATATTATCAGTTCCTGCAGGCGTATGGCGCAGCTTCTGCGCGAGGAGGTAAGTAATATCGAGCGGCAGATAAAAGCACATATCAAAGCCAGCCCTGCACTGAGGCGTGATTATACACTGCTGACCTCAATTAAATCGGTTGGTCCCCAGCTGGGGATGCATATGCTGGTCGTGCTTCGCAGCCATAACTTTGTATCGGCTGAGCAGGCTGCCGCCTTTCTGGGCGTGGTGCCGATCGAGAAACGCTCAGGCACATCGGTCCGGCGCCGGCCGCGGATGTCGAAAATCGGCCCCCCTCAGTTGAGAGCGAAGCTTTACATGTCCGCCCTGTGCGGAAAAATCTACAATAAGCGAATGCGTAATATTTACGATGAGATGTGCCTGCGGGGTAAACCTAAAATGGTGGCCATTGGCGCGCTGATGCGGAAACTGGTGCACTGGTGTTATGGCGTCCTGAAGACCGGAACCGTTTTTAATGACGAAGACCTGAAACCGGTACTGTCAACCTGACTATACCAGGCTGGCATTAAACACAAGGTAACGCTCACTGCAATAAGTGAGCGCAGTCCGTTATGAGCGAAGAGCGGATATTCAGACCGACTGATAGCTGATTTTGAGTTGCCAAAAAGAGCGCTCCTATTCAGTACAAAAAAGATGGTAATGTTTCATAAAATCTCTTAGGCCTTGCAGGAATGGTTTTGAAATGAATGGATCTTGTTTGTGTGGAACAATTGAATTTGAACTTACTCATAAACCAGCAGTGTTTTATCGTTGTCATTGCTCGCTTTGCAGAAAGCAGAGCGGCGTGGGTTACAATCTCGCCACACTAGTCAAAGACAGTGAGTTTCGCTGGATTAAAGGGGAAAACTGCATTGCTTCATGGTCTAAGCCAACGGGGTACCGTACAGATTTTTGCAATGTATGTGGCTCAACTGTGCCTAACAGTCTGCGAGATGTACCTTATGTCTGGGTTCCTGTTGGTTTAATTGACGAACGTCTTGAAATGGAATGTGCAGGAGACTTCTGCACTGATGATGCAATGCCCTGGGATGAAACCCGCTCACCTAGTTGTCACGCTGGACCTGTCGAGTCTCTAGCCTCGCTTTTAAAGTACCTGAAACTCAATTCCTGAGCGTCAGCATTTGGCACAAAGCAGACGTTAAGACTTACAGCATCGGGAAACTTCTGGATGCCGCGTCAGCGGCATGGAGGCGCCAGATGAGGTTACATGTGTCTGTGGCGTCAAATGGCGCCGAAAGCCCGGCGTAGCCGGTTACCGGGCTATAAATTCTGCCACCCTACCCCCTGCCCTGATTAGCCTTAACCATCTAACAGCAATGAAGAAGTCAAAGTAATCCCTTTTAACCCCGGTGAGCGGGCTTTACGGCGTTTACGACGTAAAGGGCGTGATTTCCGGGGCCTTAGCGGCGACAGCTTGCTGCTGACGCTTAGGGGGGATGTTCATGGGGTTTGAGGGCCAATGGAACGAAAACGTACGCTAAGAAGGTAATTCATTGTTTAAATTGAAATTTAATGCTCTCAGTTCCCCCTTCAAAATATCCTCCGGTAGCGTGAACGTATAATGCCCCAGCATATTGATATGTCCGTGCATCAGTGGGGATAACCTGGCGATATCTTCACCACCGGTTTCCTCTCCATTACTGCGCATCCAGCTCAGGGCTTCCTGCATATAAAGTGAATCGCCACGGGTTTAACAGACACCTCAGAGTCATTTAAGATGGCTTAAAGAGAGGTGCCCATGAGCGGTAAGCGTTATCCCGAAGAGTTTAAAACTGAAGCAGTCAAACAGGTTGTTGATCGCGGTTATTCTGTTGCCAGCGTTGCAACACGTCTCGATATCACCACCCACAGCCTTTACGCCTGGATAAAGAAGTACGGTCCGGATTCTTCCGCTAATAAAGAACAGTCAGATGCTCAGGCCGAGATCCGCCGTCTCCAGAAAGAGCTGAAGCGGGTTACCGACGAACGGGACATATTAAAAAAAGCCGCGGCGTACTTCGCAAAGCTGTCCGACTGAGGTACGCCTTTATCCGTGACAACACCTGTTGCTGGCCTGTTCGCCTGCTCTGTCGGGTGCTGGATGTTCATCCCAGTGGTTTTTACGCCTGGCTTCAGCAGCCGCATTCACAACGCCATCAGGCAGACCTGAGACTGACAGGACAGATTAAACAGTTCTGGCTGGAATCGGGATGCGTCTATGGTTATCGCAAAATCCATCTGGATCTGCGGGACAGCGGGCAACAGTGCGGAGTGAACAGAGTCTGGCGACTGATGAAACGTGTCGGGATAAAGGCTCAGGTCGGATACCGGAGCCCGCGGGCACGTAAAGGCGAGGCCAGTATCGTGTCGCCCAACAGGCTCCAGCGACAGTTCAATCCGGATGCTCCGGATAAGCGTTGGGTAACGGACATAACCTACATCAGGACCCACGAAGGCTGGCTGTATCTTGCCGTGGTTGTTGATCTGTTCTCACGCAAAATTATCGGCTGGTCCATGCAATCCCGGATGACAAAGGACATTGTCCTGAACGCACTGCTGATGGCTGTATGGCGCCGTAATCCCCAAAAACAGGTGCTGGTTCATTCGGATCAGGGCAGTCAGTACACAAGCCATGAGTGGCAGTCGTTCCTGAAATCACACGGCCTGGAGGGCAGCATGAGCCGTCGCGGTAACTGCCATGATAATGCGGTTGCAGAAAGCTTTTTCCAGTTGTTGAAACGCGAACGGATAAAGAAAAAAGAGCTACGGAACGCGGGAAGAAGCCCGCAGCGATATTTTTGATTACATCGAAATGTTTTATAACAGTAAGCGTCGGCATGGTTCCAGCGATCAGATGTCACCGACAGAATATGAAAACCAGTATTATCAACGGCTAGGAAGTGTCTAGATTATCCGTGGCGATTCAGTCGCGTCCGGGCGTGTTCCTATCGACCAGCTTACAACCTGGCCATCAAAGCAGTCGATAACCGGCGACAGATAGACTTTTCCAGCAGGAAGCTGGAACTCCGTAATATCGGTCAGCCACTTCTCATTTGGCCTGCAGGAACTAAAATCCCGGGCGAGTAAATTTTCCGGTGCCGGGCCGATTTCGCCACAGTAAGAGTTGTATCGTCGTCGCCTGGTGCGCTTAACAACGAGCTGCTCTTCTGCCATCAGTCTGCGGACAACCTTTTCAGAAATAACCCTGTTGTTACCGCGAAGCATCGCGTGAAGGCGCCGGTAGCCGTAACAGCGGTAATTCTCCTCAAAGATATCGGCCATGATCACGCGTATTTCCGCATACTTATCGCACAGACGTTTGCTGGCTTTGTGGTAAAAATAACAGCTGCGGGCAAGTTGCAGAACGCTTAGCAACTCAGCAACGGGGTACTTTTTCTTAAGGGCATCAACTATCAGGGTTTTCTCCCTGTTTTTCAGTGTCAGAAAGCTGATGCCCAGATCTTTTTTTATCAGTTCATTCGCCTTTATCAGTATGTCACGTTCGAGCTGCAGCTGATGAACCTGCTGCCTGAGTCGCTGGATTTCACCGAGTAAAGCATCCTGATTTTTATCTTGAGGGGCTGCCTTTCGTTTGCGCATGGATTGATAAGCCTCGTCACTGATAAGGTCTTTCTTCCATTTGTACAGGACCGGGACGCTGACGCCTATGCTTTGTGCAACTTTACGCGCGGTTCCACGTCGGTTACAGAGCTCCCGGACGGCCTGAGACCTCTCTTCCGGGCTGAAGCATTTGTTTGTGCCTGAGCGAATGACCAGGGGACGCGCATTTGGGTAAAACTCTTCAATCCAGCGCTTTAGAATTTCGTTACTGGGGTAGCCGATGGCTCGGCGAGTGTACGACAGGCAACCACCGTGAGTAAGATAATGCTCAACAGCAGCAATTTTCTGTGTCCGTGAATAGCGTTCTCTTGGCTTTAATTCCCTGGGTAAATCGCCCTTCTCTTCATAAATCCGAACCCAACGGCCCAGCTGTTTTGTGGAAGGATATCCCAGCTCCATGACGACAACGGAGGCTTTCTTTCCGTACCGGTAATAGAGTTCGACGGCCCGGATCCGGTCCTCGTATGAATGCATAAATTAACCCCTGAAGGTCCAGGAATTCGTCCGCACTCCCCATGCTCATGAGGACTTTTACATGATAAAGCAAATGCGCCAGCAGGGTGCGTATATTGTTGATATTGCCACTCAGGTTGGTTGCTCTGAGCGGACTGTCAGACGGTACCTGAAATACCCGGAACCTCCGGCCAGAAAAACACGCCACAAAATGGCCAAACTCAGGCCGTTCATGGACTATATGGGGTCGTCTCAGAAAACGGAATCTATGGTCACTCCCGTTTTTGCAACACCGATTTTGACGACAAGTTGGCTTGCTTGAATCTATCCGGCGTCTGAATGGGATTTTATTCCCGCGCCTTGATGAGTTCCGCGCCTGATGAACCTCCAGAAAATATACGGCTTCAATGAGCCTTTCCGTTTTACAGGTTCCTCAACAGGCCGGTGGGCCGTTAGTATCATCAATATCAGTATTCGCAAAACCAGATCAGTAATTCTTTAAACCGGTGTATTTCTGCCGTTATGCTACATAAGTTTGCTGTCGTGCCGTTAGGGCCCAGGCTATTCTGGCCAGCTTGTTTGCCAGAGCACAAGTGACGACAAAGTTGCTTTTCCGGCACAGTAAATCCCTGACCCAATCGGCCAATTTGCCAGACTGGTGTTCCAGTTTTTGTATGAATACCCTGGCACATTGAACCAACAAAGTTCGGATCTTTTTATTACCTCGCTTACTAATTCCCAGCAATGTCGTCCTACCTCCCGTGCTGTACTGCCGAGGTACAAGCCCTGTTGCCGCCGCAAAGTCACGGCTGCTGGCGTACTGCTTCCCGTCGCCAATCTCAGTTGAAATAGTACTCGCTGTCAGTGTTCCGACGCAGGGAATGCTCAGCAAGCGCTGTCCAACCTCATCTTCGTCCAACTTTCGTTTCAACTGGGATTCCAAATCTTTAATCTGCTCAACAAGATAGTGATAATGCTGTTGTAATTTCAGCAATAACTGGCTGAGGTAAAGAGGCAAACTATTATCCTCAAGAATGGTACTCAGTCGGCTAATAACGGCAGCTCCTCGGGGAACGCTAATGCCAAATTCCAGCAGAAAAGCATGCATTTGATTGGTTGTTTTTACCTTATCCTGAACCAGGGATTCACGGACACGATGCAGAGCCCGCATTGCCTGCTGAGATTCCGTTCTGGGCTGCACAAAACGCATAGACGGACGCGATGCAGCTTCACAAATAGCTTCGGCGTCGACAAAGTCGTTTTTATTGCTTTTAACGAACGGGCGGACAAATTGTGGTGATATCAGCTTTGGGGAATGCCCCAACTCTTCCAACTTGCGTGCCATAAAGTGAGAACCGCCACAGGCTTCCATTGCGATGGTTGTAGCGGGGCATGTCGCCAAAAATTCGATCAACTTTGGCCGGGTAAATTTTTTACGGTAAACAGCCTTCCCGCGACGATCCTGGCAATGAATATGGAAAGAGTTTTTACCCAGATCGATACCAATGAGCGCAATGTTTTCCATGATAGTTCTCCGAATGAAAGCCTGTCCTCAGCATAGTACCGGGAAGGAGGGAGTGACCATCTCATTAAATAAAGCACGCTAAGCGTGCGTGGAGGCTGGCACCCAGCGGTACAGCGTCGGAATGGACACGCCGAGGTTCTTGGCCACGTCCTTGGGCGGCACCCCGCTGGCCAGCAGCTTCTTGGCCGACTCGATCTTGCTGTCGGTCATCTTCGGCTTGCGGCCGCCTTTGCGGCCGAGCTGCTTGGCGACTTCCAGCCCGGCGCGGGTGCGCTCGACGGTCAGCTCGCGCTCCATTTCGGCAAGGCTCGCCATGACGTGGAAGAAGAACCGCCCGGATGGTGTGCCGGTGTCGATGGAGTCGGTGAGGCTCCTGAACTGGACACCGTGCTTGTGCAGATCGCCGACCAGATCGACCAGTTGCTTGACCGACCGGCCCAGCCGGTCGAGCTTCCAGACGACCAAAGTATCGCCTTCGCGCAGCATTTCGAGCGTCTTGGCCAAGCCAGGCCGGTCTGCCCGCGTGCCACTCACCTTGTCCTCGAAGACCTTTTTACATCCGGCCTTGCTCAAGGCTTCGCGTTGCAGCTCCAGGTTCTGATCCTGCGTCGAGACGCGCGCATAGCCAATCAACATGGCTTGTCTCGCGCCCGGTCGATGCGTTCCTGCATCGCCTGCATCACTTCTTCGTGGGTGTACGATCTGGCGTTGGCGTCGGTGGCTTGCCGCAGGGCTTCCTCAACCTCGCGCGTCATCCGCTCGTAATCCTCCGGCCACAGCGCTTGCTCCATGCGCAGCGACGCCTGACCCAGCAGGTGCAGCAGGCTGAACAGCCGCATGTCGTTGGTGGCGACGATGCGCTCCCGAATCTGCTCCTGAATAGCTTCGCTAGCCCGATGCGCTTGTGGTGTGGCAGTCCCCTCGTAGTCAGCGGGGAATTCCGCGTCCTCGGCAATCCTTGCCCAGGCGCTGGCCAGCGCCTCGATGGTTGACGTGCTCATTTCCGCCGCTCCTGTGCTCTTTGGCGAATCAACCGGCCAAGGGGCCTCGACGCGAAAACCAGCAGCATCACGCCTATCGGATACCAGGTCGAGAAGACCACCAAGGCATCGAAGGCTGGCCGTCCGGTGTTGGTAGGCAGTACGGCGGTCACAGCCATCAACCCGCCGACCGTCCAGATGATGCGCCACACGTAGGGCATCACGCGGGGCACGTAGCCGTCATCGAAAGCGGTCTGGTAGTAGCGGCGCAGGCCGCGCTCGGCAAGCGCCTGGCGCTGCCGCTCCGACAGCGCATCCGTCCGGCCATACCAGCGCCGGAATGGTGGACAGCGCAGCAGCAAAGGGGTGAAGAGGATCATCACCGCCACGATCGCGACACCCCACGCCATGACGGCGCCGGCATCGGGCCGCTTGGCGTTCTCGATCACGGGCGCGAAGACGCCCGGAGCACCGATCATCCAGAACAGCGCAATGTGCTGATGGAAGGAGAGCTTCATTTGCTCATCCACTTGCGCAGCAGGCGCTTTTTCAGGGAGGCGCGTTCTTGCGGGTTGCGTCCCTTGTGATTGGCGATGCGATCCGCCGTGGCGGCCTGGCGCTTGACGGGCCAGTAGGAGCGGCCATCCTTGCCCATCGACCAGACGCTGCTGGCCTGGTTTTCCAGCAGGGGCAGATGGGCGCTCAGGGCTTCGGGCGACGCGCTGGTCAGCGCCGTGCGCTCACGGGTGCGCCAGCGCTGATGCCAGAGCTTCTTGTCCTCGCGCTCGCTGCCGCAGGTCGTGTGCCCGACGATGGGTGTTTTGCGGCGGCTGCGGCTCATAACGTAGTGGTCTCCAAGAACATTCAGGACTGATCCCAGGCGTCGATGGTCAAGACCTGATCGGCAGGACAGGCGGCTACGCGGTCGGGAACTGGATGGTGTTCAGTCTCATGCCGACCCCATTCGATTGATCGCGTCGCTTGCGGCACGCTGCGACGCAAGGAGGTTTGCGACCTGGTTTAGCAGCCGTGTCCGCTGCATGTCTGTTACCTATCTCCCCGACCGCTCATTGGACCAACTCCAGAGATTGGGCTCTATCGCTCAGCCAATACGAAACCGGCATTGGCTGATGCCACAACCGAGACTAACACAAATGGCTCGGTACCTGTATTTCGCGCCCCGTGCACTTGGCCCGGTCTTGCCACGGCTATCTCACCTTCCCTGAGGGCACGAACAATCCCATTGCCCTGAAAGTAATCAGCCATTCCCGACAAAACAGTCCACGTGTCTTGGCCGTGAGGATGAATGTGAGCCGCAATTTCCTGCCCGGGATGGACATGCCAAACCACGATAATTGAGTCTCGGGTTTCAAGCACAACGGAACGAATAGGCTCGCCTTCGGACGGCTGAACATACTCGGCTACAGAAAATATTCTCGATTCAACAGTCATCGGAGATCCCTCTTTCACAGTTGTCGTTACGGTCTTCATCGTCGGCATCCTGACGCACGGCGGGCAATTGCTGGAGCAACGCCGGCAGCCATTCCTGTACCGTCTCCCACACCACATCGAGGTTGATGTCGAAATAGCCGTGAGCCATGCGATTACGCATATTGCGCATGCTGCGCCACGGCACGTCGGCATGCGCCTGGGTGAACTCGACGTAGCCATCCATCACCTTTGTGGCCGCCTCGCCGATGACGATCAGGCTCATGATGACGGCCTGCTGGGTGCGCTTGTCGGCCAAGAAGTCGTCCTTGGCCATCCCTTCCACGAAGCTGCGCGCATCGGTTGCGGCCTGCTGAATGTGGTCGAGGTAATCGGGCAGGCGGTTCTCGCTCATATCGGTTGCGCCTCCGCGAGCACCTTGGCCCGGAACTTCGGCGGCAGGTCGCCGGGAGTCAGCAGATCGACGTCAACGCCGAGCAGCGATTTCAGTTCTTCTTCCAAATCGCCCAAGTCCAACAACGTGGCACCGGGCAGCGCATCGACCAACAGGTCGAGGTCGCTGCCATCCCGGTCGGTGCCATGCAGCACCGAGCCGAAGACGCGCGGGTTCGCGGCGCGAAAGCGGCCTACCGCTTCACGCACTGCGCTTCGCTTCATGTCAAGCACAACAGACGGTCGCATGCGCATCCTTTCTTATCGAAACTCGTTGAGATGATATGCAATCAAGAATAGAATTTCAAGAACTATTTTCGAGAATCGCAATGCCTTGATTCCCGTGCCGCGCCGGTTGCCTTGGCGGGCTTGTCACAAACCTACGTTTTCAAGAAGAAGGAAACCGCATGCCCCGCCGTTCGATCCTCTCCGCCGCCGAGCGCGAAAGCCTGCTGGCGTTGCCGGACACCAAGGATGAGTTGATCGGCACTGTTGCAAAGTTAGCGATGAGGCAGCCTTTTGTCTTATTCAAAGGCCTTACATTTCAAAAACTCTGCTTACCAGGCGCATTTCGCCCAGGGGATCACCATAATAAAATGCTGAGGCCTGGCCTTTGCGTAGTGCACGCATCACCTCAATACCTTTGATGGTGGCGTAAGCCGTCTTCATGGATTTAAATCCCAGCGTGGCGCCGATTATCCGTTTCAGTTTGCCATGATCGCATTCAATCACGTTGTTCCGGTACTTAATCTGTCGGTGTTCAACGTCAGACGGGCACCGGCCTTCGCGTTTGAGCAGAGCAAGCGCGCGACCATAGGCGGGCGCTTTATCCGTGTTGATGAATCGCGGGATCTGCCACTTCTTCACGTTGTTGAGGATTTTACCCAGAAACCGGTATGCAGCTTTGCTGTTACGACGGGAGGAGAGATAAAAATCGACAGTGCGGCCCCGGCTGTCGACGGCCCGGTACAGATACGCCCAGCGGCCATTGACCTTCACGTAGGTTTCATCCATTTGCCACGGGCAAAGATCGGAAGGGTTACGCCAGTACCAGCGCAGCCGTTTTTCCATTTCAGGCGCATAACGCTGAACCCAGCGGTAAATCGTGGAGTGATCGACATTCACTCCGCGTTCAGCCAGCATCTCCTGCAGCTCACGGTAACTGATGCCGTATTTGCAGTACCAGCGTACGGCCCACAGAATGATGTCACGCTGAAAATGCCGGCCTTTGAATGGGTTCATGTGCAGCTCCATCAGCAAAAGGGGATGATAAGTTTATCACCACCGACTATTTGCAACAGTGCCGATTAGAAGGCTCCGGGGCACGCCGCGTCTCCTCCACACGCTGCAATTGGCCAGGCAGCGGCAGCGGCCGGGGCAGCTCGACCACGGTGACCGGCGCGGGTGGATCGACGGTCTGCACCGCCGGAGCCGCATTGTCGTAGGAAATCTCCGGCGGCGGATTGGTGGTCGCGCAGCCCGCGAGCGCGGTCGCCGCTAGCAGAACGACCGGGAATGCGGCTCTACGGAGAGCCGGGAGTACGTGTGTGTGTGAAGCCGGGTTTCCGGCTTTACGGAAATACGGCTTCATTGCCCAAGCTCCCGTGACCAGTTGATGGCGTTGACGTAGATGCCGAGCGGGTTCGCCCTGAGCCGGTCGGCGTTTCGGGGGATCTGCACGACGATCGTCAGGATCGCGGTCCAGCGCGTGGTCTCGGCGAGCTGGCCATTTTCGTATCGGCGCTAGACCCAGGCGACGCGGAAGCTGTCCGGGGACGCGCGGATGACGCTGGAGACGTCGACAGCGACCTGCTGCCGGCCGACCCGTGTAAAGGGGTCGTTGGAGCGGGCGTAGTCATTGAGCGCCATGGCGCCGCGGTCAGTCGTGAAGTCGTAGGCGCGCAGCCAGGGGTCGTCTCAGAAAACGGAATCTATGGTCACTCCCGTTTTTGCAACACCGATTTTGACGACAAGTTGGCTTGCTTGAATCGGCACTGTTGCAAATAGTCGGTGGTGATAAACTTATCATCCCCTTTTGCTGATGGAGCTGCACATGAACCCATTCAAAGGCCGGCATTTTCAGCGTGACATCATTCTGTGGGCCGTACGCTGGTACTGCAAATACGGCATCAGTTACCGTGAGCTGCAGGAGATGCTGGCTGAACGCGGAGTGAATGTCGATCACTCCACGATTTACCGCTAGGTTCAGCGTTATGCGCCTGAAATGGAAAAACGGCTGCGCTGGTACTGGCGTAACCCTTCCGATCTTTGCCCGTGGCACATGGATGAAACCTACGTGAAGGTCAATGGCCGCTGGGCGTATCTGTACCGGGCCGTCGACAGCCGGGGCCGCACTGTCGATTTTTATCTCTCCTCCCGTCGTAACAGCAAAGCTGCATACCGGTTTCTGGGTAAAATCCTCAACAACGTGAAGAAGTGGCAGATCCCGCGATTCATCAACACGGATAAAGCGCCCGCCTATGGTCGCGCGCTTGCTCTGCTCAAACGCGAAGGCCGGTGCCCGTCTGACGTTGAACACCGACAGATTAAGTACCGGAACAACGTGATTGAATGCGATCATGGCAAACTGAAACGGATAATCGGCGCCACGCTGGGATTTAAATCCATGAAGACGGCTTACGCCACCATCAAAGGTATTGAGGTGATGCGTGCACTACGCAAAGGCCAGGCCTCAGCATTTTATTATGGTGATCCCCTGGGCGAAATGCGCCTGGTAAGCAGAGTTTTTGAAATGTAAGGCCTTTGAATAAGACAAAAGGCTGCCTCATCGCTAACTTTGCAACAGTGCCTAAATTTCTAATAATTATAACGTTGACCTGGAGGCCGAAAATGTATTCCTTTATTGCACGACAACCTATTTTTGACAGCAAAATGCAGACTGTCGCGTATGAACTGCTTTTCAGGGACGGGATGAATAATGCTTTCCCGGATGTGTCACCTGAATACGCCACCTCAAAAATGATATCTGACCAGTTTTTATGCATACCTATTCACCGCATAGCAGGTAAACACAGCTCTTTTATCAATGTGCCGCACCAGATGATTATCAGCGGACTCGTCGACACTCTGCCAGGGGAGAAGGTTGTTATTGAAATTCTGGAAGATGCTGTGCCGGATGATGCACTCTTTAGCGCCGTTAAAAGCATGCATGAGAAAGGCTATCAGCTTGCCCTCGATGATTTCACTCTGGACAGCGCGTGGAACAGGTTTATGCCCTATATCTCCGTCATCAAATTCGATGTGCGGGAAAAACATCAAAATGAAATTTTTCAGTACATTAAGGATAATAAACCTCTGCTGAAGGGCATACAATTTCTTGCCGAGAAAGTTGAGACACGCGAAGAGTATGACCGTTACTGCCAGGCCGGATTTTCTCTCTTCCAGGGTTTTTTCTTCAGTCGCCCTGAAATCATGAAAAATAAATGCCTTTCCCAGAACCCGTTAACCCTGTCCAGACTGATGATGGAAGTTCACCGTGAATCGCCTGATTTTGCAACGCTTGAACGGTTATTCAAAAGTGATCTCACGTTATCCTATAAGATCATGCGCTATGTAAGAAACATTTTATTTAAAACGCATGGTATTAATCAATCTGATAACCTAACACTGAAACAAATGCTGATGTTCCTTGGCTGCAATGAGCTTCGTCGTTTTGTCTCCGTGGCCGCGTTAGCCAGTATGAGTACCTCGGGGGTCAGTGAACTTTACCATCAGAGTATAGTTCGCGGTAAATTTTGCGAATTGATTTGCGGTAAAATCGATAAAACGTCATTGTCATATAACGCTTTTATTTGTGGTTTATTTTCTTTACTTGACGTTATTCTGGAACTCCCGATGGCCGATTTAATTAAGCAAATTACTATCCCTGAAAATGTCACGGATGCGCTATGTGAGCAAAAGGGGGAGCTTTTTACCATACTTAACCTGTCCTTATGCTATGAGAAACTGGACTGGAACGGGACCACTGAAATATGTCATGCGCTTAATCTGCCTGAGTTCTCTGTAATAGAAGCAATGCAAACTGCAACTAAATGGGCTGATGAACTTTCACTTTATTAATGACAGCACCTGCTTCAGGGTATCTCCCGGAATGAGTCTAAAGAATTTCTGATATACGTCTTTATATCTGGTTATCCAAACAGATCGAGACATTACTATTATGACGTGGAAAACCACACAGAGTCGGGGGCCCCTTGTACTGATCGGCTTTTTTATTATATTAATGCTTGTTACCTATGCTGTAATTAAATTGTTTATTTCCCCCCCAGATTATTGATACCGAAATTAAAAATATAAGAACCACAGTCGTATTGCAAAGTGACGCAATTTCAGAACAAATGAACCGCGTTAAGGCCCAGCAACGGGTAATTACAGAGCTCGTCACGACGCTGCAAAGCGATCAGATTGACACATTGCAACCCCAACTGGTGAATCAGTACGGTGATTTATATGTTTTTGGCGGCGGGATCTGGCCATTACCCGCGCAGCGTGACCCGGACCGCGATCGGTTCAGTACATTCTATGCCCGTGATGCCGGCGGTGTTCTCCAGCTCAATACGGTCTGGAACCAGACTGAATCGGCTAAATACTGGAAGCAACCCTGGTATAAAGACGGTATGAACGCCCCGAAAGGAGAGTGTGCTTGGGCGAAAGCTTATCAGGGGGTCGTCTCAGAAAACGGAATCTATGGTCACTTCCGTTTTTGCAACACCGATTTTGACGACAAGTTGGCTTGCTTGAATCTATCCGGCGTCTGAATGGGATTTTATTCCCGCGCCTTGATGAGTTCCGCGCCTGATGAACCTCCAGAAAATATACGGCTTCAATGAGCCTTTCCGTTTTACAGGTTCCTCAACAGGCCGGTGGGCCGTTAGTATCATCAATATCAGTATTCGCAAAACCAGATCAGTAATTCTTTAAACCGGGGTCGTCTCAGAATTCGGAAAATAAAGCACGCTAAGGCGTAGTCACCCCGTGACTCCCCCGCGCCGATGCAGCGAGCTTCGTTCCGTCTTGCAGTGACGCAATCAGCGGGCAGGAAACGTTCCCTTTCCGCGCATGGCAGGCGCACACCAGTTCAGACAGCACGGCCTCCATGCGTGCCAAGTCGGCCATCTTCTCGCGCACATCCTTGAGCTTGTGCTCGGCCAGGCCGCTGGCTTCCTCGCAATGGGTGCCATCCTCCAGCCGCAGTAGCTCGGCGATTTCGTCCAGGCTAAAGCCCAGCCGCTGGGCCGATTTCACGAACCGCACTCGTGTTACATCCGCCTCGCCATAGCGGCGAATGCTGCCATAGGGCTTGTCTGGCTCCGGCAGCAGGCCCTTGCGCTGGTAGAACCGGATGGTCTCCACATTGACCCCGGCCGCCTTGGCAAAAACGCCAATGGTCAGATTCTCAAAATTAATTTGCATATCGCTTGACTCCGTACATAACTACGGAAGTAAGCTTAAGCTATCCAAACCAAATTTGAAAGGACAAGCGTATGTCTGAACCACAAAAGTCTGAACCACAAAAGTCTGAACCACAAAAGTCTGAACCACAAAACGGGCGCGGCGCGCTCTTCGCCGGTGGGCTGGCCGCCATTCTTGCGTCGGCCTGCTGCCTGGGGCCGCTGGTTTTGATCGCCTTGGGGTTCAGCGGGGCATGGATCGGCAACCTGACGGTGCTGGAACCCTATCGCCCGATCTTCATCGGCGCAGCGCTGGTCGCGCTGTTTTTCGCCTGGCGGCGCATCTACCGCCCGGCGCAAGCCTGCAAACCGGGTGAGGTCTGCGCGATTCCCCAAGTGCGAGCTACTTACAAGCTCATTTTCTGGATCGTGGCCGCGCTGGTCCTGGTCTCGCTCGGATTTCCCTACGTCATGCCATTTTTCTATTAATCACAGGAGTTCATCATGAAAAAACTGTTTGCCGCCCTCGCCCTCGCTGCCGTTGTTGCCCCCGTGTGGGCCGCCACCCAGACCGTCACGCTGTCCGTGCCTGGCATGACCTGCGCCTCTTGCCCGATCACTGTCAAGCACGCGCTTTCCAAGGTTGAGGGCGTGAGCAAGACCGACGTAAGTTTCGACAAGCGCCAGGCCGTCGTCACCTTCGACGATGCCAAGACCAACGTCCAGAAGTTGACCAAGGCGACCGAGGACGCGGGCTATCCGTCCAGCCTCAAACGCTGATCCGTTAACCGAACTCGGGAGCGACACATGGGACTCATCACGCGCATCGCTGGCAAAACCGGCGCGCTCGGCAGCGTCGTTTCCGCGATGGGCTGCGCCGCCTGTTTTCCTGCCATCGCCAGCTTTGGCGCGGCCATCGGACTGGGCTTCTTGAGCCAGTACGAGGGGCTATTCATTGGCATCCTGCTGCCGATGTTCGCCGGCATCGCGTTACTCGCCAATGCTATCGCTTGGCTCAATCATCGACAGTGGCGACGCACGGCGCTCGGCACGATAGGCCCGATCTTGGTGCTGGCAGCGGTGTTTTTAATGCGGGCTTACGGCTGGCAGAGCGGTGGACTGCTCTATGTCGGCCTGGCCTTGATGGTTGGGGTGTCGGTCTGGGATTTCATCTCGCCAGCACATCGCCGCTGCGGGCCGGACAGCTGTGAATTGCCAGAACAACGTGGCTGACGGCAACAGCCGTAGCCACCACAGAAAAGGAAAAATACATGACCACCCTGAAAATCACCGGGATGACCTGCGACTCGTGCGCGGCTCACGTCAAGGAAGCCTTGGAGAAAGTGCCCGGCGTGCAATCGGCGCTGGTGTCCTATCCGAAGGGCACAGCGCAACTCGCCATTGAGGCGGGCACGTCATCGGATGCGCTGACTACCGCCGTGGCCGGACTGGGCTACGAGGCAACGCTTGCCGATGCGCCACCGACGGACAACCGCGCCGGCCTGCTCGACAAGATGCGCGGCTGGATAGGGGCCGCTGATAAGCCCAGTGGCAACGAACGCCCGTTGCAGGTCGTCGTCATTGGTAGCGGTGGAGCCGCGATGGCGGCAGCACTGAAGGCCGTCGAGCAAGGCGCGCAGGTCACGCTGATTGAGCGCGGCACCATCGGCGGCACCTGCGTCAACGTCGGTTGTGTGCCGTCCAAGATCATGATCCGCGCCGCCCACATCGCCCATCTGCGCCGGGAAAGCCCATTCGACGGCGGCATGCCACCCACACCGCCGACGATCTTGCGCGAGCGGCTGCTGGCCCAGCAGCAGGCCCGTGTCGAAGAACTCCGTCATGCCAAGTACGAAGGCATCCTGGACGGCAATTCAGCCATCACCGTTCTGCACGGTGAAGCGCGTTTCAAGGACGACCAGAGCCTTATCGTTAGTTTGAACGAGGGTGGCGAGCGCGTCGTGATGTTCGACCGCTGCCTGGTCGCCACGGGTGCCAGCCCGGCGGTCCCGCCGATTCCGGGCTTGAAAGAGTCACCCTACTGGACTTCCACCGAGGCCCTGGCGAGCGACACCATTCCCGAACGCCTTGCCGTAATCGGCTCGTCGGTGGTGGCGCTGGAGCTGGCGCAAGCCTTTGCCCGGCTGGGCAGCAAGGTCACGGCCCTGGCGCGCAATACCTTGTTCTTCCGTGAAGACCCGGCCATCGGCGAGGCGGTGACAGCCGCTTTCCGTGCCGAGGGCATCGAGGTGCTGGAGCACACGCAAGCCAGCCAGGTCGCCCATATGGACGGTGAATTCGTGCTGACCACCACGCACGGTGAATTGCGCGCCGACAAGCTGCTGGTCGCCACCGGCCGGACACCGAACACGCGCAGCCTGGCATTGGAAGCGGCGGGGGTAGCCGTCAATGCGCAGGGGGCCATCGTCATCGACAAGGGCATGCGCACCAGTAGCCCGAACATCTACGCGGCCGGCGACTGCACCGACCAGCCGCAGTTCGTCTATGTGGCGGCAGCGGCCGGCACTCGTGCGGCGATCAACATGACTGGCGGCGATGCGGCCCTGGACCTGACCGCAATGCCGGCCGTGGTGTTCACCGACCCGCAGGTCGCCACCGTGGGCTACAGCGAGGCGGAAGCACATCACGACGGGATCGAGACCGACAGTCGCCTGCTAACACTGGATAACGTGCCGCGTGCGCTTGCCAACTTCGACACACGCGGCTTCATCAAGCTGGTCATCGAGGAAGGTAGCGGACGGCTCATCGGCGTGCAAGCGGTGGCCCCGGAAGCGGGTGAACTGATCCAGACGGCGGTGCTCGCCATTCGCAACCGTATGACCGTGCAGGAACTGGCCGACCAATTGTTCCCCTACCTGACCATGGTCGAAGGGCTGAAGCTCGCGGCGCAGACCTTCAGCAAGGACGTGAAGCAGCTTTCGTGCTGCGCCGGATGAGGAAAAGGAGGTGTTCAATGAGCGCCTACACAGTGTCCCGGCTGGCCCTTGATGCCGGGGTGAGCGTGCATATCGTGCGCGACTACCTGCTGCGCGGATTGCTACGGCCGGTCGCGTACACCACGGGCGGCTACGGCTTGTTCGATGACACCGCGTTGCAACGGCTGCGCTTTGTACGGGCTGCCTTCGAAGCGGGTATCGGCCTGGACGCACTGGCGCGGCTGTGCCGGGCGCTGGATGCTGCGGACGGTGACGGTGCGTCTGCGCAGCTTGCCGTGTTGCGGCAACTCGTCGAGCGTCGGCGCGAGGCCCTGGCCAGCCTCGAAATGCAACTGGCCGCCATGCCAACCGAACCGGCACAGCACGCGGAGAGTCTGCCATGAACAGCCCAGAGCACTTGCCGTCTGAGACGCACAAACCGATCACCGGCTACTTGTGGGGCGCGCTGGCCGTGCTCACCTGTCCCTGCCATTTGCCGATTCTCGCCATTGTGCTAGCCGGCACGACGGCCGGCGCGTTCATCGGGGAGCACTGGGGTATTGCAGCCCTCACGCTGACCGGCTTGTTTGTCCTGTCTGTGACGCGGCTGCTGCGGGCCTTCAAGGGAAGATCATGACCGCTTCCCAGCCAGCCGAGAGTGGGCAGCTTTGAGCTTCGCTACCAATCTGGAGGAGTACCACCATGAACGCAAACGCCCCGAACACTGCCAGTTGCACCACCTGCTGCGTATGCTGCAAAGAAATTCCGCTCGATGCCGCCTTCACCCCGGAAGGCGCGGAATACGTCGAACATTTCTGCGGGCTGGATTGCTATGAACGCTTCCAGGCACGCGCCAAGGCCGCGACAGAATCTGACATTGCGCCTGTCCCTGGCGGTTCGCAGCCGTCAGATTGAGGCATACCCTAACTTGATGTCAGATGCCATGTGCAAACGATGTCAGAATAGAGTTAAATTTCCTATTGATTGACATATTCCGTCAAAGGTAATAGATTTCATCCTGACACTTTTGCCTTTGGAGGCATCTTGCAAGGTCAACGCATCGGCTATGTCCGCGTCAGCAGCTTCGACCAGAACCCGGAACGGCAATTGGAGGGTGTTCAGGTGGCGCGGGTGTTCACCGACAAGGCTTCTGGCAAGGACACCCAGCGTCCCGAGCTGGAAAGGCTGCTGGCCTTCGTCCGCGAGGGCGACACCGTGGTGGTGCATAGCATGGACAGGCTGGCACGCAACCTTGATGACCTGCGCCGCATCGTCCAAGGGCTGACACAACGGGGCGTGCGCATGGAGTTCGTCAAAGAAGGGCTGAAGTTCACCGGCGAGGACTCACCGATGGCCAATCTGATGCTGTCGGTCATGGGAGCCTTCGCTGAGTTCGAGCGCGCCCTGATCCGCGAACGTCAGCGCGAGGGAATCGTGCTGGCCAAGCAGCGCGGTGCCTACCGGGGACGAAAGAAATCGCTGAACAGCGAACAAATTGCCGAGTTGAAACGGCGAGTTGCGGCAGGCGACCAAAAAACCTTGGTGGCCCGTGACTTCGGCATCAGCCGCGAAACCTTGTACCAGTACCTGCGGGAAGACTGACCATGCCACGCCGCTCAATCCTGTCCGCCACCGAGCGCGAAAGCCTGCTGGCACTGCCAGATGCCAAAGACGAACTGATACGGCACTACACGTTCAACGAAACCGACCTGTCGGTGATCCGTCAGCGTCGCGGCGCCGCGAATCGATTGGGCTTCGCTGTGCAGCTTTGCTACTTGCGATTCCCTGGCACCTTTTTGGGCGTCGATGAGCCTCCGTTTCCGCCCCTGTTGCGCATGGTGGCCGCGCAACTCAAGATGCCAGTGGAAAGTTGGAGCGAGTACGGCCAGCGCGAACAGACACGGCGGGAGCACTTGGTCGAGCTGCAAACGGTTTTTGGGTTCAAGCCCTTCACCATGAGCCACTATCGGCAAGCCGTGCATACATTGACCGAGCTGGCCTTGCAGACCGACAAAGGCATCGTGCTGGCGAGCGCACTTGTCGAGAATCTGCGGCGGCAGAGCATTATCCTGCCCGCCATGAATGCCATCGAGCGCGCAAGCGCCGAGGCCATCACCCGTGCCAACCGACGCATTTACGCGGCGCTGACCGATTCTTTGTTATCACCCCACCGTCAGCGCCTGGACGAACTTCTCAAGCGCAAGGACGGCAGTAAAGTGACGTGGCTGGCATGGCTGCGCCAGTCGCCTGCCAAACCGAACTCTCGCCACATGCTCGAACATATTGAGCGCCTGAAATCCTGGCAAGCACTTGATCTGCCCGCAGGCATCGAGCGGCAGGTTCACCAGAACCGCCTGCTCAAAATCGCTCGTGAAGGTGGCCAGATGACGCCTGCTGATCTGGCAAAGTTCGAGGTGCAACGACGCTATGCCACGCTGGTAGCGCTGGCCATCGAAGGCATGGCCACCGTCACCGATGAAATCATCGACCTTCACGATCGCATCATCGGCAAGCTGTTCAACGCGGCCAAGAACAAGCATCAGCAGCAGTTCCAGGCTTCCGGCAAGGCGATCAACGACAAGGTGCGGATGTATGGGCGCATCGGTCAAGCGTTGATTGAGGCCAAGCAAAGCGGCAGCGATCCGTTCGCCGCCATCGAGGCCGTTATGCCCTGGGACACCTTCGCCGCCAGCGTCACCGAAGCGCAAACATTGGCGCGGCCTGCCGACTTTGATTTCCTGCACCACATCGGTGAAAGCTATGCCACGCTACGCCGCTACGCGCCGCAGTTCCTGGGCGTGCTCAAATTGCGGGCTGCGCCCGCCGCCAAGGGTGTGCTCGATGCCATCGACATGCTGCGCGGCATGAACAGCGACAGCGCGCGCAAGGTGCCCGCCGATGCGCCAACCGCATTCATCAAGCCGCGCTGGGCAAAGCTGGTTCTGACCGACGACGGCATCGACCGGCGTTACTACGAGTTATGCGCCCTGTCGGAGCTGAAGAACGCGCTGCGCTCCGGTGATGTCTGGGTGCAGGGTTCTCGCCAGTTCAAGGACTTCGACGAATACCTGGTGCCGGTCGAGAAGTTCGCCACTTTGAAGCTGGCCAGCGAATTGCCGCTGGCAGTGGCCACCGACTGCGACCAATACCTGCATGACCGGTTGGAATTGTTGGAGGCGCAACTCGCCACAGTCAACCGCATGGCTGCGGCCAACGACTTACCGGATGCCATCATCACCACCGCGTCAGGCCTGAAGATCACGCCGCTGGACGCGGCAGTACCAGACGCCGCGCAAGCCATGATCGACCAGACAGCTATGCTGCTGCCGCACCTCAAAATCACCGAGTTGCTGATGGAGGTCGATGAATGGACGGGCTTCACCCGCCACTTCACACACCTGAAGACCAGCGACACGGCCAAGGACAAAACCTTGCTGTTGACGACGATCCTGGCCGACGCGATCAACCTGGGTCTGACCAAAATGGCCGAGTCCTGCCCTGGCACCACCTACGCCAAGCTGTCTTGGCTGCAAGCCTGGCACATCCGCGATGAAACCTATTCGACGGCGCTGGCCGAGCTGGTGAATGCGCAGTTTCGGCAACCCTTCGCCGGCAACTGGGGTGACGGCACCACGTCATCGTCGGACGGCCAGAACTTCAGAACCGGCAGCAAAGCAGAAAGCACTGGTCATATCAACCCGAAGTATGGAAGCAGTCCAGGACGGACTTTCTACACCCATATCTCCGACCAGTACGCGCCCTTCAGTGCCAAGGTGGTCAACGTGGGCATTCGTGATTCAACTTACGTGCTTGATGGCCTGCTGTACCACGAGTCGGACTTGCGCATCGAGGAACACTACACCGACACGGCAGGCTTCACCGATCACGTGTTTGGCTTGATGCATTTGCTGGGATTTCGCTTCGCGCCGCGTATCCGTGACTTGGGCGAAACCAAGCTATTCATCCCCAAGGGCGATGCCGCCTATGACGCGCTCAAGCCGATGATTAGCAGCGACAGGCTGAACATCAAGCAAATACGCGCCCATTGGGATGAAATTCTGCGGCTGGCCACCTCCATCAAGCAAGGCACGGTAACGGCTTCGCTGATGCTGCGCAAACTCGGCAGCTACCCGCGCCAGAACGGCTTGGCCGTGGCGTTGCGCGAGCTGGGGCGCATCGAGCGCACGCTGTTCATTTTGGATTGGCTGCAAAGCGTGGAGCTGCGCCGCCGCGTCCATGCGGGGCTGAATAAGGGCGAGGCGCGCAACGCGCTGGCCAGGGCGGTCTTCTTCTACCGATTGGGTGAAATCCGCGACCGCAGTTTTGAGCAGCAGCGCTACCGGGCCAGCGGCCTCAATCTGGTGACGGCGGCCATCGTGTTGTGGAACACGGTATATCTGGAGCGTGCCACCAGTGCTTTGCGTGGCAACGGCACGGCGCTGGACGACACATTGTTGCAATATCTGTCGCCGCTGGGGTGGGAGCACATCAACCTGACCGGCGATTACCTATGGCGCAGCAGCGCCAAGCTCGGTGCGGGGAAGTTTAGGCCATTGCGACCGCTGCCACCGGCTTAGCGTGCTTTATTTAATGAGATGGTCACTCCCTCCTTCCCGGTACTATGCTGAGGACAGGCTTTCATTCGGAGAACTATCATGGAAAACATTGCGCTCATTGGTATCGATCTGGGTAAAAACTCTTTCCATATTCATTGCCAGGATCGTCGCGGGAAGGCTGTTTACCGTAAAAAATTTACCCGGCCAAAGTTGATCGAATTTTTGGCGACATGCCCCGCTACAACCATCGCAATGGAAGCCTGTGGCGGTTCTCACTTTATGGCACGCAAGTTGGAAGAGTTGGGGCATTCCCCAAAGCTGATATCACCACAATTTGTCCGCCCGTTCGTTAAAAGCAATAAAAACGACTTTGTCGACGCCGAAGCTATTTGTGAAGCTGCATCGCGTCCGTCTATGCGTTTTGTGCAGCCCAGAACGGAATCTCAGCAGGCAATGCGGGCTCTGCATCGTGTCCGTGAATCCCTGGTTCAGGATAAGGTAAAAACAACCAATCAAATGCATGCTTTTCTGCTGGAATTTGGCATTAGCGTTCCCCGAGGAGCTGCCGTTATTAGCCGACTGAGTACCATTCTTGAGGATAATAGTTTGCCTCTTTACCTCAGCCAGTTATTGCTGAAATTACAACAGCATTATCACTATCTTGTTGAGCAGATTAAAGATTTGGAATCCCAGTTGAAACGAAAGTTGGACGAAGATGAGGTTGGACAGCGCTTGCTGAGCATTCCCTGCGTCGGAACACTGACAGCGAGTACTATTTCAACTGAGATTGGCGACGGGAAGCAGTACGCCAGCAGCCGTGACTTTGCGGCGGCAACAGGGCTTGTACCTCGGCAGTACAGCACGGGAGGTAGGACGACATTGCTGGGAATTAGTAAGCGAGGTAATAAAAAGATCCGAACTTTGTTGGTTCAATGTGCCAGGGTATTCATACAAAAACTGGAACACCAGTCTGGCAAATTGGCCGATTGGGTCAGGGATTTACTGTGCCGGAAAAGCAACTTTGTCGTCACTTGTGCTCTGGCAAACAAGCTGGCCAGAATAGCCTGGGCCCTAACGGCACGACAGCAAACTTATGTAGCATAACGGCAGAAATACACCGGTTTAAAGAATTACTGATCTGGTTTTGCGAATACTGATATTGATGATACTAACGGCCCACCGGCCTGTTGAGGAACCTGTAAAACGGAAAGGCTCATTGAAGCCGTATATTTTCTGGAGGTTCATCAGGCGCGGAACTCATCAAGGCGCGGGAATAAAATCCCATTCAGACGCCGGATAGATTCAAGCAAGCCAACTTGTCGTCAAAATCGGTGTTGCAAAAACGGGAGTGACCATAGATCCGTTTTCCAAGCGGACCCCATATAAACATACGTTGGCAGCCAGGAGCGGGATTCACGATCCCAGGTGCGTTCTTCCGCAAGGCCCAGAACGCCAAACCGTACCTGTTCCTCAATAAGCCGTGAAAGGCGTGACACCGTCACCTCCGTTTCAGGAATGACATTGCCTTTTGCGTCCTTTGCACTGAGTTCTTTTGCAAGACGGGTGATACACATGCCAACGGTATGCTTGCCGGCATCACAGAAGCTGATGAGCACTGGCCAGAGCGCATCGAGCAGGCGCTGACGTTCCGGACGGAAGCCATATTTACGTCCCGCTTTACGGCGGCCGGCAACATAGAGAGGGTGACGGGAAACATGCATGCGCAGGCTGACCTGCCCCGTTTCTTTGTCTTTTTTCACCAGGCGATTGTAGGCATGACCGAGCTGTCCGGAGAGCTTTTTATAATGCTCAGGACGGAACCAGGACGGGTTTTCACATTTGGCTTTTGTGGAGTGTTCACCGCGCTTACGGCGGGTCCGCTTTTTGACCGGCTCAGTAAGAAAATTATCCTGTGTGCCGGCATCGACGTCCTGCCAGAAACGGATTAACTCTTCGGCCGGAAGCTCAGACCAGTGAACAGAAATCTGCTTGTCATTCACGGCGGCCTGTTCTTATGGCGGCCGGGTGTTGTTTTCTATGGTGCATGCGTTATAATCCTTCACAGGCAACGCGCCTGCTTTTGGACCCCCTGATATCTGACGTTCCGCCAAGTTCGTAGCAGATATCGGGGGGTTTGTGCATTCAGGCTCCGGGAAATCCCGTCACCTGCTCCTGAACGTTTTACTGGACACGTCCTGTCCCTGTCTGTTTCCGGAAGTCCGCATTTCTTCCGTAAAACCATCTTCTGCCACCCGCCTGCCTCACCACAAAGCAGTCAAACCGTCAGTTTGAGTTAGGTCACAAAAGTAATCTGAATCAACAATCTGTCCCACCACAAGACGATCGCTGACGATCCGAATACTACCTTCTCGCTGGCAATATTTCCAGATGTCAGGCCAGATTAGCGTTCATTGTTTGCGTGCTAATTGTCCTGAAGGGACGTTTAACCGGCAGCGCTCGCCGCAGTATCAGGCCGGCAGGTCTGATCGAGGAAGCGCAGGAGAACGGAACAGGAAGATGGCATTTACGCGCGGAACATGAAAAACAGTCTCTGGCGGGAGACGTTCTTCGGACTGAGGATCATTTCACCCTGGTGGCTTTCCGGATTGCAGCCTGGAGTTTTTCAGCGGTAACGGCTTCCGGGAAGACCGTGATGGTGTCAGGAGTGGCTCCGCTAACGGGCATGACGATGATCCCCGGCGTTCCGGTGAGTCCCAGCGCCTCTGCCAGGTTACTATTTTTCTCAAGGGACGCGGTATGGTCGCCAGGAGCTGGAGTGGTCAGCCCCGCCTTTGACGCTGCCCCGTGAATATCCTCCGCCGTCAGCTTGCCTTCATTATGGCCGGTGGCGTAGATGGCATTGTGATAGGTGACATAGGCCTGCGGCCCTTTCTTTTGCCAGACCGTCAGCCCCTGCTGCGCTGCCTGAAGTGAGGCTTCCCAGCGACCACCAAAAATTGGCCACTCCTTAAAGAGGTAGCGGACGTCCGGCTGCGCTTTCATGACCTTCTCCAGCTCCGGCGCGAAGCGGCTGCAGAACACGCACTGGTAATCAAAGAATTCAATCACCGCGACCTTTGCATTATCAGGACCGTAAACCGGTGTGTCCGGATCATGCAGAAGGTTCGCCTGATTCTCCATCACGCTGAGTGCAAACATCTTCTGCTTACGTGCCTCCTGCTGTTCCTGCAGCTTATGACTGACCGTTACCAGTATCTCCGGGTGGGACACCAGGTAGTCTGCTGCGATTTCCCCGATACGGGCCTCCTGCTCCGGGCTGAAGACTAGCTGCGGGGCCGAAGCGTGTGCCGTTGCAATAAAGCCTATGTATGTTGTAACTATTAATGCAGCTAATTTGTGTACTTTCATCGTCTGAGTCTCATGGTTAAAAGGGAGATTAACGTTCTTTCTGAATGGTACGGGTGAGGGTCTGTTCTTCTCGCTCCGGCATGCGGCCGCGCTCGCTATTTTCGGGTTGCCGGATAATATCCCGCTCGGTATTGGCCAGCTCATTCACAATGCGGCTGACTCCCGCACGTTCCGAAGCAACTTTGCTGGCCAATGGTTCCTTTTCTGCCCTGATATGACGGCCAATCTCATCGTGGCTAACGCTGTCCGAGCTGGCAACCTGAATGAGCACTTTTCCGGCAGGAATCGTTGGCTCATTCCGGTCGTCAACCTCAAGCATCCCGGGCGTAATACGCACCGCGTCCTCCACCGGCACAACAATACGCTCCTGAGTCTCACTCTTTTCTTTTTCCGCTTTAACGGCTTTGTTAAGCATGTCTTTTTCCGTCTGTCGTGTGGTTTCCTCCTGGTCACGGATCAGTTTGTGTTCTGATGCGGCCTCCGTAACGATACCTCCGCTGACTTTCAGCAGATGTGCTGATGGTGGCTCATCGCCGGTCTGCCAGACCACACCATCCTTCGGGTGATGTCGTACTGCATCAAGCGCGGCCGCCAGGTCACTGGCCACAATCGTGTTGCCTGACTGGCTTCGCTGCAGTACCGCACCACGGGCACGTTCTGTCATGACCATCCGGGTCTCCCCCTGTGTCATCCGCCCTTCCGGGCTGGCAACCAGGGAAACCAGAGCCAGGCCCGCACTCCGGCCGTTGTTGTCATACACCGGCAGCGCCAGCGCCGGTTCGGGAAAGCGCCGGGTGGCCGGGATGATTTTTGCCGTCAGTGACGCGTCCTGCATGCCCTGATGGCGCACCCAGGCGCGGCCCATGGCCGTTTTATTCACCGGCTGTCCCATTGCCCAGATGGCTTTCGCCTGTTTACGCTGCGTTTCTGGCGCCAGCGCATCGTGCGCCGTTTTGATATCCCGCTCCGGCGTTTTTACCGCCTTAACCCAGTCCGCCTTCCCGTCGGTATAAATCTGGACGTGCTCTTTCACGCGCGAGGCCGAGATGTAGAAGGCGCAACGGGAGGCAAGTGCCTTACGCCCGCCTTCCGTGCCCTCAAGCGCAATGACATAGTCGCTACTGGCCCCCTGAGCACCGTACCCGGTGACGGCCCAGCCGTAGTCAATATGCTGCTGCGCCCTGACCGCCTGAGGATTGATGGTAATGCGGCCGTTTTCCCCCTTCAGACGAATATTGCCCGTTTCGCTGACCGACTCGACCGTATAGCGCTGGCTGGCCATCTGTCCCTGCTCCTTGTCTGTCGCCGTGAACTTCAGCAGATCGCCGGCACGGACTTCCCTCTCGCTGCGGCGAAACAGCTGCACGTCGCCGGTGATGAGTTCCTTCAGGGAATACAGTCCAATCTTCCCCTCCTCATCGCGTACCGTGACCGTACTGCCGTTGCGGTCAACGGCCAGCACGTCCTGGTAACGATCGCCGCGTTTAACCACCATCCCGGCTTCCCAGGCATCGGTTTTATTGAACTCATGACGGGTGTGGGTGATTTTATCGAGCACCGGCACCGTAATGGCCTTCTCCCCCAGTTCTCCCCGGGCAGCCAGCACAGCATGAATGCCGGCATTTACCGCACGACGGTCGGCGTTCAGCTGGGTGATAATGAGGGTACGGGACCGCGCCTCCGGCGTCCGGTCCGTCCAGTCAGCCACGATGTCGTTAACAGGCGTCTCCGTTTCCTGAATGGCACTCCCCGGGAGCGAGGCTGAAGCGCTACGCGCCACACGGTCAGCCGGCTGGGTTTCAATGCGCTGCAGGGCCGCATCGATCCGGTTATCAATGATGTCGTGAACGGCACCGCGCAGCTGCAGGTCTTTCTGGCGGACGATTTGCTTCATGATGGCCACATCCATCGGGCTGCGCTCCTGCATCAGCTTAAACGGTGCGCCCACGTCGACCGATTCAAACTGGTCGATATCCCCCATCGAGACCGCGCGACCGCCGCCGCTGGCAATGGCCTGGAACAGTGCCGCCGTATCCTGGTTGCCTGCCATTGAGGACTCATCGATAAGAAACACCTGTCCTTTATAGTCGGGCTTACCGCCTGCGGCCGTCGCCTGGTCATGTTCAACGATAAAAGATTTGATGGTCTGCGCCCGGACACCGACGTCGCTCATCTCCTTCACCGCCTGGTGCGTCGGGGCAAGCCCCGTCATCACCGGACGAACGTCCGCCGGTATGGTCTCCAGTGCAGATATCACCGCCTTCAGCTGCGTGGTTTTCCCCACGCCGGCATAGCCCTGAATCCCGATAAACTGATCCGTGGTTCCCAGCACCAGGGTGGTCGCCTTTTTCTGGCCATCGGTGAGTCCGTTCAGCACGGCTTCCGGTACCTGTTCCAGCAACGGCTGCTGTGTGCCTTTCCCTTCCTCCACCACACGCAGAATGGCTTTCTCCATCTCCCAGGTGGACCGGGAAACCAGTACCGGCTCTCCCCCTGCGGATACGGACAACAGCTCGCCATTTTTAATCATCGCGCCAATTTCATTCCCGATAGCTTCAAGGTCGGGATGATATTTCTGCGCTTCCGTCGCCAGCTTCAGTTCGCTGAATACCACAGTGCGCTGGTCATTGATGGCACGCCAGACGGCCAGCCCGGCGTCCGTCCGGACGCTGTCATGCAGTGAATCCACCGCCTGACTGATGTCCTGGTGACCGCTCAGGTTTCTGACCAGCTGCACGGGAGAGGCACTGGTCTTCATGCGCTGCAGCCGGGCTTCAGCCCGGTCCTGTACTTCGGCTGTGAACACTTCCGCCCGGTGGCCACTCTGTGCCAGCGAATTCATGGTCTGGGTCGATATGTCGCGGCTGTTCAGTGCGGCCAGCACCACACCGGTGTCGTTATCCCGGCCGCCCGGCGCGGTCACGTAGGCATGCGACAGGTAGAGCGGCTGGTCTTTTGGCAGCGTCAGGGTCTCTTCCCCCCGTTTCACCTCAATCCCCTTTTCACTTATCCCGGTCACCTCAAGACGGTCTTTTGCCTTCAGGCTGTGCTCACGATCCCCCGCCACGGCCAGCAGTTTTTCGCCGGTGGCCACACTGAGGGTTTCGCGGCTGAAGAGACGCCAGTCAGCGCTGATATCGCCGATTTTCATCCGGGTCAGCACGCCGTCCCCGTCGATGAGCGAGAGGACTCGCGTGTCCTCATGCACCCGGTCAATCACATACGACTTACGCGCTTTTGCGTCCGTGCGATCTTCAAGTACCATCCCGGGACGGTATGAACCGGGCATGCGGCGCGTTTTGCTGTCGAGCCAGACCGGCTGCCGGGCCTCTATCTCCACGCCGTCGCGCCCCAGCTGTCCTGCGTTCTGCAGCGCCTCACGTACCAGGCCCGTCAGCTGTGCCTGTTCACGCCTGCCGACCACAACGGCGGTGACGTTTTCAGTTCCTCCGCTCAGCTCTGCAAACCGGTTGGCCAGCGCCTCGTAACGGTCGCGTTTGTTCGGAATACTGACCACTTCGGCCTCAAGCCCGGGCGCCGGCTCCGTGCGGCGGGAGCGGGCAACCCCCGCGGACTCCAGCACGGACATGGCGTTACCGTTCGCCTGACGTCCGGCACTGTCGAGAAAGACCAGCTGTGCATCCTGCGCGCGCGCTTCGCCCAGCAGAACCAGCGTCTCCTTTAACCCCAGACGCTCTGCCCCTTCGATAATCAGCGTGCTCTGGGGTTTCAGGTGGAAATCACCGCTCAGAACATGCTGCCGGCTGATGATCCGTTCCCGCAAATCGTCGGATTTCGCCAGCGAAATGGCGCGCTCGGCAGAGCTGGCCAGCACCTGCACGTCACGACCGTTCGCGCCGGCAATACCGGCCAGCTGCGCGGTCAGGTCACGGATACCCGCCACGCCTGACGGGGCATTCATCAGAACCAGGGCGTCTTTCTCCACCACTTCCAGCGCCGCCGGCGCGTACTGCGCCGGGCGGGTGAAACTGACGACTTTTGTGGATTTGAGATGTTCCTGACTCAGCGCCTGGATCGAGAGTTCATCAAGCAGGTGAATACGGGAGGTAAAGACCCCTTTCTCACTGTCCAGCGGTACAATCATGCCGTCCTTCAGCGCCGCATCGATGGCCACACGAATTTCCTGAATCTCCGGCAGCTGTTCACTCAGCTCAGCGGTGGTCATCATCAGCTCGCCAAAGGTGAAGCGCGTTTTACTGTCGCTGAGCTGCGAGATGGCCAGCCGGACAGACTCAGTCAGTTCCGGGCGGGGTATTTCAGTGTCCAGCTGCGCTGCAGGAACGCTCCTGGTCGCCGGCGTCTTTTCGGGGCCGGTCTGTACCGTCTGACGCAGTGTGTCAGCCGGCTGTGTTACAGCCTGACGGGACTGGCTCTCCCGTTCTGCGGGTTGAGCAGGTGTATCGACGCTCTTTTCTGCCCTGGACGACGTCTGCAGAGAAGCCAGCTCAGGCCCGGCAGGAACCGGCTTAGCCTGGTGATCTCGCTCCGGCTGAGGCGCGGTCTCACGAAGACCTGCATCACGCGGCACCACGCTCTCCTGATACGCCTTCAGGTCAAATCCCTTCTCCTTCATCTGGCCCAGCCAGCGTTCCATCAGGCGCATCCTCGAAGGGTCGACTTTCGCCCTGCGGGTGTCTTTGGCGGCCACATCCCGGCTGCGCAGCGTGGCTTCAGCCCCCACGGCACCCTGAATTTCCCTGCCCCGGGAGGAATATTCGTCCCTGACGTCTTCCGGAACGCCCTTAATCTCCCACATGCCATGCTTGCCTACTTCTTCCACTTCATGGCCGAGCGCTTCAACCCGCTCACGCAGCGCGCTGCGATAAATTTTCCCAAGCGTGACCTGATGCTTCATGACGGTTTCGATAAAGCCCGCGTTATGGATATAGTCCGTGGCCAGGGCTTTCCATTTGCCCGTATACTCCGTCATGTTGGCAATCAGGAGATGGGTGTGCAGCTGCGGGTCAAGATTACGTGACGTGTCATGCGTGTAAGCAGCTGCCACCATCTTGCCGGTGTGTACGATGGACGTGACGCCGTCTTTCGTGTCGCGGGCCGAGATGAGCTTCTCCACATAGCCGGCCGCCACACGGACCGCGTGGTTATGTGCTTCCACCATTTCTTTATCGTTGCCGATAAGTGCCAGAATGGACACGCTTTTGGGGGCGGAAAAGGTCAGGTCATGGCCGGGACGGTGGACGTGCTGTCCGTTAACCTCCTTGCCAAGCCGTGAGCCGTCCGGCAGGCGGCCCTCGAGGACGGCCGTGAGATCATCGCCACGGACATTGCCCTCAAGGCCCAGCGCTTTTGCACCTTCCCCCATCCAGAGGCTCTGAAGGCTGCCCAGAAAATAGTAGTTATCGGAATTGCTGTAGTAGCCTGCAGCCTCGCCGGCTGACGCTACTGGGGCGACTGACATCATAATTCAGGCTCTCTGTCGTAATAGTAATGGTCGTTTTCGTCGTAACCCGGGTCGTCCGCGTGACGGTGAATTAAAATGTTCTCTTCTTCCTGCGCCAGCTGCCGGTGAGTACCGTGGGCTTCATCCGGGGTTTTCGGTGTCACTGGCTTCCCTGCCGTCGTCACACTCAGGCCGCCGTCAGGCAGTGCCGTCACTTTCATGTCGAGGTTCATGGACTCACCGCCGTTTTCCTCTGTCTGCGGATCGCTTTCCGAAGAGGCCGGCCGCTGGCGTGCCCTGTGCAGCATGCTCAGAGGTGAGGCGACAGGTGGTTCCGGTACATGATGTCGGTTTCGCAGGGCCTTGAGGGCATCGGGCATTGTTTGTACAGAGTCAGCGGTACCCGGGTGACCGGTCACTCCGGGAGAGACCGGTAATTTGCCCGGTGCTTCAGTCGGTTTTTTCATTGCGCCAACAGAACGGAGAGAAACAACGTTATCTTTTTTCTCTGCAATGACAGGAGGTGTCACCGTGTTGTGTTTTCCGCCCCCCTCTTCCGGTACGACTGTCGCAGAACCGGAGATAACAGGCTCCATGACAGCAACCTGTTTCCGTTCAGGCACTGTGCCCTGAGGAGGCTTCGGCGCTGTCTCTGGTGTTGCTGTCTTTTTTTCGACGGGCGATGATGCCGGCGTACCGGCAGAAGCAACATGAGCCGTACCGTCAGCTGCGGCTGACATTTCGCTTCCCTTCTCCAGCACTTCTTCACCGGTCGGGAACGTCAGACCGGCAGCTGCCGCTGCGCGCTCGTTCTCCTGAATAACCCTCTCAAGCTCCGGACTGAGCGCATCGCGGATATTGCGCTCAATGAGGCCTGCCTGCCGTTTCTTCAGCGCGCGATATTTCAGCTTCAGACGGACGACCGGATACTCCCCCGGGAGGCGCACATAAAAGTTGAGGTTCGGCAGACGCATGATCTGCTCGTAGTCGACAATCGGGTTATTGACCTCGTCCTTACCGAGGGACACACCGTCACGCACCTGGTCCAGACCGTAGCTGTTCTGCTCGCGGATTTTGCGCTTACGCTGGTTGCCCAGCTCCTCTTCCACCACTTTGGCCATCTCCGCACTCGGTGAGCGGCCGTACATACGGGTGTTCATCAGGTCGAAGATACTTTTGGCCAGCTCGCGGCCGTAGACGTGAACCAGCTGGGCCATGTTCTGCATCCCCAGCACGAAACATCCGCCAAACTTACGCGCCTCGGCAAGCGTCTCGGCCAGCTCGGGGATGCGCTGCAGGCTGGGGGCTTCATCGATAATGAACCATACGCGGCGGTCGCTGTTCTCTCCCATGCTCTGCAGCATCAGCGTGGCCAGAGATACCCACAGTGAGATCAGCGGGCGTACACTCTTGCGGTGACGGGCCTGTGTTGAAATAAACAGCCAGCTGCTGTCATAGCGCTCCTGCGTCATCCACTCCCGGATGGTGAACGGCGGCCTGGTGCCGTCATCCAGCCCCTGCAGATAGCGAAGGGCTTTGGCGTAGTTGGTTACCACTGAGCGAATGGAAATGGCCGTTTTCTCGATCTTCTCCTCAACCAGGTTGGCTGAGGGCGTGTTGGCCAGATAGTCACGCAGATTTTTCATGCTGAGGGACAGCAGGGTTTTGAGGAACTTCTCAATGCTCCGTTCCGGGTCCGTTGACATACGAATTGCAAGGTCGGCATAAATGGTTCTCGAGCTGGATACCCAGAACGGATCGGATTCCCCTTCTACCGGAATGAGGCTGGCGGCCAGGTTGTCGTAATCGACCGCGTCAACGCACTCACCCCACATCTGCCAGTTGGCACATCGCTCGTCGTGGGCGTTAAGGATAATATCGGTAGACGGGTTATAGTGGGTTTCTGTGAAGGTACAACCTGAGTCGTAGATGATGGCCCGGTCACCGCGTTTGCGGATGTAGTCGAGTAACCAGCGTATCAGCGTCGACTTCCCCACCCCGATAGTGCCATGCATCAGGAAGTTGAGTACCTCCGCCATCCTGACCATATGCAGATCACCCACGCGCAGGTCAGAGAACTCACCGTTTTTACGCAGGAGCTTGTTCACTTCAGCTGGCTTATCAGTCAGCTGCATCCCGGAAATGTATTCATCTTCACTTTCCTTTCTGCCGATATTGGCGATAAACCAGGTCACGGCGATAAACACCACCATACAGAACAGCCCGCTGCCACCGGCTGCCCACTGCAGCTCACGCAGGCACTGGTCGCCCATCGCCTGCATGTACGGGTCGGTATAAATCTGCGGCAGGGTCATTTTGAGCACCATTGCCGTCGCCGTTGGCGCATACCAGTAGTGGACGTCGTAGATTTTTGGCGTTCCCGATGCCGGCATCAGGTCAATAAAGCTGCTGTTGATACTGGCGAACCACCACAGGGAACCGTTATCCAGGGCTTCCTGAGGGATTCGCCAGAGAAAGATGGCGGTAGTCAGTACGGCGAACAGGATGAAGATCCAGAATCCTATCCAGTTGTTCACCTGAATGAACATGCGCCAGCGGTAGGCGGTCATCTGCCCGCCCTGGGTGAGGTTTTTTCCTGCGAAGCTCATAGCGTGTTGTCCGGCCGTTATCGCATCACCTGCTCGGTGATGTGTGTTATCAGAGAAGAAACGTTGAAAAGGGTGATGAAAAAATGTGGTACCGCGTGGGGGTTAATCGTCAGGTTATTACATCTGACTCAGTTCATACCTGGCCTGCTGACATCCGTCCTCCCAGTCCTGTTTATTAATGTATGCAGCCACAGAACGGACTGACGAGGCCACATCCCTATAAACCGCTGAATGCCACCCCCGGGGCTCCAGATCGTAAAGGGTAAATTCATAGCCAGCCCAGAAAGCAACAATGGTCATACCCTGCCCCTCAGGAAGTGAACCGAATACATTCATCCAGGCCCTTGCTGCCATCAGCTCGCTTTCCAGATGGATAAGTGACCAGAATTCAGCTGAGTAATCTGCACGTTCATTTCTCTGATGCATCATGATGGACGAACTCCTTGAAATTAAGGACGCGACGCTCGCCGCAGGCAGGGCTGCGCCAGGCGCAGTCATGCGAGGAAGCGTAATCACTGGTAACTGACAGAAAGCACTGACGCACCCTGCCCGAAATGAACTCGGTCTGACCTGCTCCCCGTTGATTAGTACACCCCGATGTTAGTAATGTCTTCATAAGCCACATGAGGACATCCCCATGAAGAAGCGTTTTTCCGACGAACAGATCATCAGTATTCTCCGCGAAGCCGAAGCTGGGGTACCCGCCCGTGAACTCTGCCGCAAGCATGCCATTTCCGATGCCACGTTTTACACCTGGCGTAAGAAGTATGGCGGTATGGAGGTGCCTGAAGTTAAGCGCCTGAAGTCGCTTGAGGAAGAGAACACCAGACTCAAGAAGCTGCTTGCCGAAGCCATGCTGGATAAAGAGGCGCTTCAGGTGGCTCTTGGGCGAAAGTACTGACGACAGACCAGAAGCGGGAAGCCGTGATGTTGATGTGTGATGCGACCGGTCTGTCGCAACGTCGTGCCTGCAGGCTTACAGGTTTATCCCTGTCGACCTGCCGCTATGAGGCTCACCGTCCGGCTGCTGATGCGCATTTATCAGGGCGCATCACTGAGCTGGCACTGGAGCGCAGGCGTTTTGGCTACCGTCGTATTTGGCAGTTGCTGCGCCGTGAAGGGCTTCATGTTAATCATAAGCGCGTGTACCGGCTTTATCACCTCAGTGGCCTGGGCGTAAAACGCAGAAGACGTCGTAAAGGGCTGGCAACAGAACGTCTGCCGCTGCTCCGTCCGGCGGCGCCCAATCTGACCTGGTCGATGGATTTCGTCATGGACGCACTTTCCACCGGTCGCAGGATCAAGTGTCTTACCTGCGTCGATGATTTCACAAAGGAATGCCTGACGGTCACTGTTGCCTTTGGGATTTCAGGCGTTCAGGTCACGCGTATTCTGGACAGCATTGCACTGTTTCGAGGCTATCCGGCGACGATAAGAACTGACCAGGGGCCGGAGTTCACTTGCCGTGCACTGGATCAATGGGCCTTTGAGCATGGTGTTGAGTTGCGCTTAATCCAGCCGGGCAAGCCAACGCAGAACGGATTTATTGAGAGCTTTAACGGACGATTTCGCGATGAATGTTTGAATGAGCACTGGTTCAGCGATATCGTTCATGCCAGGAAAATTATTAATGACTGGCGGCAGGATTATAACGAATGCCGCCCGCACTCCACGCTGAATTATCAGACACCGTCTGAATTTGCAGCGGGCTGGAGAAAGGGTCATTCTGAGAATGAAGATTCCGACGTTACTAACTGAGTGTTGTATCTAATCGTGGGGGCAGGTCACAGACTATTTACCATAACGTCGCATAATACGAAGAGCATGAAAAAGCTCGCATGGCGAGCTTTTGGCTTAAGCTTGTAAAGATATCGAACTAAATAATCACTCTTCAATCAACTGAATTACCGACTCAGACACTTTGTTCACAATGGCATAAGCGCCCGCAGAGGCTAGGGCGACTACGGCAACACCAACAGCGCTAGCGACAATTATTTCTGCCGTATCGTTATCACTACACTCCGCTTTGAATCCATCGCTTCCAAGATCAAAACTAATCATGCTTCACCATCCAGAATTGTGTTTATGCCAAGCATAGCACTGACAAGATGACTATTTACCATAACGTCTCATTTACGCGTACCGCTCAGACGGCCTGAGCGCGTTTCTGACGTGTCCCCGTTAAAAACAGTAACAAACCACCCGAAAATGCACGCCAGAAACGCTACGTAAGAATCTATCCTATGACTGGATATGCACTCAACTGAATAACGCCTGGTTTCAGTCCATTTTATCGGGATCAGTCTTCTTTCTGGGTAATTTAGGGGGCTTCACTTGCTGATTACTTTGCGTGCGGCGCGTGAGCCAAGGATGGTCAGCTTTAGGTTTTACGTAGAATTTTGAGCGTAAATCAAAACGGGCATTATCCACACGTTCATGGACACTTTTTTCATCATCCAGTGGTATAGGCTCCGGGCCATCAACATATTTTTCCCATCCCAACGCTTTCCCATCATACAGAACCTTAATTTCACCGTTAAAGCTTTCGCATACCGTGACAACCGAATGCCGAAGTCGATATCCCCGGCCTTCACTGCGAATCTGAAACGCACTGCTTTTGTACTGGAAAGTGAGATTTTTGGAGAGAACGCGCTTCGCCTGGAGGCTGAAGATATAACCCAGTTCCTCTTCAGAATGGTGTACATCAAGATGGGCGTTATCAGCAATACGAGGCGGCGTAGCAAACCGGTTGTTATAGGCTTCAATAAAGGTCGGCAACCATGCGTTTGCTGTTTCAATATCACTGATACCCTGAAGCCGCATTTCTTTGACCAGCCTGTCCTGCAGTGTCTGATTGGCACGCTCTACCCGCCCTTTTGCCTGCGGGCTGTTGGCATGGATTGGCTCGATGCCCAGTGTCTTTATCGCACGTGTGAACTGAGTCAACTCTCCTTCCCGCTCCGGGTTATTTACTCTGAATATACTGTGTCTGTCAGAATAGAGAGCCAGTGGTACGCCATGATCATTAAGGTAACCCCGGAGGGTTTCCATGTAAGCCCGGGTTGTTTCTGCAGGAGCGAATCGTAGCGCCATCAGAGCGCTGGTAGCATCATCGATAAAGACTATCAGTGTGCATTTGGGGCCCCGACCTTCAAACCAGTCATGAGGCGAGCCATCAATCTGGATGAGTTCACCGTAGGATGGGCGCCGCATCCGGCGCTGATAAATTCGGGCAAACTTACGACGACGTTCGCGCCATATGCCCTCCTCTACCATCCACTTCCTGAGAGTTTCAATGGATAAACACAAGCCGTGTATCTCGCGCAATTTTTCGCACGCAAGCGTAGGTCCAAAATCAGCGTAGCGGCCTTTGAGGAGTGAAATTACTGTTGCTCTGAATTCGGTAGAAAAGGAATTATTGGGACGCTTTCCACGTCGGCGGGAAACTAGACCAGAAGGCCCTTCATTTCTATACCGTTGCACCAGACGTTTAACCTGCCGAATAGAAATGCCAATGCGTGCCGCAGCTTGTTCCTGAGTAATATGGCGATTAAGTGACTCCTGAATAATGTGAAGTCGGTCGAGTTCCTTATGACTCATCGTAACAGTCTCTTTGATCATGAAAAATCCCCCAGAGAATTGTCTGGGGACATTTTAGAATGGTTCAAAGGGGACATTACAGCTTGGTGTTAACACAGGCCTTCTTCTCCTGTCAACGCAAAGCAGAAGTGTCACCTTCGGTGCGAAACAGAGATGTCATGCTTTGGTTCAGAGAATGCGTTTGACCGCCTCGCTATATACTTCCGAGCGTTCTCTTTTCCCAACAGAAATCACGAAAACGACAACTTTCTCGTCTATAACCTGGTATACAAGGCGATAGCCTGAAGACCGGAGCTTAATCTTGTAACAATCAGGCATACCACGGAGCTTGTTTGCTTCAATCCGGGGTGACTCAAGTACTTCAACCAGCTTCTTTTTCAACTGTTCACGTACCGTCGAGCCCAGCTTTCGCCATTCCTTTAGTGCCCGCTCGTCAAAATCCAGAAAATACGCCATCAGAGTTCATCCAGCGTCACACGTACTGGCTTAGGATTACAAAGTCGTTCTTTCACTATCTCCACAAGTTCAGCATCTTCATCACTCAGGAGTGTCTGTTTGAACGGCAAGCGTTCATTGTCAGCGATATACTCGAGCATGAGACGAAGCGCTTCAGAAGGAGTTACGCCCATTTTTTCAAGCGCGGCGTAAGAACGCGCTTTAAGTTCATCGTCAATACGTAGGTTAATGCTACCCATGTCTTACACCCCTTGTAATTACAAATGTCATTACAAGTATCGCACTACAACATGCTTAGGGCAAGTCACGAAGTAAGTCAGAAAGTAGTCGTAAGAACGGTGATCACTGTCCGCTTTGTGCCAGAAGTGGACGGCAGGATTTGTTGAACATTTCAGACAAAACCAAACTCAAAACAACTATTGAAATCAAGCCAGCATAGCGGATACATTACGCACGTTGTTACTTTGTATCATCAGGATGCCGTTAACTGTGTTTATCAGCCGTGAAGTCATTTCCAGAATCGTGCTTATCATCATGGCTGTTGCCGTGCTGAGCAGTTCGTTTATGGCAAAGCCACAGGCTGCATACAGCGTTCAGGAAACAACGTCCATCAGTGACCATCAACACGACAGCGATGAACCACTGAATGAGCACGATCCATTGTTGTTTCACTCCCACGGTAGCGTGCATCACCTCAATGCCGATCATTCCCACGATCTGAATAAACTCTTTGCTCTGCCTACTCTGCACGCATGGAATCCGGGCATGCGGGTGATATATGCGTTGAGTTCAGAACAAATACTGCAAATGCCGCAGTCCACCCCCGAACGCCCTCCGAGAATCCTGTCTGCGTAATAACTTCTGCTAATTCGTTATTATTCAACATGTAAGGATTTTTATGTATACCAGCCTTGATACACAGGGCCGGTTGAGCGCTCGCCTGCTTTCAGCTCAGGCGCGTTCGGCTTGTCTGTTTTTCCTGTTGTTACTGCTTTTCTACAGCCAGGGCGCGTATGCGCACGGCGTGGCGGAAGGCGACAAAGGGTACATCCAGGAAATCACCGGGGTGAACATCATCCCGTTTATCTACCTTGGCGCGAAGCACATGGTGACCGGTTACGATCATCTGCTGTTTCTGTTCGGGGTGATTTTCTTTCTCTACAAAATGCGTGATATCGGGCTGTACGTTAGCCTGTTCGCTATCGGGCATTCAACGACGCTGCTCATCGGCACCTTCTTTGATATCAGCGTCAGTGCTTACCTTATTGACGCCATTATCGGGCTGTCCGTGGTCTATAAAGCGCTTGATAACCTCGGGGCATTCCAGCGCTGGTTTGGCGTTCAGCCCAACACGAAGCTTGCGACGCTCATCTTTGGATTCTTCCACGGTTTTGGTCTGGCAACCAAAATCCAGGAATTCGAAATCTCTCCCGATGGCCTGTTTGTCAACCTGATTGCCTTCAACATTGGCGTTGAGATCGGCCAGCTGCTCGCGCTGAGCGCCATCCTGATCGTTATGAGCTACTGGCGGCAAACGGCGAGCTTTTTCCGACACGCTTATACCGCCAATGTGGTGATGATGAGCGCGGGATTTCTGTTAATGAGTTACCAGCTTTGTGGCTACATTTTAGCCTGAGGGAGACAAAACAATGTACAACACTGATTTACCAACACGCGCAGAATTACCTTCTGCCATCAAACTGATGCAGTCCACTATCCTCGCCGCCATCGTGGCGCTGACGCTGCTGATCACCGTCGTCATGCCTTCGGAATACGGCATTGATCCTACTGGCGTGGGTCGTTTACTGGGGCTTAAGCAGATGGGAGAAATCAAAACGCAGCTTGCCGAAGAAGCTGATGCCGATAATCAGGCCAGCGCTGTTCAGCAAGGACAGCTGGCTGCGCCAGTTAATGAGCGACCGATCCCGGATAATCCTCCGGCAATAACGCAGAACACCTACCCGGAGCTGAGCGTTCCGGCGACCACGCGCGCGCCGGAAGTACCATCGGCTGGCTCGCAACGTCATCAGATGCTCATCACCCTGAAGCCTAACGAAGCTGCTGAAGTTAAACTGGAAATGCGCAAAGATGCCCGCGTGACCTATCAGTGGACAAGTTCCGGACCGGTAAACGTGGATGCGCACGGCGATCCGGTCAACGCCCCGAAAGGCTTCTACCATGGCTATGGTAAAGCCCGGCAGATCACATCCGGAGACGGCGTTTTACAGGCCGCGTTCGAGGGTAAACATGGCTGGTTCTGGCGAAATCGTGGTTCTGAGACCATCACGATCCAGCTTGATACAACCGGCGACTACCTGAACATCAAACGGGTTATCTGATAAATCAGGGGCAGGATAACCTGCCCCTTTTCACACAGCTGACAGCCCGGTCAGGCGGAGTATCAGCCCGGCGAGAGCCGCCATGGCAATAACGTGCGTAACCTTCCATTTTAATCTGAAAAGCGCAAACGCAGCGGCGACGGCAATCAGGGCGGCAGGGATATCGATCCCTCCCTTTGCGCCTTCCGGCCATACGGTATGCCAGATAAAAAACAGCCCCAGATTAACAATGACGCCCACTACGGCCGCTGTGATGGCGGTTAAAGGTGCCGTGAAACCCGCCTTGTTGTGGGTCGTTTCGATAAACGGCCCGCCTGCCAGCACGAAAATGAAGGACGGGAGAAAGGTAAACCAGGTCACCATGCAGGCGGCAACGGCGCCGCCGACAAACAGCATATCCGCGCCAAAAACGGCATGGGTATACCCGCCCACAAATCCGACAAACGTGACCACCATAATCAGCGGGCCGGGCGTGGTTTCTCCCAGCGCCAGCCCGTCCATCATCTGCCCGGCAGTCAGCCAGCCAAAATTGACGACAGCACCCTGATAAACGTATGGCAGGACGGCGTAGGCCCCACCGAAGGTAAGGAGCGCAGCCTTGGTAAAGAACCAGCCCATCTGCGTCACCGGATGCGCCCAGCCCAGCCCCAGCGTCAGCACCGTCATGGGAATAAGCCAGAGCAGTGCACCCGCTGCCACAATCCTTAACAGTTTCGCCCAGCTGAACAGGGCATGCGCCGGTACGGGCGTATGATCGTCAATAACCGCAGCATCAACGGCGGCTTTCTCCTGTTTGTTATGCCCGCTGCCGCTGTGAAATTTTTCCGGCGCGATGCGTCCGCCGATAAAGCCAGTTATCGCTGCTGAAATAACGATGACGGGAAAAGGAACGTTCAGGGCGAAAACGGCCACAAAAGCCGCAGCAGCTATGGCCCAGTGGGCACCGTGTTTCAGCGCACGGGAGCCGATGCGATGCGCCGCCTGCAGCACGATTGCCGCCACGGCGGGTTTAATGCCGTAAAAGATACCGGCAATAATGGCAACGTCTCCCCAGGCGATATAGATCCACGACAACGCGATAAGAATAAAAAGTGAGGGAAGGATAAATAACAAACCCGCTATCACTCCGCCCAAGGTCCTGTGCATCAGCCAGCCAATGTAGGTGGCAAGTTGCTGAGCTTCCGGACCGGGCAGCACCATACAGAAATTGAGTGCGTGGAGAAAACGGGACTCGGAAATCCAGCGCCGGTTCTCGACCAGTTCCTGATGCATGATCGCAATCTGTCCGGCAGGACCGCCAAAGCTGATAAAACCCAGCTTCATCCAGAACCAGAACGCCTCCTTCAGGGGGACCGGCTTGGGCTTAACGTTTTCCTCTGCCAGCGTCAGCAACTCCGTTTTGTTCATCATGGCCGGACCTCATTTCAAACGTCGTTAACAGACCGTCAAACAGCGAACAGGCCGCTGTGAGTAATGTGTCATCATCCGTAATGCTTTCACGCAATCCTGCCAGTACACTTTCAACGCCAGCGGCTTCGGGGGGCTGAACCCCGCCAACATCAAGGTAATGCACAAGCATCCCCAGACCATTCAGGGCATCCCCCGTCAGCCCGAAGCGGACCATCAGCACTTCAAAGGTCACACGATTGTCGATGTGGCTGAAGGTCGCGCCATCAAAATCAAACCCCACCGCCTCTTCCGGGCAATCGTTGCCATCCTTAAGCCAGAGAAACTGCGCATCCTGGTCGATAAAACGCCGTATAAGCCAGGCGCTGGCAAGCCTGTCAATCCATGGCCGGCGACGCGTAGCCCAGATCCTGTTATGAAAATCCTCAGGCTTCAGCCGTGTCAGCAAGCCACTGACGGCATGAGGCTCTCCGGGAGAGATGAACCTGTTAATGCCAGCTTCCAGTTCTGACAAGGCAAAAATGGCCTGCGCCTGCGCTTCACCAGGAAAGAAATCAATCGCCACAATCCGATCCAGCTCGCGACGAAGTTTTCTTACCATCTTCAGTTGGCTGACCGCGGTTTCCTCATTAAGGTCGTTTTTACAAACCTGAAGGCTCTCCATCAGGATCAGGTACTGCTGAGAGCGATCGAATAACGGGCGAATTTTCTCTTCGTCGGAAGTCTCTGCGTCAAAAACAAAGGCCGTTCCTCCCTCACCGCTGATTTCACGACTCATCTCGTTAAAAATCTCATGGCTCTGTTGCGCTTCAGGCAACAGATAAACGCCGTCGCGCAGCATGGCGGCACCGGTATTTTTTAATGCCCGCCAGACACGCATACGTAATGTGGCCTGCTCAGTGGGCAGTGTCAGAATAAGGATATGTAGTTTCATAGTGTAGAGATTAATACATATGGTAGAGATTGCTACATATTTTCAGTCTTTCTAACCGTACATATCGCTATCTTTTTATGGTGCTCATAATTGCTCTTATCGGTACCGGTCTTGCTACCGTTGCACTGGGCCTGCTGGCGGGCGACAGGGCAGGGGGAGTCGGGAACGGCGCTGGCAATGAAGATGCTTGCTTATATTCTGGTCGCCCCGGTCGCTGATGCATTATGCGGGCCTTTTTATTCATATCGCCAATACAAGACTTTACATTCCAGCCCTTACATCCTCCCCGGGGGGATGCTAATCTTTTTATACCGTTGTCATTGTCTATTGAGGAAAGCAATCAGCGATGTACCCGATGTTTAAACGTTCGCCCCGTTATGTTCTGATGATCGTCATCATGGCCATTGGCATGATGATGTCGTCGATGGTGACGTTTGCGTCGCACGGTACAAACGGCCTGACAGGCTACGAGATGAATCTGCATGACGCAGAAGTCACCATGTCAATGCAGGATCACTCTCACGATTCGGATATCCCTCAGTCTGGCCACGCAGGCCATCATCAGACAGACCATTTCCATGAAACCCCTGAGCAGCCGCCCTCTGTAGAGATTTCCCTCTCTCCTGTAACAGACAGATGGTTGCCGCTTGCCGATCTTCGTAGCCCGGTTAAGGCCACGGACATCATTTACCGTCCTCCCAGCATCCGCCAGATCTGATCGCTGTTACCGGCAGTTTTTGCTGCCCGGCTTTAATCAACTTCAGATTTAGCGGAGAGGCTATGTATAAAGACTCTATCCAGGCGCGTCGAGAGATTGCGCGTAATTTCACTGCACTCAATTATCGTGTTGATCCCCTGCACTGGCAGACGCTCTGCATGGGCGTTAATCGCGACCTTCAGGCCAAAAAAATGCGTCCGAATGTCCCGGTTCCTTCACGGCGTAAAGTCATTCCGTTCCTGAAAATGATGCATCAGGAAACGGGCTCGATGCTCAAAGCGATCCTTGCCTTTGGCTTTGATGGCCCCTGGACATCCAGCGGCGGTTCATTTCGCCTGGCGCGAGAAATTGGGTTCGACATCGCCCACTATGCGAAAAACATTCACCACAAAAACGGGAAAGTCACCTTCCTGGAAATTGGTGCCGCCTGGGCGGGTTTTCGCGCTGAGGAATGTGCCGGCCATCAGGCGACGATTTCCGGGCTTTCCGGGGAGTTCAGGGAGCAACTTGGGGAAAGCGTATTCCTGCACTTCACTAATCTCACACCGTGGCATGCATCGCTGCCAAAAGGCGTGACTGAGCATCCTTACGTGACAGCAGCCGGGCTGGGAGCGCTGGAAAACAGAGGTGTTCAGGCAGGTGAGGTCGATATTATCTACTCCCAGGCAGCGGCCTATTTCGAACAGGATTACACGGCTTTCCTTCGCAGCGCTGCACGCCTGCTGAAAGAGGATGGCGTCCTGATCTTCAACCATGACCCTGTTCTGGCGAGCGCGATGGATGAAGTCGCCTGGGAGCACGGACTGCGGCTGGTCAGACGTAAGCAAATGGGAGGAATGAATGGCGCGATTGCCCGTTATCACCGGCTTCGTTCGTCCCCGGTAAGTCAGATGGTCTTCCCCGGCGTAAAGCGGGCAGAGGATGAAGAAGTGGTCTGTGAATCACTGGTTATGTCGGCGCTTCGTCGCAACGTAGAGGTGTAACGCCCGATATGTTGACGCGCAGACATTTTCTCACCACCACAGGAGCGTTGCTGATGACAACATTACTGCCGGGGGAAACCCTGGCAGCCTCTCTGGCTGAAAAAGTCAGTGAAACATGGCAAAAAATAAACACCCGCCGCAATCAACAAGAGGCGATAACGCCGGGCTGGGTTTTGCAGTCGCTCGGGCTTAAACCTGGCTCAACTGAACTGCGAAGAGCCATTTTTGAGCTGGTCAGGCGGATACCCTATCAGCTCGGTGCATGGAATGGCGAAAGCATGAGTCTGTTTCAGCAGGGCTTTGGCGACTGCCGTCATAAAGCCGCTGCTGCCGAACGACTGCTGACCGATGGTGGCATTACGGCAAAGCGAAAGCTGGTGCGGTTTGACTGGGCTGATTTGCCTGTACCTGCGGATATTCTGGCAATTTTGCCGCAAACACAGGGATTTCATGACACTGTGGCTTTTGAGCTACAGGGCAAAACATACCTGTTTGATGCCACCTGGGATATGGCCTTGCGCGGAGCGGGTTTCCCGGTGATGCCTTCCTGGGATGGCAACTCTGATACCTGGCCGGTGACTTCCCGGATGTCGACGCAGCAAACCGTACTAATGCCGCAGCCAGGGCAGGACATTTACAGCACTAACCAGATGAGCTGGCCGCAGCGCGAGAAAACCATGGCGTTTAATCAGGCACTGAATAACTGGCTGGAGGTCATTCGGGCTAACCGTGATGACTGGTGCACCATTATCCATAGTGATATTGAAGCCACCCGGTTGAGCCTGAAAACCTGTCTGGGACAACTGAGTTAATTCCCTTCTCGTCAGGAGGGGCTGCGCAGGGAAGCGGCGATAACACCTTCGACACTTTTTATGCTGCTTCAGGTATAACGCTGGGATACCTGAAGCTTTTTTATTTAACATCCAAGATAACAGACGAATCAGTATCCTCCTCACCCGGATAAAGCTTGTCATTTTTTTCAGGTCCCTCTATGCTTTGAATATCCCCCTGGGGGGGATGTGATTTCAAACCAAGAGATTTCCTGATGCTCAACATTCTTTCTAATCGTACCTATCGCCACCTGTTTATGGCACAGGTTATCGCCCTTATTGGCACCGGTCTGGCGACCGTTGCGTTAGGGTTACTGGCCTACGATCTCGCAGGTGACAGAGCCGGGGCAGTGCTGGGTACCGCGCTGGCTATCAAAATGAGCGCCTATATTCTTGTTGCGCCCGTGGCGGCGGCTTTTGCCGATAAATTCCCGCGTCGCACCATGCTGGTAACACTGGACCTGGTTCGCGCTCTCGTGGCTATCACGCTGCCTTTTGTCACCCAGATATGGGAAATCTACATCCTGATCTTCATTCTTCAGGCTGCCTCGGCGGCGTTTACGCCTACTTTCCAGGCAACTATCCCGGATATTCTTCCTGACGAACGTGAATATACCCGGGCGCTGTCTCTGTCACGTCTGGCCTACGATCTTGAAAGCGTCATCAGCCCTATGCTGGCGGCTGCACTGCTGACGGTCATGAGTTTCCACAACCTGTTTGCCGGTACGGCAGTCGGGTTCCTTGCTTCAGCAGCTCTGGTTGTTTCCGTGACACTGCCGAAGATGAAAGCGTTAACGGTCAAACGCAGCATCTATGACAAAACTACACGAGGTATGCGCATCTTCCTGAAAACGCCCAGACTGCGCGGCCTGCTGGCACTCAACATGGCCGTAGCGGCAGCGAGTGCAATGGTTATCGTCAACACCGTCGTTCTGGTTCAGGCGGACTTTGGTTTCTCACAGCGGTCTACCGCTATTGCGCTGGCCTTCTTCGGCGTGGGGTCCATGGTATCGGCCCTGGTTCTCCCCAGACTCCTCGACAACATGAGCGACCGTATGCCGATGCTTGCAGGTACGGCGCTTTTAGTCATTGGCCTGGGGTCAGGCATTTTCCTGAAGGATTACATCACGCTGGTTGTGCTCTGGGCACTGCTGGGGGTGGGCTATTCACTTTCTCAGACACCGGGTGGTCGCCTGCTGCGCCGTTCGTCAACAGCGGAAGACAGACCGGCGCTGTTTGCCGCCCAGTTTGCACTGTCACATTCATGCTGGCTGGTGACTTATCCGCTGGCCGGATGGGTTGGTGCGGCATGGGGGACACAGGCTTCATTCATCGCCCTGACTGTTGTGGCAACATTGTCGCTGGTCACCGCCGTACTTATCTGGCGTCCTGAGCATGAAGTGTACGCTCAGGTTCACAGCCACAAAGACCCGGAAACAAACAACGAATCGACCCATGAGCATGATTTCGTCATTGACGATGAACATCCGTCCTGGCCGAAGAAAGAGAAGTAATTTCCCAAAAAAAGACAACGTATCAGGAGAGGATAAGCCGATAAAAAGTGTGACCATGGCGTTGATACACATTATCTTATCCCTTCCACCTGGAGAGGATAAACCATGACCGTTCATGCATCACACCCTGACATTATTAAAAGACTTAAACGTGCCGCAGGGCACCTGAAAAGTACCATCCAGATGCTCGAAGATGAGAAAGCATGTCTGGATATCGCCCAGCAACTGCACGCTGTGGAAAAGGCGATAACGAATGCGAAGCGTACCTTAATTCATGACCATCTGGATCACTGCCTGGAGGATGCCCTTCATGCTGACCACACGGAGTCTGATAAGACGCTTAGCGAATTTAAAGAGATAACTAAATATCTTTAAGGCAAGCGAAACATGACTGATTTTTCCACTCTTTTACAGCAAGGCGTGGCCAATGCCTGGCTGTTCATCCCCAGCGCTATTTTGCTCGGTGCGCTTCACGGACTGGAGCCAGGGCATTCCAAAACGATGATGGCCGCCTTTATTGTGGCCATCCGGGGAACGGTCAAGCAAGCGGTATTACTGGGGCTTGCCGCGACAATTTCTCATACGTCTGTTGTCTGGCTCATTGCGTTCGGCGGAATGTATATCAGTCAGAAATTCACTGCTGAATCAGCCGAACCCTGGTTTCAGCTGATTTCCGCCGTCATCATTCTCGGTACGGCGGCATGGATGTTCTGGCGAACCTGGCGCGGCGAAAAGCTGTGGAAGATGGAGCAGGAAGAGGAACACAGCCACGGTCATCACGATCATGACGAAACCCGCATCATCGATACGGGCCATGGCAGCGTTGAACTCTCGATTTTCGAAGAAGGACAACCCCCTCACTGGCGTTTACGCTCGCTCAGCGGCAAGAAATGGGAAGCTCGCGACATTTCTCTGGTGACCAACCGTGGTCCAGGGACATTTTCACAGGTATTTGATTTCGTCGAAAAAGACGGGTTTATGGAATCGGCCCTGGCGATCCCGGAGCCACACAGCTTTGATGTTCGCCTGTCTTTAGGCCATCGCGGCCATGTGCATGATTATGATGTGGAATTCCGTGAACATGAACACGACCACGATCATTCCTCGCTGGAAGGTCTGGATGTTAATTCTCGCGAATATCAGGATGCTCACGAAAAAGCGCATGCGAACGACATCAAAAAACGTTTTGCGAATCGCAGCGTAACCACCGGACAAATAATCCTGTTCGGCCTGACCGGCGGCCTTATTCCTTGCCCGGCAGCCATTACCGTTTTGCTGCTCTGCATCCAGGTGAAGGAATTTACGCTCGGTGCCGCGCTGGTACTGTGTTTCAGCATCGGTTTAGCGATCACGCTGGTTTCAGTGGGCGCAGCGGCGGCTTTCAGCGTTCGTCAGGCAACCAAACGCTGGAGTGGCCTGGATACGCTGGCGCGGCGGGCTCCATACTTCTCAAGCGTACTGATTGCACTTGTCGGCATTTACATGGGCTATCACGGCTGGATCGGCGTAACGAGCTGATTTTCTCCTGTATGAATCTCACGCCTGAACCCACCAACCGGTGGGTTTTATATTTCTGAAGCCCATCATATTTTTATCCCCCTGCCGGGGATAGGAATTGAGCTTTTATAGCCGCTCATTTATCATCGACAATATCCCCCATGGGGGATGTAAAATTATAAATGGAATCTGCTATGCAAAAACAATATTTCAGTCAGTTCGTCACCGGAGTGTTACTCACTTCGTTCATCGCCATTCCTGCTCTGGCAGCGCAAGGTGGCTTCTCCGCAGAGAAAGAGCCTGTCGTCACTGAGCACATGTATGCCGGTCATAAAGTTCAGCAGGAGAATAGTCAAAGCCGGATTCAGATCGTATCGTCAATGCACGAAGGGGCGTGGATCACACTGGAAGGCAATGTTGTCAGCCAGCAGCAGGACGAGTGGTATACGTTCCGCGACCCAACCGGTACCATCAAAGTCCGCATCCCGCAGAAAGTCTGGAACGGGCAGCACTTCGATGCTCAGGACCTGGTACGGGTCAGTGGACCGGTAAGCCATGAAAATGATGGTTCAATTTTATATGTTGCAGTTATCAGCAAACCCTAAAACACAATTCTGACGGGCTATGTTTTTTTATATATATAGTTCGTCAACCAAACGTCCGCTTCTCGCTCTTAGCGGACATTAGCATAGGCTATTTACCATAACGCCGCATTACGCGCACCGCCCAGACTGACTCAGCGCGTTTCTGGCATATCCCCGGTAAAACAAGTAACAAACCACCCGAAAATGAACACCAGAAACGCGACTTAAGAATCTACCCTATGAATGGATATGCACTCAACCGAATCGATCTTGGTTTCAATCTTTTTTATCGGGATCAGGCTTCTTTTTAGGTAACTTCGGGGGCTTAACTTGCTGATGACTTTGCGTTCGGCGCGTAAGCCAGGGATGGTCAGCTTTAGGTTTAACATAGTATTTTGAGCGTAAATCAATACGGGCATTATCCACTCGTTCATGGACACTCTTTTCATCATCCAGTGGTATAGGCTCCGGGCCATCAACATACTTTTCCCAGCCCAGCGCTTTCCCGTCATACAGAACGTTAATTTCACCGTCAAAGTTCTCGCATACAGTAACAACCGAATGCCTAAGTCGATATCCCCGGCCCTCACTGCGTACCTGAAACGCACTGCTTTTGTACTGGAAAGTGAGATTTTTAGACAGAACGCGCTTCGCCTGTAGGCTGAAGATATAACCCAGTTCCTCTTCAGAATGGTGCACATCAAGATGAGCATTATCAGTAGTACGAGGCGACGTAGCGAACCGGTTGTTATAGGCTTCAATAAAGGTCGGCAACCATGCATTTGCTGTTTCAATATCACTGATATTCTGAAGCCGCATTTCTTTGACCAGCCTGTCCTGTAGTGTCTGATTGGCGCGCTCTACCCGCCCTTTTGCCTGCGGGCTGTTGGCATGGATTGGCTCGATGCCCAGTGTCTTTATCGCACGAGTGAACTGGGTCAGCTCACCTTCCCGCTCTGGGTTATTTACCCTGAATATACTGTGTCTATCAGAGTAGAGAGCGAGCGGTACGCCATGATCATTAAGGTAACCCCGGAGGGTTTCCATGTAAGCCCGGGTTGTTTCAGCAGGCACAAAACGCAACGCCATCAACGCACTGGTGGCATCATCAATGAAAACGATCAGTGTACATCTGGGGCCTCGATTTTCAAACCAGTCATGAGGTGAGCCATCAATCTGGATCAGTTCACCGTAAGATGGTCGTCGCATGCGGCGTTGATATATACGGGCAATTTTACGACGGCGTTCACGCCATAACCCCTCTTCTATCATCCACTTTCTGAGAGTTTCAACGGATAAAGATAAACCGTGTATCTCGCGCAATTTTTCGCACGCAAACGTAGGTCCAAAATCAGCGTAACGGCCTTTGAGGAGTGAAATTACTGTTGCTCTGAATTCAGTAGAAAAGGAATTATTAGGACGCTTTCCACGTCGGTGGGAAACCAGACCAGAAGGCCCTTCATTTCTATACCGTTGCACCAGACGTTTAACCTGCCGAATAGAAATGCCAATGCGTGCCGCAGCTTGTTCCTGAGTAATATGTCGATTAATTGACTCCTGAATAATCTGAAGTCGGTGGAGTTCCTTATGACTCATCGTAACAGTCTCTTTGATCATGAAAAATCCCCCAGAGAATTGTCTGGGGACATTTTAGAATGGTTCAAAGGGGACATTACAGCTTGGTGTTAACACAGGCCTTCTTCTCCTTGCCTCGCGGCATCTAAGAGGCTATCCTGATGTTGTCTAGGCATACAGGTGGCCTCGTGGGTGTACTGACCCCCAAAAGTTGGACAGAATAATCGAGGCATCTCAGAAAGAGTCCATGGAATACATGGGCTCTTTTTTGTTTGCTGTTAAAGCTAAATAACGTGTTCCGCAATCGAATTATCCATTTCGTTGCTTATTACTTCACCCGCTTCCCTGCCTCATCAATAACCTTTTCGCCATCTTCTTTCGTGAATGCACCCTGCTGAGGTTCCGGAATAATTTCCAGTACCACCTCTGAAGGTCTGCACAGGCGGGTTCCTACAGGTGTGACAACAATTGGCCGGTTGATAAGAATTGGATGCTGCAGCATTAATTCTATCAGTTGCTCATCGGTAAACCTGTCATCTGCAAGTCCCAGTTGCTCATAAGGCTCAACATTCTTACGCAGCAATGCACGTACCGTAATTCCTATATCTGAAATAAGTTTAATAAGCTCATCGTGGGTCGGGGGCGTATCGAGATAATAAATTATCGTTGGTTCGTTGCCGCTGTTACGGATCATCTCCAGCGTGTTGCGTGAGGTGCCACAGGCCGGGTTGTGATAGATGGTAATGTTGCTCATATCAGTATCTCATTACAAAGTGACAGAGAGCCGCCACGCCAGCGCGGCCAGAGTGACAAACAGCACCGGCACAGTCATAACAATGCCGGTACGGAAGTAATATCCCCAGGTAATCTTTATATTTTTCTGGGCAAGCACATGCAGCCACAGCAGGGTTGCCAGACTGCCAATCGGGGTGATTTTCGGGCCTAAATCGCAGCCAATCACATTGGCATAAATCATTGCCTCTTTGACGACGCCGGTCGCCGTACTCCCGTCAATCGACAGCGCGCCAATCAGTACCGTCGGCATATTGTTCATCACTGATGAGAGAAATGCCGTCAGGAAGCCGGTGCCGAACGTCGCTGCCCATAACCCCTTGTCTTCCAGCAGATTCAGCACGCCAGACAGGTACTCCGTGAGCCCTGCATTGCGCAGGCCATAGACCACGAGGTACATGCCCAGCGAGAAAATAACGATCTGCCATGGCGCACCGCGCAGGACTTTCCCGGTGTTGATGGCATGGCCTCTTTTCGCCACCACAAACAGCACTGCTGCGCCAGCCGCCGCTATCGCACTGACCGGGATCCCCAGCGGTTCCAGAACAAAGAAACCGACAAGCAGCAATAACAGGACAATCCAGCCCGCCCTGAAGGTTGCCGGATCCTTGATCGCACTGGCAGGCGTCTTCAGCAGCGAAACGTCATACGTTGCCGGAATATCCCTGCGGAAGAAGAGATGCAGCATGATCAGCGTGGCCGCAATCGCTGCCGCATCCACGGGGATCATAACGGAGGCGTACTGCGTAAAGCCCAGACCGAAGAAGTCCGCCGAGACGATATTAACCAGGTTAGAAACAATGAGTGGCAGGCTGGCCGTATCTGCAATAAATCCTGCAGCCATGACAAAGGCCAGTGTCGTGCCCTGGCTGAACCCCAGTGCGAGCAGCATCGCAATCACAATCGGCGTCAGGATCAGCGCGGCGCCATCATTGGCAAACAACGCAGCGACAGCGGCACCGAGCAAGACTATCCAGGTGAACAGCAAGCGGCCACGTCCGTTACCCCAGCGGGAGACGTGCAGTGCGGCCCATTCAAAGAAGCCGGACTCATCGAGCAGCAGGCTGATGATGATGACCGCAATAAATGCCGCTGTCGCGTTCCAGACGATATTCCAGACAACGGGAATATCAGCGATATGGATGACACCGGTTCCCAGCGCCAGCACAGCCCCGATACTCGCGCTCCAGCCAATACTCAGGCCTCTGGGTTGCCAGATCACCAATACCAGCGTCAGCAAAAATATACTCCCTGCCAAAAGCATCTTAGACTCCGTTATATATGATTATGTAAATGTGTTTTTCTTTCTCAGCAGGAGGTGCAGGCTGATTTATCCAGCCATTCACGCACATCCTCCCGCATACACTGCCAGGACGTCATGATTGTCTCTGCTGCCCATGCCGGTATGTGGGGTGACAGACGATAGTGGATCCATTTGCCTTCCCGACGGTCAAGTACCAGCCCGGCCTCGCGCAGGATAGCCATATGTCGCGATATTTTGGGCTGCGATTCGGAGGTGGCCGCACAGATATCGCAGACGCACAGTTCTCCGGACTCCCGGAGAAGCATGACGATGGCGAGCCGGGTTTCATCCGACAGGATTTTGAAAAGCTGAACAGGTTGTAGCATTTTTCACTCCGTTCCCTTTAGAATACACATATGTTAAATCATATGTATTAATTTTGAAATCATCTGTTCTCTCCGGAGGAGACAAATGGAACAATTTCCTGCCCTGAATACTGAATGCTTTGATCAACACATTGCCGAACGCCTGCACCTGCAGGAGCCGCCACGGATTCTGATCCTGTATGGCTCAGTAAGGGAACGCTCCTACAGCCGCTTTGCCGCGGAGGAAGCCGGTCGCCTGCTGACGGCGATGGGCGCGGAGGTGAAACTCTTTAACCCCTCCGGTTTACCCCTCCCGGATGAGGCGCCGGACACGCACCCTAAGGTCACCGAATTACGCGGCCTGGTCAGATGGTGTGACGGGATGGTGTGGAGCTCGCCGGAGCGGCATGGGGCAATGAGCGCGGTTATGAAGGCACAAATCGACTGGATCCCGTTAAGTGAAGGCGCGGTTCGCCCTTCGCAGGGAAAAACCCTTGCGGTAATGCAGGTTTGTGGCGGCTCGCAGTCTTTTAATGCCGTGAACCAGATGCGTATTCTTGGACGCTGGATGAGGATGTTCACTATCCCCAACCAATCATCAGTAGCCAAAGCATGGCAGGAATTCGATGAGAACGGACGTATGAAACCCTCTTCCTGGTATGACCGTATCGTCGACGTCACCGAGGAATTATTTAAGATCACCCTGCTCCTGAAAGGGCAGACTGATTATCTGGCTGACCGATACAGCGAACGTAAGGAAAGTCATCAGGCACTGTCCGCACGGGTAAATCAGGCCAAAATCTGACAGGGAGACATAGTAACCATGGTTGGCCTCTTCAGGATAACAGCCAGTGAGGCCGGCCATGCGCGTACTCTATGCACATCTTTTACATCTCGGGCGCATCTGCCCCGCATGGGGTTGTGATACAATTCCCGCTCCATTGGATTCGTAAGGGATAACAGTGAAAGGCGCACATAAAAATCTTTCCTTTAATGGAAAAAGCTACTGTATGAAGCACCTCGCGCCTTTGACGTTTATGGCAGAAATCGCCAATATCCCTGACCCCGTACAGATAACAATCAACTACAGCAATCATGTCTTTTCTGACCAGAAAGGAAACGGACCGGAAATTCCACCGGATCGATTTTTCTGTGCTGACAGATATGCTGCCAGTCTTAACCTGCCGCAGATGCTTTCAACAAATCTTCTGACCTCCTACGTTGTTCCCCATATCAATAAGGGAAACAATGAGATGTATCATTATATGGAGGTAAATGACTATGCGATCTTCTTTGACTTGCGTAAGGACAACGGTCACCCGAACGGCTTAAAGCTTTATGTTGTATCAGCTTATGAAGTCAATCAGTGGGGACGACACTCCATACCAAAGAGTAGGCCCATGAAATTTGCATATGTCGCACATCTGCGACTGAATGGACAGACGGTTTACACGTCCAGAAAAGCAAAAAGGCGCTGATATCAGCGCCTTTTCACCAGAGTAGATCATCGATGTTATCCACTCTTGTTGGGTTCCGGTCTGTGTCTTTGGATATCCCGCTCTTAGGCTGGGGGAGATTACTCTCCGACATCAATACCCCATCAACATACCAGTGTTGAGTGGTTCCGGTCAGTATCGATGCCTGAATAGTAATAAACCTGACGTTTACCTGCAAGGTCACTGCTATTCATAGCTATTCATTACTTTTCAGCGTTACGGGAATACGCGTTAATAGCCCACTATTCGCAACCAAAAGCCTCAGAAACAGTTTTTACTGTTGAAACACAATTGGCCTTATGCATAACGAAGAATCGCTCTCCGGGCTTCCTGTTGCGAATTAGAGGCATGTTTTCCTGCAAAAAAGATTTGTAAATTTTTTACGAGAAGCACTTTTTGCTCATTTTGAATGCTGTTCATTTCAGCCTGGCCGTGTCCGGAACATCAGAAACGCCCCGCAACAACAGGGCTGGTATCAATACTGCTGAGGGCCGTCCGGCCGCGTAACACCCTTGTTAACATCAGACCGCCTAGGTGAAATCAGGATAACGTGGCTAAAGCCGCAGCGGGTAGGTCTTCAGGCGGTATTCAACCGGGCTGAGGCCGTTAAATTTAAGACTGATTCGCCGCGTGTTGTAGTAACGAATGTAATCCTCAAGAACAACCTTCAGCTCATCAACATCGTTGAATTTACGGGTGTAGAAGCATTCTGATTTTAACGTCCCGAAAAAGCACTCAGCGCAGGCATTGTCCAGACAGTTTCCTTTGCGGGACATGCTTTGCAGAACCCCAAACTCCCGCAACTGATACTGATACCACCGATGCCGGTACTGCCAACCCTGATCTGAATGAAGTACTGGTCTGCTGTTGGCGTCCATTCTGGCAAATGCCTTAATCAACATGTCGTCAATCATCGGCATTGTGGGGCGTTCTGAGATACTGTAGGAAATGACTTCGTTATTAAAGAGATCGATGATCGGAGAAAGATAGAGTTTGCGGCCGTTGACGGCGAACTCGGTGACATCTGTGACCCATTTTTCGTTGGGCCGGCTGGCTTTGAAGTTACGTTGCAGGAGGTTGTCAGCAGCACACCCACGTTCGCCACGCCAGGAGGTATAGCGCTTTACTTTGATAGCGGCTTTAAGATCAAGAGCATTCATCAGGCGTTGAACCACTTTGTGGTTGATCAGTCCCCCTTCTCTTCTGAGCGCCAGCGTTACCCGTCGATAGCCATAGCGGCCCTGATTTTCATCATATATCTCGCTGATTCGACGATTTATTTCATCATATTTTCCCGGAGAGCGTAGTGCTTTAAGATGATAGTAAAACGTGCTCCTGGGTATACGGGCGGTACTCAGCAACTGATCAAGTGGGTAATGCTGCCTTAGTTCGTCAACAACACGAACCTTATCTCTTACCGAACTAAGGCTTTCAGCTTTTGAAGATAAAGTATCCGTAATTCAAGACGTTTGACCTTCCTTTCCAGTTCAAGAATTCGTTGCTCTTTTGATCGTTCCTCTGCGGCTTCAATAAGTTCAGGGTGTTCAGCCATGTAAGATACCCTTTTTGTGCCTACCTTGAGTGAGCGAAGCCCTTCTTCACCCTGCTCTTTGTACACTTTTAGCCATTTGGCGACAGATGACGCACCTGCAACATTGAATTTAGTCGCGGCCTGTGTCTGAGATATCTGACCGGATAGCACCGCTTTCACAGCTTCAATTCTGATTTCGGGATCGATTGATACGCCCTTATCTCTGGGCTTCAGACCTTCTTCTCCATAAACATCATAGGCTGCAACCCATATTCTTACCTGGGTTCTGGGAACGTTAAAGCGAGCTGATGTTAAGCGATAGCCTTCATCAGTAGCTAAATAGTGCATAACCACTTCGAGGCGCTGTTCAAAGGTGTACTTACGTCTTGACATGGGACTCTCCAATTTGAGAGTCCAACTAAATGGGCGCCGTGCATGGGTTAATGAAAATTAACTACGGGGCTTTCTGCTTTCTGCCACACAACACGGTAACAAACCACCTTCACGTCATGAGGCAAAAAGCCTCAAGCGCCATCGCCATTATATCCCGTCGTCGATCATCTGCCCAGGAATAACAGTCTGAAAACTGTATAAATCCTCATCGTTTTTCCGCGTCATTCAGTTCCTGAAATCCCCAGAGCCTCACGAATTTCAGCGGCTCGCTGTTTGCTTCCGGCGGCCACGCCGGCGTTATAGACAAGGCTGATTATCGCCTGCACTATCTCCCAGTCATCCCGCTCCAGCCGGGCATCGAGACGATACATGATCTTCCCGCTTTCAGCATGGCGGAACACGGTTCCGGGTTCTTTTTTGTCGAACCTGCGACTGATGATGTTCAATATCCCTCCCGGTTATCCGTACCTTCTGACCATTCACGGATCTGGTCTTCGAGCGCCTCAAGGTGCCTGTCTATACTCTCAGCCAGCTGCTCGCTTTCGGTTTCCAGCCAGCCACTCAGTCCGTCCCACTCGCAACACATTTCTTTCAGCTTTGCGGACATGGTACGGAGCTTATTTCGCTGGCTGCGGGCGACCTTCAGCTCCGTTTTACGGGGGTTATTTCTCATTCTGCCCCCTGCTGATAACGCAGCTTGTTCGGTATCTGCCAGCGTTCAGCGACCCGGATGTGCTCAGGTGTTTCCCGGACAATAAACGGGATTTGGTACATGACTGAATACAGCGGGTCGCCGCTCATGCGAAGCCAGTCAAGTTCCTTCAGCGACGCGAACCGCGTCTGCCAGTTCCAGAACGGTGTGGCCAGCTCTGCCGCGTCAAACTCGTCGCTCCACCGGGTATACCAGGTGCAGACGGTTTCCGGTGACTGAAAATTCAGATCGACTTTTGCCTGTTCCAGCAGGTTCTGGCGCAGTTTCCAGCGCTGTTCGTACTCACGGGACTGGCGGCGAAGCTGACGCGTGGTCTTATTGCCGGATCTGTGCAGCCGTCGACCCGTGCGGGTGTGCATGACTTCAGGGAATAGCTCGGCCTGAACGTCAATCGTGAGCGGCAGCGGGCAGGCTTCCCCTCCGGTGGCGATCATGGTGTTGAGTGCCTCCTCGACCTGTTTCAGGTTCGAATGGCGGTTGTTTGGTACCCAGTGCAGGCCAGGTATTTTATTGGCCACCGTGGCGTTGAGGCGACCGCTGCCCGTAAGAAGGCGCAGAAAGGTACGCACATACGGCATGGCGGGCAGTCGTGCGCCGCGTTCGCGGGCAGACTCAACATGGCTGATAGCCTGTATTGCTGCCTGACGGGCGGGCTTCAGGGAAACGAGCGCGTGTGAGGACGGGATCATGCTGTCACCTCCACATTCATCAGCTTCACCACGGTGCGGGCAGTGCAGTTAAAGCGGCGCATACCTGCCAGCTGCGCGATCAGCTGATTTATCCGGTCAGGCTGGAGCGTGTCGCTCTGGTAAAGGGTACGCACCACTTCACCGCCGGAGGAGAGCAGCACCAGAATCCAGTACGGCGAGACTTCGCCGGGGCTGCACACGCACAGATGCCAGTCATCACTGCCGTCCGCGCTGAAGCGGCACTGGACAGGGAAGAAGCCGCCGAACTCGCTGCGGAACTCGGCGCAGACGCACCATCCTTCAGGTGTGGACAGGAGGCCGGTCACGGCGTCGCTGAGTGCGCGGCGCGCGTCTTCGCCCTGCTGGCGGATAAACTCCAGGTCGGATGCGGTCAGGGTGTTAATTCGGTTCAGGTCATATTGCATGGTCATGTCTGTTCCCGCCGCCCGAAGGCGGCGGCCTCCGGTATTAAGCAGCGTGGTCAGTGGTGTCAGCGTCGGTTTCGGTGGCTTCTTCAGCCTCAGCGGCTGGCGCTGGGCGCACCATCCAGTCAGGCAGCCAGCCCTGAGCATTCAGATCCTGCTCGGCTGCCTTCGCCGCATCGCGGCGCTTGAGTTTCACAACTTCACCCGCACGGGCGCTGAGTCCGGCTTCTTCATAGGCTTTGCCAATCTGGGAAATCGTGAGCTTACCGAAGTAGCTCTCAGCATCCGGCTGCCACCATTTGCGCAGGTCAAAGTCCAGCGCCGCTTCCAGCCCGTCCAGTTCGCTTTTCTGCGTATGGTTATACATACGTTCCTGAATACCGTTGATACCGTGCGCTGCACAGAATCCCAGCAGGGTGTTCACCTGCTCTGCTGACCATGACAGCAGCCAGGTGAAATCGAGATGCCAGTTTTCGGGAAGCGTTGCCTGAAGCGCCTCTTTCTGTGCTTTGAGCGCCGTCAGCGCCTTCCCTTCCTCACCGGATGGAGCCAGTGATGCAAGGTGATACTGATTCGAGGACACGGAGGCTTTCAGCGGTTCATTGCGCTTGCCGTGGGTGCGGTCAAAGAGCGTAAGACATAGCGTCCACGTCAGGAGTGCCACCGATACATCAGGGCGACCCGCCAGTTCTGCCTGAACGGCGAGAGTGCGCTCCGCAGACATGGCCTTAACCAGCGTTGCCGGATAGGCGTCAGCGGGTATTTCAGGCGTGGTGTGTCTGATCACGTTGTTTTCACGTTCCTGACGCGCCTGTTCTTCTTCTGCCCGGTCTTCGTCGGTCAGCCTGCGGATACCAGGCTGAACCTGGAAATTGTCACCATCCCATGACACCCAGATACCGTGCGCGGCGCGAAATTCCGGCGTGGCTTCGCGATACTCCGCCTCGCAGTAAATGTCATCGATCTGCTGCTGAAGCTCGTATTCGTCATCGTAGTTTTCAGTAGCTTCCATTTGTTCTTCCAGCTCACTGACGCGCTTCTGTTCTTCTTCCGTCAGGACAGCTTTCGGCATGGCAAAACGGTACAGTTCACCGTCCTCACCGCTGGCGCGCAGTTCCGTCATGCGGAACTCAGCCCAGCCCCAGCCCTGCTCCTGCTTAACGCGAGCGGCGAGCACGGTAAGCTTGCCAGCCAGCAGGGATCTCACCAGCGCCGCATCGGCAAAGGTACTGTCCCTGTCGCTGAACAGATCGGCGGTCAGCGTACCGCCAGCGGCGGTATAGGCTTCCTCGCCCACATACTCAAACATCGGGTGGCTGATGGCCATCTTGTCGTCAGTCACCATTTTGCGAAGTGTATGGGGCATTGGCATACTGCCGTTCCACTGTGCCTTCGCTTCTTCCCAGACCTGTAGCTGCCGTTCATGAGTGTCGGCAAGGGTCATCACTTCACAATGCTCAAGGGTGATTTCATCCCGCGCCAGCGCATCCAGCAGGGAGGGGGCAAGATTAGCCAGCTTCAGGCAGCGCTGAACGTGGCGCGGGTGATAACCCATCAGTGCGCCGATCTGAGAAGCCGTTTTACCTTCCTGCTGAAGGGTACGAAAACCGATAATCTGCTCGGCGGGATGCATGTTTTTACGTCGACCGTTCTCGATCATCGAGGCCGCCACAGCCATCTCCACGGGCAGGACTTTCACCGGAACAAACGGCGTGTCTGCATCGAGAACACCGCGCATCACCAGAATGCCTGTGCCTCTGCGGCGACCTTCCCCGCCGACAATGCCGATCGTACCGTCCGGCAGTTCTGCACCGATCAGGTTTTGCAGGATGCCCATTGCCTGAATGCTGTCTGCCATCTCTTCCACTTCCCGATCGGTATGCGGAATGATGCGCGTGTTTAAGCCCGTGTGTGACAGGCGGGAGTACGGGAAGATTTGCACGGGCGTATCAGCGAGCAGCTGGACGAGCTTCTGTTCGGTAGACTGCGCGATTTTTTCCGCAGATTTTGTCTGACGGGTGGTCTTAGCTGGTTTTTTTGCCGTAGTATTGGTGGCGACCATGATTTTTACCTCTCAGTGATAGTTGTGGTTAGCCGTGGCCGGAGTGCGATCCGGTCACGGCACTCGGTTAACCGGTAATGCGTTTCGGGTGTGCTGCCAGTGCTCCAAAGGACGGATAGCCATCAAGAAGCTGCATCATGACTTTTGCCCCTTCCAGCATCGCTTTATCCGTTACGCTGCCGCTGTTTTCACAAACGTTGATCGTTGCCATGATCCCCGATTTCACATCTGAAAAACGCTCATACATGCGGTTGCTGAACAGGACTCGTTTGCCTCCTGCCATCACCTGCCAGTTGTTGCAGTCATTAAATCGGGTGTCCACGTTGTCAAACTCGACCACGTGGGTGTCGCTGGCCTGAATGCGCAGCAGCTTCACGATTTCGGTGCTCTGCCCGACCTTACGGGTCGCCGGACGGGTGTTAAGGTTCTGCATGTTTCCTCCTTCTCTGGGTTAGAGCCGGACATCCGGCCTCCGGTTAAAGCTGCACGTATTGCAGATTGCGTTTCAGTTCAAAAAGAAAATCCGGTTCAAACGACCAGGCGCGCCAGTTAAGCGTTCCGTTGGTGCGGATCTCCACCTGCACGTCGCCGTATCGGGACACATCGGACAGGGTGACGGTGACCCCCGCCTTCAGCGAAGTGGCCTGAGCCACCCACTCCCGTGCGACAGAAACAGGGTTTTGTTCTTCCCCCATCTTCCTGGAAGATTCTTGAGCGGCGGTTTTGACGTTGACGTTTCGTGTGTGCATCCTGGTTCTCTCCTGTGGTGATGGTTGTCCATCTCCCTGGTGAGTTCTCTCGCGGCAAAGGGCAAAAGGAGCAACGGCGAAGGGAGGAAGGAAAGGGGCGGAGACGAAAGTTTTTGCGCCCCGCAAAAAGTTTTGGCGGAGTGCATTTCACCCCTTGGATGACGACCCGACGGTGCTACAAGCAGCCCTCCGCGTGAGGACGCACGGGGGATGGCTTCACCGGGGGAACAGGATGCACACACCCGACACGTCGGAACGGCGTGGCGCCATTAAAGCGACGGCATCAGCCGGCGCGGTGAAGGCGTTCCGGACGGCACGGCCGGAGAAGCCGCAGCCCTTGACCTTCGCCATCAGACCCTAGCGTCAGCCCGAAACCCGGAGGGGTTCGGCGGAGCCCGGCGGGTGCGCAGCGGCCGCCCTGGCGGAGTGGGGCTCGACGACCGGACAGCAGCGCTGGCCGGGAGCCGAAGGGGGCCAGAAGTGGGATTCAGGTGTTTTCAGAGAATTTGCTGATCGGGTTTCAGAGCCGCCACGCCACGCCACGCCACGCCACGCCACGCCACGCCACGCCACGCCACGCCACGCCACGCCACGCCACGCCACGCCACGCCACGCCACGCAGGACCGTATCCGTGACAATTTGCCCCCACAATGCCATTCCTCTGCATTTCTCCTGACTTAAACCAGGGGCGGGAGGGGGCAGCGCCGCAGGCGCTGGCCTTGCCGCCCCGTCAGCCCGAAGGGATGACTGGGTTTTCGCGCGCGAACAGGCGGCGCCTATGCCCCGCCCGGATTATTTACTTTCCATCCCCCTGACCGCCCTGGAGAATGAAGTGGCCGCAAAGATAGACGGCGCACTGGCGGGTAGCGGATTCGCAGATCTCATCCAGCACTTTCGCTGTGGTTACGGGGCTGAGTCATGATTCACGACGTCGCTCGTTGATGAGCGTTTTATACTGGCGCAGGATGCTGCGGGTTTCCGGTGACAGTTGCATGGTGTTCTCCTTTTTTCAGTTTCCGGAGGCAATGCCTCCGGTTTCTCAGTCAGGCATTGAGTGCAGCGCGCAGGCGCAACATGACTTCATTTTCTTCTTTCAGGGTTTCTGCCGCTGATCCGCCTCCATCCTCCGCGCATATAGCGATACGCTCCATTTCCTTCCCTGCAAGCTGCATCACCACCGCAAGCGCCGCAGCCGGAATGGTGACATTACGGTGTTTCCGTTTTTCTTCCACCATCATCTCAACAATGTTGTAGATGAGAGGGACACATCCGGAGGGATACAGCTCTGCCTCCAGTCTTTCCATCACCACGTCGATCTCTTCATCACTGAGATCCCAGTCAATGCAGAGACCGCGAATATCGTTCCGGCTCCAGCTGGCGAATACAAATTTCTCGCCGTCATTATCGTCATCACGCAGCATTTCGATAGCGATCTCTTTTGCTGTACCAATCATGTTTTCTCCTTTAGTCGGGCGGCATCGCCGCCCGTGGTCAGTCAGTCAAGGGCACGCCAGATCGTGGCGCTTTCAGGATGGGTATCAGCAAATGCCATAAGCTGCTCATAGCGACGGCAGAAGCGGCGGCACAGCTCTTCATGGTCATGGTTGCTGTGGTGCCAGCTCCGGTGATTCAGTACCAGCGCCGTGAGAATGATCCCCGCCACTTCCCCGCTGACAGTCTGCTCAAACCAGTTGTCCGGATTGCACAGGGTCAGGCTCTCCACGTCAGGCGCCATATATCCGCCACCTTCCGGCAGCCGGTAAAACTGCCAGAATCCCCCCTGATACTCAGGGCAGTAACGCTGGGCATAGGCGTACACGGATGCCTCGGACGTCATAAAATCGCCGCCAAACAAATCAGGCAGGAAAGTCAGGCGCTGCGCACCCTCAAGACGAACAGCATCACAGGTCACGGTCTGGTTCATAGATCCTCCACGGTTAACATATTCTCGGTTCCGGCATCGCCGTGACGACACGACAGACCGGCGAAAAGCGGAGGACACAGGGGCGACGCCGCAAGCCGCAGCGCAAAGCCTTCACGGGCTGAATGCACCGTGAAGGGTGCGAACGGGTGAGGACGGAGGCGTCAGCGAACCCTTGTGGCCGATGCGGCCGGGCTACAGTGAAGTCACGGCGCATGCCGTCACCGCACGGAGCTTCAGGGGAGTTTCATTGTCCCGACGTGGCCCGGAGGGCAGCGGCGGATAGAAGCGGAAGGCACTGACATCCTTTTCGCTGTGGATGTCCACCGGTTGCCGGGGCGTTACCCCGGCTCTTTCCCTTACGCGGCCAGCGTCTCCTGTAAGGCGTGAACGTCCTTCAGCTCATTCCTGACGGATTCAGGCTCCTGCCGCCCGGCTTCCCAGGCCATACCGATCCGGTTTTCCAGCTCACATTCATAGTTACGCAGGACGCGGGGCAGGAGTACCGCCGGAACACTCACCTGACGGTTTGCCGCTTCCCGCTGACGGGCCAGGAGATCGCTGACAGTCAGATTATTTACCCCCTCCTGGCGGTATTGCGTCATTTTCATTTCGCCGATCGCCTTCATCAGATTCCGGATTTCAGCCCCGTCCGGTTCTGGCTGGGCTTCACGGCAGGCCACGCTAATCCCCTCTTCCGTCCAGACCAGCAGGACCAGGGGTTCGTCAAACGTGAACATGTTTTCAAGCTGTACACAAAGTTCTTCGCGGGTTCCGTACATCGTTTGTTCTCTCTTGTAAGGGGTTACAGACCGGGCATCAGCCCGGCAGGGTCAGTCAGTCCTGAAAGGTTTCGTCCAGCACCAGGGCTTCGCGGTAGGCTTCAAGAAGCAGGGTGTTGATCCGGCGCAGAGTCTGCGCAGCCATACGTTCGGTAAGCGTTGCCGCGTCGTGCCGGTGCTGCGATTCGAGGCGGTTCAGCAGCATCCGCACGTCACACATGGCATTGCTGAGCGCGGCCACGTCCGCGCGCAGGTTTTCAAGGCCCGGGTAGTTCATGCCGCCTCCGGATAGTCGGGGTAAAACGCGCCGTCATTGGCCGCCGGCATCCTTCTTGCCCGTTCAACCTGTGCCAGACGTCGAACGCCGGCGGCGTGGTACTGCTCAAGCATCTCGATCCCGATATAGCGGCGGCTGGCTTCGGCGGCGGCCACGCAGGTGGAGCCGCTGCCGGCGAACGGGTCAAGGACAATAGCCCCCGGACGCGTGAGCGATTCAATCAGCGGCCGCAGGCTCTGCACCGGCTTCTCCGTCGGGTGATGTCGGTTGCCCGTGTATTTCCAGGGGATCACGTCCGGGATGGGACGGTCCGGGGTTTGCGGCCTTCCCTTTGCCAGCAGGTAGGCACTCTCATGGGTGTAACCCACGAACGTCGATTTTGAGGCGTAGCTCTTGGCAAAGACGATATGGCCAACCACCCTGAAACCGGCCGTTTTCCACGCATTCAGAAACAGATCCGCGCGGTTCCAGGCATAGAAACTCACCATGAGGCTGTCATTTTTCAGCACGCGGTACATTTCATGACAGGCGGGCTGGAGCCATTCGGAAGAGTTGTCCCCGGCCAGGGTGCGGCCGGTACGGTCCTTATAGCCAACCAGGTACGGTGGGTCGGTAAGAATAAAATCGACGGCACGCGCCGGAAAACGGGACATCACCTGCACGCAGTCACCCAGAATAAAACGGGACATAGACACACTCCTCTCTGATATGCGGCACCCTCTTGCGCCGTGCCGCCACAAAAACCCGGCGAAAAGCGGAGGGCGCAGGGGCGACGCCGCAAGCCGCAGCGCAAGCCTTTCACGGGCTGAATGCACCGTGAAAGGTGCGAACGGGTGAGGACGGAGACAACGTGAACCCTTGCGACCGCAGCGGCCGGGTTAGCGTGAAGGCACGGCGTTGAACACGCCGCCGGCTGGCGGCAATAAGGCGGAGGGAACCGACATCCTTCGGTACCGGTTCTGGTAGCTGATGAGTCCGTGAGTGTATGGCAGAATGCACACTGATAATGGATTCGCGCCGTTATCTGACATGTGTGCCTTTGATTTCAGGACGTCCCCAACCGGAGACGTCTTTTTTTTGAGTCGGATATATGGCAGGTGAAAAAAGGCAGCGATTGTGCAATTATCTGTGCCGAAAACATCTGATGGGTTTTCACTTACAACGAATATGACACATTTCAGGACACCCCTCCCCGGAAGGTGTCCTTTTTTTTTAGCGCCCCTTCACGTGGTCGATAGCGAACTGCAGCGTGTCCCAGTTAAAACCGATGCCTGCATCGTGGCTGTGGTCGCAGATACGCATGGCTTCTGCAATTTCCTCCTCCGACAGACTGCCATCGAGGGACAGAAAATCATCTTCCAGCCAGAACGTCCCCATACACAGTGCATCCGGTGGGTACTGCTTCAGCCTGGCGATGAGCCCTGCCACCGTCACATCATCACGACATGCAGGACGCGACGGCAGGACGCGATCAGCGATGTCGTTCCAGCACCAGTCATCGCACTCCGGTACGGGTTCCAGCAGGGTCTGTAATTCCACGCCCGGCAGCAGGGAGAGCTGCTCCAGAACCTCCCCCAGAGAAAGTCGCTCTCCGCTGGCATCTTCACTCCCCAGGTAATGGTGATTGATATAGACGGCAAACTCGCCGTTATCGAGTTCAATACAGGTCAGTCTGAACATGGTTGTGTCCTCAGCATCCGGCACCCTCTTGCGCCGTGCCGCCACAAAAACACGGCGTAAAGCGGAGGACGCCAGGGCGACGCCGAAGCCGCAGCGCAAGCCCTTCACGGGCTGAATGCACCGTGCAGGGCGCGAACGGGTGAGGACGGAGACAACGTGAACCCTTGCGACCGCAGCGGCCGGGTTAGCGTGAAGGCACGGCGGGTAATTTTTTACGGGAGATGTAAAGCGGAGGAAAAATTTCACATTAAATTAAAATGTGATTTACATCACAAAACAATACATTATAATCGCCGAAAAATTAAGCGTTTAGTTTTGACGGCAGGGATGAGATGTCACCCTGCCGTTTTTTTCTGAAGTGTACGGGACCGGATTTAACGCGCAGGAGCTGCACCAATACGTCTCAGCGCATCCTCTACTTCACGCAGCCCAAAAATATCTTCCGGCGGCTGCTCTTTTCCGGACAGGCTACATACCGTAAAGACGGCATTTGATGCGGATAATCTCTCGCGGAACAACGCCTGCAGTGCCACAACGACCAGCGTACGTTCGTCTCCTGTCAGTTCTTCAAGCAGCATACTGTTTCCTTCAGGTTAATGTTCATATTCATCCCCGCCCCTCTGGTTTTTTCTTGTCAAACGCCAAGAGAACCCCGAGGCCGATCAGTGAGGCATAGCAGACCTGCATCGCGATTGTCACCGGCAGTGAGATGTTATCAACCAGAACGCCAGGAACCACGACGGCCACGCCTGCCAGTATCATTCCCCTGCCGGTCTTTTTGACCCGTTCCGGCCACTGAGATTCAGGCACGTTCCGGGCGCGCAGAAAGTTATGAATGCACTGCACTGCTTTTTGTTTAATCACTGACATGCTCTAGTCTCCGAATGCCCGGCGCATATTTTTCTTTATGCTGGTCGCTTCAGCGGATACCGGTGCGGCAGGCTCCGCTGGTTTCTCCGGCACTGCAGCCATACTCACGTCAGCCGTACCAGCCATCTGCTGAACCAGAACCTGCAGCTCGCTGACCGTGCCGGGCGGTACCGGCATACTGGCCAGCAGACGCGGCAGCTCCGGTGCGGTCGTATGCAGGGCCAGACCGGTGATAATCAGGTTTCTCAGCAGCTCTCCGCGCAGGCGGGATGACACGCCCGTCAGCACACGCTCAACCCGTTCACTGCTCCGGTCATCCTGAAGCGTCAGGGTGTAACGCCGGCGCTGGTATTCCGTCTCCGGTGACATGGCCAGAGCAGCCACGCCACCATCAGGCTCATCAGGAAGTCCTGAGAGTGAAGACCAGGTGCCGGATACCAGGGCCATCACGGCACAAAGCCGGATGGCACTCAGATGTCCGTCAAAGAACACCGGGATCAGCGCCGGTAAACGGGCATCCGTCTGGTACATCACCGCCCCGGCGGTGGCGGCGGTCCGGATGAAGTCACCGCGCAGGGGCTGTGAGATGGTGCTGATGGTCGCCATCGCCGTGATGTCGGTGCGATCGTCGCTGTGCAGATAGAAAGAATACTGGCCGTCCGGCACGTTTAGTCCTCTTTATTGTAAAGGGCAATCTCTCTGGCCAGCGCCAGCTGCGGATCGCCGATAACCTCGATACGGTCAGGAGCCAGAGGCCAGGCCTGACGGATAGCCTCTTCAATGAGGGATGCCCCTCCCCCGACCAGGAATACCCGGTTAACGCTCCTGAAGACCGTCAGCTCACTGGTGACACGCGCGCCCAGGGAAGTGATTGCCTCTGTAATTTTGTTCAGAACATCGTCAATTTTTCCGGCATCGTTGATCACTCGCTGCAGATACTGACGATCATTGCGGTTGCGGATGACCGTGTCAGCAATAAGCGCGCTGGTTTCGCTGTCTGCAGCCCGCAGCGCGCCTGCAGCTGCGCGGGTGACCTGTGACACGCCGACAGACGGATTGCCGTGTACCGCACTGATATCATCAAACTGTCCGACAATCACGCCGGCATCGAGCGTGGTTCCGCCGAGATCGATAATCAGGGTGGTCTCAGCGGGTCCGGGCTTCAGCTCCGCGAGACGGGAGAACGCCGCCGGCAGTGATTCAGGCATCACCTTCACGTCCGTTACGGTAAATGCCCTGCCCTTATTCAGAACCAGCTCACGCATCAGGTTTTCTCGTTTGCGTCGGATGTTCTCCTCGTTCCGCTGGCAGTCCCCGTCATAATACTCGCTCAGGGGCAGCGTCACGGTCAGGCTCACCGGCTGCGGCTCAAGTCCGCTGTTCAGCAGGGCATGATGCACGGCCAGCAGGTTGAGATCACCGTACTGGTATTCCACGTTTGTTGTCGGGATGGCATCCCGGCTGACGCTGTCCCAGGTGTATTTCAGCGTGCCCACCTGATAGTTGAACGTTGCGGCACTGAATTCCGCCACTTTCCAGCCATGCCGGAAGGAGTTAGCTGAAACCCGGGTCTGCAGCTCGTTTCCTTCAAACCATGCCAGCTTAACATTAGTTGAACCATCATCGCAGTAAATATTCATCATTATGCTCCGTCAATTAAACTCAATTTGATACATATTATAAGAGCAAAATGGCAAAATAAAAGCCATGCTTCTCATTATGAGTAATTTAAATGTCCCATAATGATATTAAATAGCATTTTGAGTAACTTAGGTTACTCACCCTGTTCATGAAGCAGGTGATCTGGATTATCCTCACGCTGTTAAATATACTGTATGCATATCCAGTATATTTAGACGTCAGGAGGAAAGATGAAACTGCAGCTTTTCAGCACCGGGAAAGCACTCCCGCCACAGGCCCATCCGTTGTTTGCAGACCTGGCCAGCTGCGGTTTTCCGAGCCCTGCCGCTGACTATGTCGAGTCCGACCTGGATCTCCATGATTACTGCATACGGCACCCGAGCGCGACTTACTATCTCCGTGCCAGCGGTGACAGTATGTCCGACGGCAGCCTTTACAATGGCGATCTGCTGGTTGTGGACAGTGCAGAGAAGCCCCGGCACGGCGATATTGTTGTGGCCAGTGTGCAGGGGGAGTTTACGGTTAAACGGCTTCTGCTGACGCCACGACTGACGCTGCAGCCAATGAACGCCGCCTGGCCGCCGATTTATCCCGACCCGGACGATCTGGATATCTTTGGCGTCGTCACGCACATCATCCACCGCCCGAGGGAGATGTACTGATGTTTGCCCTGGCCGATGTGAACAGCTTTTATGCCAGCTGCGAACGTGTTTTCCGCCCGGATTTGAAAGGAAAGCCGGTTGTGGTGCTCAGTAATAACGATGGCTGCGTTATCGCAAGAAGTGCCGAGGCAAAGCCCTGGATCAAAATGGGCACGCCGTGGTTTCAGATGAAAAACGAAACGTATCCGGAAAAAATATACGCGTTCTCAAGCAACTATGAACTTTATGCCTCGATGTCAGCGCGCGTGATGAGCTGCCTGGAGGAGCTGGCCCCAAGGGTGGAACAGTATTCGATTGACGAGATGTTCCTCGACCTGACCGGCGTTGAGCACTGCATGGACCTGGAGGACTTCGGCCGGCAGCTGCGCCAGCACGTGTATGACTGTACCCGTCTGACCATCGGCGTGGGTGCCGGGCCGACGAAAACCCTGGCAAAATCAGCCCAGTGGGCCTCAAAGGAGTGGAAACAGTTTCGTGGTGTGCTCGCCCTGACCAGGGGGAATCCTCAGCGAACGCGGAAACTGCTTTCACTGCAGCCGGTCGAAGAGATCTGGGGCGTGGGAAACCGTATTGCACGCAAACTTAATGTACTGGGTATCAGGACCGCGCTCGATCTGGCCCTGACGAACCCGGCCTTTATACGCAAAAATTTCTCCGTCGTTCTCGAGCGAACAGTACGCGAACTGAACGGGGAAAGCTGCATGTCGCTTGAGGAAGCACCACCGACGAAACAGCAGATCGTCTGCAGCCGCAGCTTTGGAGAGAAAATCACGGAGTACGATTCGCTCCGCCAGGCTGTCTGTCAGTACGCAGAGCGGGCCTCTGAAAAGCTGCGGAAAGAGCGCCAGTACTGCCGGCATATTTCCGTTTTCATCAAAACGTCTCCGTTCGCCGTTAAAGAGCCTTACTACGGCAACGTGGCCACGGAGAAACTGCTTACACCCACTCAGGACACCCGGGACATTATTGCGGCCGCCACAACGGCTCTGGAGCGTATCTGGAAGGATGGGCACCTGTATGCCAAAGCCGGTGTGATGCTGAATGACTTCACCGGCTCCGGCGTTTCGCAGCTGCAGCTGTTCGACGAACGTCCGCCACGTCCTCACAGCTCTGAGCTGATGAAGGTTCTCGATGGCATTAATCATTCCGGTCTGGGACAGATCTGGTTTGCCGGGCGAGGGATAGCGCCATCATGGCAAATGAAACGCGATATGCTCTCCCCTGCGTACACCACCCGCTGGAAAGATATTCCCGTTGCGAGGATCAGATAAATTCTGCTTTTCTGAGAGAGCCAGTAGTGCTCGCCGCAGCCGAACGACAGGGCGAAGCCCGCGAGTGAGCGAGGAAGCACCAGGGAACAAAACGAACATAATCTTCTTACGCACCTAATACAGGAATCACAGTAACAATCTCAAAATCTGTATTGTGATAGAAACAGCTGAATAGAGTGGGACCATGGTCCCAGTTAAATCCGGCGTGTGGAATCGATATTCCAGGCGGGGTTGAAGGATGAGTTCTGACACGCAAGTAGGAGGTGGGACCGTGGTCCCAGTTAAATCCGGCGTGTGGAATCGATATTCCAAGCGGGCTTGACGGGTGAGTTCTGACACGCAAGTAGGAAGTGGGACCGTGGTCCCAGTTAATCTGGTGTATGAAATCAGTATTCCGGGATGGGTTACCGTCTGAGTTCTGATATGCAGGTTGAGGGGTGAACTGCGGAACTAGTTAAGGAAAACTAGAAAAAACTGGATCTTTAGATTGTGGTAACAATCAGGTTGGGAGAAGTAAACAGATCTTTTTAACAACACTGGGCTATAGTGCAGAAAATAACTGCTTCGGATGTATATATTCCGAAGCAGCATGTAACGCATTAAGGATATTGGAAATTAATGAAGACTCTCGCGTGTATCATTAAACAGGCTAAACTTTTTGTAAGTCGCGCAGTATGCTTTCTATCTTCTCGATACACTCGGCAGGCAAACGAGATTTATCGAGATTAAAAATCACCTTATCGCCTTTGTATAGGGCTGTCGCACCAGGTACAAATTGATGACGGGTATTAAGGTTTACTTTTTTACCTGATGGCTCTTTCAGAACATCCGTCAGTAAACCAATAACTTCCTCGGATTCAAAGATAACTCCCGCTTTCTTTTGCTCATGAAGCTGTTGTGTCCGTTGCAACAATAAAGCTTCTTTTCCCGAAAATGCTTTGTACAGCGTCTCCCCAGAGCGGGCGGAAAGTTCACCAGGATGAGTAAACAGGGCAACCACTGATTTTGGCAAATGGGCCGTGTTGATGCAACGCGTGATGATTTTACGGGAAATATTCTCAGCTTCAGCCAGAGCAGAGATATTGCCGTTAAAATCATTTTCCAACCGCTGTGCATAACGGTTGCCCCGTTCATAAGCGCTGACAGGACGATAATCATTACCCAGCCGTGATAAAGCCATCATCTGTTCGTCATCGAGATCCCCGACGAGAACACGATAATCTGATGATGTCAGTATGGCGGCTTTACGACGGCGACTACCATCAGCAATTTCAATGACACCTTCTACCCTTCGTCCGAACGCAGGCGTCTGTTGACCACTCAGCATAAAAGATGGAATCAGATCATCAAGCGCGTCTTCGGTCAGTAGTTCCTGGTCACGTTCATTACCTGACCAGACTCTTGATGCCGTCTCAACACTCTCGCCCGGGATCGCTTCCAGAATAAATTTCACTTCCCGGCCACAAACCGGAAGCAGAATGGTATTCCCGCGGGCCATGGCTCCAACCCGTGCAATTAATGAATCAACCATCGGTGCAGCGGGTGCCGCTGAAGGTTCAGTTTCGGGGCGGATATCTTTTACGGTATGTTTTGGAATGACTGGTGCACGTTTCATTATCTGATCTCCCAGCGAGGTTTAATCAGGCGATCAAAAATTTCATTACAGACAGGCTCCCAGATAGACAGCGCATTTCGCCAGGCTCCTGTAGATGAGCGCTGATCGATAGCCTGCTCAAACACCGTTCTCATACGGATCTGACCTTTACCGACTTCGTCGGTCTCGCGAACAACGTTTTTCAGTACCATGCTTCCCCAGGCATCGCGGATCTGTTCTTCCATCCAGGGTGACTGTGAGCCATTGTTATTGCTGTACTTGGTCAGAAGAATTCTAACGTCAGGTTCAAAACCCTGCAGGTCCACGTTTTTTAACAGGTCGCGCAGCATGTCAAAAAACTGAAGGGCAGAGGTGTAATCAAATAACTCTGCTGGCGTTGGCACGATGAGTACATCTGCAGCACAGACGACATTGATGGTACCAATACCGAGGTTCGGTGCACTGTCGATAACAATGACATCATAATCATGGGCCACTGTTTCGATGGCCAGGCGAAGCATCATATGAGGTTCTGTCGGCAGTTTCCCGTTGTCAAACCTTCCCATTAGTTCTGTCTCAATGCGGTGCAGAGCCAGGCATGAAGGTATGATGTCGAGACCCGGCCAGCAGGTGGCTTTGACGGCATAGGCTGCATCATCGCGCTCACCAAGATAAAAAGGCAGCAGTGTGTCTTCGGCATGGATATGCAAATCAGGGACCCAGCCGTGGTACATGGAGGCTGTGCCTTGAGGATCGTTCCCTTCGACAAGCAGTACTCGCAGCCCTTTCAGCGCCAGGTCCTGTGCCAAATGTACAGATACAGATGTCTTATAGACACCCCCTTTATGTGCTGCCACCGCGATGACGGGCGGAACGCTGTCATCAGGACGGCGCAGACGGGTGCCAAATACATCCCGCATATGGTTGATTTGTTCAATGGTGTAGCCCACCCGCTGCTCTACACGTCCACGCATTTCCATATCAGGATGGGGAAGGCGTCCTGCTTTTTCTGCATCACGGATTGCCTGAGAAGAAACGCCAATCAGATCGGCGGCCTCACCCACACGCCAGCGACGGGTAATTTTCCTGGCTTCCGGGCTATCATCGTTAAACTGTGCAATCGCGATAGCTTTCGTCATTTCATGACCGGCCGTAATGCACTGGTCAAGCGTTTCCATCAGTCCCATTCTTTGTTCCTTATTATTATCTTTGCATTAATCTATTAAATCTTGGTAAAAGGCGCAAAGCAACATTAAAGTTGCAAACCGTCTTAAATATTGCAAAGCCGATCAAAATATAGTCTTGTTCAGTTCAGCATCCGCCTGAAAGGCTGCCGCATGCTTCAGTCAATATCATCCGCTCGCCGCAGAAAGTATGCGCGCGTAGGCGCATGCGTCGAGGAAGCGGAATTACTCCGTACTAACAAGGTGTGGCTGACGCTCTGAAGCTAACGAAGCTCCACTGGAAGGAACTGAATGGTAAGGAATTGACTATAGTATGCAGATTATTGACTGCGGTATGAAGCTGAATAGGAATAGGGAAGAGTAATGACATGCATTTTTCTGCATATCACAGTCAAGACTATTGCCTTTCCTGGTGTTGTATTACTGGGTTGTTGTACCAAGATTCACATTGTGTCATGTCAGTGGTCCATATGTATTGGATGCTGGCTGTTATTCCATATTTCGATCCAGTAATTGATCCTTAAGGAGATCATGTTGAGATCAAAAAGAGATCCCCGGATCGTTTAGCGCCCCGCTACGCCTGAGCCTGGAGACTATCTTCATTAACTGTGGTGTGTGGTATGTTGACTGTTGTGTGCGAGATCAACTATTGCGGTATGCAATTGTATTAACTGGGGTATGTATTTCCGTTGACTGTGATATGCGTATATACTTTCGTTTGTGGATAACCGCGGGTTAATAAAATGGCTATGGAAAATAATGAGTTACCCCTGAATCTTCAGGAGGTCAATAAGACAACGGGTGAAGTTGTTAAGCTGGATGTCAACAGCGCCAGTACTGTTCAGCCTGTTGCGCTCATGAGGCTTGGTCTGTTCGTTCCTACCCTCAAATCGACCTCTAGGAGTAAGACGAACCGCAAAAACGTCACGGATGCGACTGAGGAGCTCGTACAGCTGTCCATTGCCCGGAGTGAAGGGTATACCGATGTCAGGATCACCGGATCGCGCCTCGATATGGATACGGACTTCAAAGTCTGGCTTGGAATCATCCGTTCAATGTATGATTTTGGCGTTAAGGATGACACGCTCAAGCTGTCTTTTGTTGAGTTTGTTAAAATGTGTGGCTTTGACTCCCGGCGCTCTAACAAGAAAATGCGTGACAGGATAAGCAACTCCCTGTTCAAGCTGGCATCCGTAACCCTCAAGTTTCAGAGTGAAACGAAAGGGTGGACTACGCACCTGGTTCAGTCTGCCTATTACGACATCACTGCCGATGTCGTGGAGATCAGGGCAGAGCCCAAGCTCTTTGAGCTTTATCAGATGGACAGGCGGGTCCTGTTGCGTCTGAAAGCCATTGATGCCCTGCAGCGCAAGGAGTCCGCACAGGCACTCTATACCTACATTGAAAGTCTGCCACAGAATCCGGCCCCCATCTCCATGAAGCGTATGCGAGACAGACTCAACCTGACGTCTAACCTCTACACGCAGAACCACACGGTGCGCAAAGCCATGGCGCAGCTGAAGGATATCGGCTATCTGGATTACACCGAATTCAAACGCGGCCGGGCCACCTACTTCAGCGTGCATTACCGTAATCCGAAACTCATCAGTAGCAAGGTCGTTGTTCCCCGTGAGCCGGAAGAGGAAGTACCTGAGCAGAACTATGACGAAGTTATTAAAGCCCTGAAGGCTGCAGGTATTGATCCTCAGAAACTAGCAAAAGCGCTCGCCAGCGTGAAACCGGGAAATGACTGAGGAATGCCGTTTTAGAGTTTGTTGACTGTGGTATGCAGAGCGCATACCACAGTCAATTTATACTGATTCATCATTCCGTTTAGGTTTTGCTTGCCTTGACTGCGATATGCGGATAGGCCTACCGGAGTATTGATATTGACTGCGGTGTGTGGAAGAGCGGGCAGTCTGCTCAACATCTTCACTGCGATATGTTTACTTTCATCACTTAGTCAATATTGTTCGTCAGGGCGGATGCCCTTAGCCCAGTACTTTCACAAAGGGTCTTAACCCACCGAGATCAAAGGATTCCGGGGGCAGCGTCCGGGATTCACTGATCCGCACTCCCGTGTTCCAGAAAGTAGAGAACAGCATTTAATGGTGAAGATCCGGCATATAGAAGAGTAGGGCTCTCACTTCGGGGACGAGTAGGTACGCCAGGGTGGCGCCGGTTAAAGTGGCCATCCTTCTGAGTGCGGCCGCGGTCGCAAAGTCGACCCCATGGGCTTTCGGCAACAGTGAAATGCGTTATGAAGAAAAGGGGGCAATGCAGGGATGAACAGGATCGGAACGAAAAGGTAAGTAATGAAGAAGACGTAAAGTGCGTTACGTGAATTCCGGCCTGGTACAGCCTGGACCCCTGTCAGTTTTCACGTAACGCAAGATTAATTTATTATCGAATAAGTGGATGTCATTACAACTGTCTGTAAATTTTGACAAATTTAGTTATCTTTTTTTCAGCATGGCAACAGCATCAGCCTCTGCCATTGAAAATTGCACACGATGCCTTGCAGCAACATCGAGCGCAAATACCTTTGTATAGACTTCCGTCGAGCTGATCGACTTGTGCCCCATCAGGCTCTGCAGCACCTTCAGCGGAATTCCGGCATACAGCATGTGCATGGCGTAGGAGTGGCGGAACGTGTGTGGCGTCACCGGCACGGAGAACGTCACCCCGTCGGCGGCTGCCGCTTCAACAGCTTCGCCCAGCCAGGTGCGAACGGTACGGTCGGTGATCTCCCAGATGCGCACCTTTTCCGTTCTGCCGGTGCGCTTATTCCGGCGTTCCAGCGGTATTTTCAGGGTGGCCACCATCATTTCCAGCTGGCGGGCATACTGCGGATCGGAAAGCGGAACGTTACGATGAGGCTGGCTGCCGGCCGGAGCACGGCCGGCCGTTCGGGCCGCTTTCTCCACCCGCTGTTTGAGGGTTGCCAGTTGCACGAACGGGTAGGGCGGGGCCAGGGAAAAATCACTCCGGGTCAGGGCCAGTGCTTCGTTAATACGGGCGCCGGTGTTCCACAGGGTGGTCAGCAGCATCTTACGGTGAAGATCGGGCACGTAGTGGAGCAGGGCGCTCACTTCCGGCGCCAGCAGGTATTTCGGCAGTTCGTCCTGAACGAGCGCCATCTGGCGCAGTGCCAGCGCGGCCGGGTAATCGATGGCCACCGGCAGCTGAGCAGAGGAAAAAGCCCCGCTATGGCCTGGCAGTGCTGGCATCATGTTATGTCACCATTGTCATTAGAGTGTGCAGTGCATCACCGGTGCATCCGGGGATGCCGGACCCGGCAGGATCAGATACTCGGTAGCAGATTTGACACGGTAATTGGTGTAATCTTCAAACGAAACCGGGCTTGCTTTCATCCCCGCGAGAAAAGTTTCTTCAAGACCGCGGGCACGCGGAAGCGATAGTTCTATCGTCTCAGGATCGATGGCCATTTTCTGGCGGGTGGCTTCCAGCTCAGTGGTCAGCCGGTATTTTTCCGTACGAAAAGGAATACTCTCTTCAGCGTTTCGCTGTGTATAGGTCACGTCAAACATCATGCGATCACCGTCGTTCTGCAGTACCACGCCCCTGAGGAGACTTTCTATACGAACGGGGGATTCACCTTTCTGCGGAATCTCCGAGGTCCGGCTGCAGATAATCACCATCCCGGGTTTCTGACTGGCATTAACCATCCGCATTTCACTGAGCGTTGCCGCCCCTGCATCCCGTGCAGTCACACCCAGCAGGATCGTCAGCCCCATTATAAAACCGGTCAGTTTACACATCGTTCCTGTATCCTTTACGTTAATGTCTGGATCATCTTCAAGGAGAAATCCCGCCGGACTACACTATCGAGTGACATGTGGCCGCCAGAGGGTGTCCAGCCGACCACTCATTAAATGCTGCTGTCGGCTATCAGTAGCGACCAAGAGTCATTAACTGGAAGCATTTTTCCTCGGAGAGCTCTCCTTCTTTCTTTGGGAGAGGGCCAAGGAAAGGAGTTATCACATCGACTTCTGTGGACAGATACCATGTGTCATCAGCATCATCCCACCAGGCAACTGTGCGATCGTCCCAAGTGTGTATCTCACGGTAGCAGCCGTATCCGTATATGTGCTCAAACTCCGATTCTTCCATCCAGACTCTGTCATGCCCAAGGATTATGAGAGCCTCAAATAAAACACTCAGTGTAATTTTCATATTCATAATCAACTTCCTTATTATTTAATATCTATTAGTTCTATTTATTTATCATCGCCAGCAGAACATTCCGTTGCCCGCCCGCAGTGATTAGCAGAATAACAGTCACCGCCCGCAATTACCGGATCTCACTCTTTTAGACTTCCGAAAAATTCATAATAGCAAAGTTTTCGGAAGCGATGATGAACAGATTAACAGGATTTACTCGTCAGGTCGGTCTGATGCGGAGAGGGTGAAAGTTATCTAACTACTTAAAGTGTAGCACATTTTTAATTTTCGTTTCACAAATCAGCGCAGAAAATCGCCGTGATCCGGAACTTGCTTTTTTCGGATCTCAGAAGTGGAGAAGAGGAATTATTGCAGCATGGACACAAAAAACGAGTAATTGTTGCGATGAGTGGACTATTGCACCATGAGCAAATATAAATGACTTTAAGCGTCCTGCGGTTAAATATATTGTTCATGCCGTCCGGCTGAACCCCGGGTCAGGGGATCAGCCGGGAAGGAGAACGTCACGGTTCTGTTTTCCGGGAGAGGGTCTTTCGTTTTTTCTTCAGGTACATCACTTCGTCACATTTGCCGATCATCTCCGCCAGCGTCGTGTACTGGTCTGCGTTATTGATCAGTTCGCCAAAGGAATAATTGATGTTGTAGGGCTTGCCCGAGGTGTCATTGTAATGATCGAGACTGGCACTCAGCGCATGAAGATAAGAGCCGGTATTCCCGTTTCGCCGGATCAGGGCGGCAAACTCATCCCCGCCGAGGCGGCCTGCTATTTCGCCCGGTTCGAGGTGCTGATGTAAAAAGCCGGCAAAGATCTTCAGCACCTCGTCACCCTCAGCGTGTCCCCAGAGATCGTTAACCGGTTTGAACCTGTCCAGATCGAAATAGATGAGGCTGAACGACGCATCCTGCCGGTTCATTGCGCGGAAGAGTTTGTCGCCGGCGCGGTAAAACCCGCGCCGGTTGGGAATGCCCGTCAGGCTGTCCGTCATAGCCATGTTGATGGCCTCGAATTCGTCCTCCACGATACAGGCCAGGTCCCGGAGGGACGCAATGTCCTCATCCGTGAAGGCGCGGGGAACGGTGTGGATCAGGCACAGCGTGCCGGCCACCGTGCCGTCCGGCAGGCTCACCGGCTGGCCGGCGTAGAACCGGATGTGTGGCTCACCGGTAACCAGGGGATTATCGTGAAATCGCGCATCGGCAGCCGCATCGTGAATGATAAAAGGCCCTTCCTGCAGAATGGCGTGTCCGCAGAACGAAATATCACGTGGAGTTTCGCGCACGCCGACGCCCTGGCAGGCGAAGAGCCACTGGCGCTCGCGATCCAGCAGGCTTATCAGGGCCACCGGGACCTGAAAGGCTTTGCGGGCCAGCCGCGTCAGGCGTTCAAAACGCTCATCGTCACGGGTATCAAGAAGGCCGGTAATATACAGGGACTTCAGCCTCTGTTCTTCATTCTCCGGTATACCGGGTGCCTGCATGTAATCTCCTGGTATGTACAAAGTATATATGCAGATGAAAAGGTGTTTGGATCTGACTGAGTGTAATTATAGTTCACGACTTATCTGCCAGCGGCTGAACTTCAGGTACAGGAATTCACGTTTATCACTCGTACTAGACTCTCCGGAGGACCAGGGGAATGACCGGGTCTGTTACGGTGAGGGAATCTGTAAACCTCAGGATTTTTGCCGGGAAAGTACGTATAACTGTGACCTGCCCCCACGATTAGATACAACACTCAGTTAGTAACGTCGGAATCTTCATTCTCAGAATGACCCTTTCTCCAGCCCGCTGCAAATTCAGACGGTGTCTGATAATTCAGCGTGGAGTGCGGGCGGCATTCGTTATAATCCTGCCGCCAGTCATTAATAATTTTCCTGGCATGAACGATATCGCTGAACCAGTGCTCATTCAAACATTCATCGCGAAATCGTCCGTTAAAGCTCTCAATAAATCCGTTCTGCGTTGGCTTGCCCGGCTGGATTAAGCGCAACTCAACACCATGCTCAAAGGCCCATTGATCCAGTGCACGGCAAGTGAACTCCGGCCCCTGGTCAGTTCTTATCGTCGCCGGATAGCCTCGAAACAGTGCAATGCTGTCCAGAATACGCGTGACCTGAACGCCTGAAATCCCAAAGGCAACAGTGACCGTCAGGCATTCCTTTGTGAAATCATCGACGCAGGTAAGACACTTGATCCTGCGACCGGTGGAAAGTGCGTCCATGACGAAATCCATCGACCAGGTCAGATTGGGCGCCGCCGGACGGAGCAGCGGCAGACGTTCTGTTGCCAGCCCTTTACGACGTCTTCTGCGTTTTACGCCCAGGCCACTGAGGTGATAAAGCCGGTACACGCGCTTATGATTAACATGAAGCCCTTCACGGCGCAGCAACTGCCAAATACGACGGTAGCCAAAACGCCTGCGCTCCAGTGCCAGCTCAGTGATGCGCCCTGATAAATGCGCATCAGCAGCCGGACGGTGAGCCTCATAGCGGCAGGTCGACAGGGATAAACCTGTAAGCCTGCAGGCACGACGTTGCGACAGACCGGTCGCATCACACATCAACATCACGGCTTCCCGCTTCTGGTCTGTCGTCAGTACTTTCGCCCAAGAGCCACCTGAAGCGCCTCTTTATCCAGCATGGCTTCGGCAAGCAGCTTCTTGAGTCTGGTGTTCTCTTCCTCAAGCGACTTCAGGCGCTTAACTTCAGGCACCTCCATACCGCCATACTTCTTACGCCAGGTGTAAAACGTGGCATCGGAAATGGCATGCTTGCGGCAGAGTTCACGGGCGGGTACCCCAGCTTCGGCTTCGCGGAGAATACTGATGATCTGTTCGTCGGAAAAACGCTTCTTCATGGGGATGTCCTCATGTGGCTTATGAAGACATTACTAACATCGGGGTGTACTAATCAACGGGGAGCAGGTCAACTGCTATCTTGATTAGTAAATGTTAAAATTTGTAGGTATCCACCCGTTAAACAAAATGATTAATATTTAAAAATACTCGTTGAACACCCGTGCCGTAATAACGAAGTACATTAAAAATGTTATCCGGTCATGTGAAGCTGAGACCGTCTCTTCGTCATGTAAAATGCCGTACTTTCTTTGTCGTGAAGAATGACCGGGTTAAGTCCATAAGGTTGAGAGGAAGTCTGCTGATGTGATACGCTCAAGGCGGGATTTATCTCAGTGAGAACTCACGGCAACAAAAAGTTTTTGGACAACAAAACACAAAGTTGTTTTGGACTGTAGGAGTCCAAGAGACAATGACATTACATACAACGCCGTGTAATGGATTTTACATTATTACAAAGCCTGTGTTACAAGAGAGTTATGGACATGATTGAAAAAATATGTGAAGTAATTGATGGTGAATACGTCTGTGATATAGATATTAGCGTTGAAGAATGGAAGATTTTATTAAGGGATAAAAAAGTTTTTGATGACAAAAGTATTGCAGCGTTAAAAAAATGGTTCATTGAGCCAGACCATTCCTGTACATGTTTCGATATCGGCAAGAAGTACGACCTGCACAGTATGAGTGCTAATGGTGTAATCAATGGGTTGGGTGGAAGAGTTCAGAAGCAGCTTGGCCGATTCGAGGTTAAAGGAGTCGGAAAGATTGCTTCCGGGACAAAATTCATTACAGTCATGAAAAGTAGAGAAATTAAAGGAAACCCAAAGCGAAATTTATGGACTATCCGTGAAGAACTTGTTCAGGCAATAAAAGAACTAGATTTTTTTAGTACGAACGAAAGCTCAAGCATTGATTTTTACTCAGATAATGATTTGATCACTGCTCTAGAAGAAAGTAATCACTTTGACGTTACTCAGACATTTGAGTATAGCGAAAAAGCGAAACCTAAGAAAGCTGCAATAGAAGTCAAAAATGGACTCTCATACCCAAGAAGTAAATCTGTTTCAAAAAATGCGCTTAACAAAGCGGATTATAAATGTGAAATTAATTGCGACCATCCAACGTTCAGAAGGCGAAACTCTCCCCTAAATTACACAGAACCTCATCACATTGTCCCGATGTCAAAGCAAGACTATTTTGAGAATTCACTGGATGTGGAAGAGAATATCATATCACTATGTTGCAACTGCCATAAACAAATTCATCTTGGCAAGGGGTTTGAAGATATGTTGAGGAGAATATATGCCGAGCGGAAAGATGTATTAAAAAAAGCGGGAATCGAGATATTATTAGAGGATTTGATTCTTTTTTACAAGATGGAAGGTAATTAATCTTCGAGAAGATGCATGCTTATTTTTATTTTTAGCAATGAATGTGAAATACTGCCTGACTATCAATCCTGTCATGTGGTTCAGATTTATGGGGGAGGATTTTAATATTTTACCAGCATGGCATGTCGATCAATCGGTTAAGTATAGCGCCAGGTAACCAGACGGATTTTCCCTCTCAGGCGGGAGTCGTTATCCATCGTCCAGTACCTGATCAAAAGTAGGAATAATTACAAAAAAATTAAATTGTATGACTATTATTTCCGTTCAGAAAAGAAAGTTACATTAAAAACCCGAAATTATTCGGGTTTTTAATTAGTTAAGTACTATATGTTTTCGTGTCCGAGGGTACCCTAAGAGGGTGCGCAAGACAACACTCCAGTGTTCATTATTTATGACTGTCAAGCCATTTATTCATCTGCTCAATTTCACCTTTTTGAGCTTTAATGATGTCCTGCGCGAGCTTTCTCATTTCCGGATCTTTTCCGTATTTGAGCTCGGTCTCAGCCATTGCGATTGCCCCTTCATGGTGTGCGATCATACCTTTTGCAAAGGCCTTATCGGGATTGGATTCATTAACGGCGGCCATCATTTTTTCATGCATATTTTTCATGCCAGCCATATATTCCTGTGATGATGCCGATGAGTGCATATCTGACATTTTCATTTCCGAATGTTCAGCAGAAATGGCTGGCAGGGATAACATTAATATTACAAAAAGGGTGTTTTTGATTTTCATATAATAATTCCTTTCAGACAGGTACCGGTTAAGTGTAGCTGAGTCAGACAAAAAAGCCCCCTGACGGGGGGCAAAAATGTAGCAACGTTGTTTCAGGAAAATCTATCAGGGAAAAGGTAACAGCACGGATACTACCGTCGCATTCAGCCTGCATTGATCATGCGGCGGTGCGCTTCGGCCATGGCCTGATGTGGGCCGGATTGCCCGTTATTCATGAATTCATGGGCAACCGCTGCTCTTTCATGCTCATTCATCGCCGCGTAAGACGTTGACGGGACGGTCGTGGATACCGTGTTATTTCCCATCATCTTCTGATGACTTTCCACCATTTTCTGGTGCGCATCCGCCGAGCCGTTCGTCATGGTTTCATGAGCAATAATGGCCTGTTCATGCTGGTCCATACCGGTCATACGAGGAGCAGTCCCCTGGATCCCGACAGGAGCCGCAGCAGACTGCATCTGGTGAGCAGGAGCCTGTGCATTGTTGACGCGATCATGGATATTCACGGTTTCAGTGGCCCAGGCCGATGAAATTAAACCAAAGCCCAGCAAGGATGCTAATACGATATTTTTCATGATAACTCTCCATTTCTGAATTAGTGATGTCCGGGGAAGTACAACCGGTGTTTTCAGTTCCATAACTGAAACAAGTTCGGCAGCGTTTATTTCTCCGGAAGAGGGCTGGATATTCATTTCCTGGCGTACTCTGACGCCGGGTATTGATGAAGCAATCCAGCCTTCCTGATAAGTTGCACTAATTATATCGAATGGCTTCTGTTTGCTGCATGACAGGCTAATGACATCTTTGTCATTTACATCTTTATTTTCAGCATTGGGTTTCCGGGATCATTTTCTCCAGTCTGGGCACGGATAAGATAAAACGCGTGGAGCGTACGTCTGATTCCACCTGCACTCTTCCGTGATGTGCTTCCACGATTGACTTCACAATCGCAAGGCCGATGCCGCTGCCTTCTCCTTTTCGTTGTCTGGATGGATCCACCCGATAAAAACGGTCAAACAGCCTTGATAAATGTTCTTCAGGGATCGGTTTCCCCGGATTTTCAATCACAAGGTCAAAAAAGCTCTCCTGCTCTCTTATTGAGACGGTGATTGCCTGTCCCTCCGGGGTATAACGCAGGGCATTGGATAACAGATTATTGATCGCCCTTCTGAACATTTGTGGATCTCCCTCAACCAGGCAGGGCATCCCGTCAAATTTGAGCGTGATATTGCGTTCTTCGGCCCAGGCTTCGAAAAACTCGAAGACTTTCATGACTTCCGCTCTGAGGTCAAACATGACCCTGTCAGGTATCAGCTGATTATTGTCTGCCTGCGCCAGGAACAGCATGTCGCTGACCATTTTGGTCATCCGGTTATACTCTTCCAGGCTGGAGTAGAGGACATCCTCAAGTTCCTTCTGGGTTCGATCCTGACTCAGTGCGATTTCAGTCTGTGTCACCAGATTGGTGATGGGCGTTCTGATCTCGTGCGCGATATCGGCAGAGAAATTGGCCTGGCGGGTAAAGACATCCTCAATCTTTCCAATCATATGATTGAACGAGATAACCAGTTGCTCCAGCTCAATGGGAACCCGTGTCGGTTCCAGCCGCGCATCAAGATTCTCGGAGGTGATGCTTTTAATGGCATTGCTGACATTACGAAGGGGCAGATGCCCCTGACGGACAGCGATGCGAATGATCAGAACAATCAGCAGGCTTATCACAACAGCGATTGCAATCAGATTTTTTTTCAGCGCATCAAGGTAATGGAGATGGAAATTAATGGAGAGGCCAGTCAGCATGACATAGTTCTGCTGTTTGCCCTGAAATATCGCCTGGCCAGAGGAGGCGATAATCCGGTATGTTTCCATCTTCATTCCGGACCCGGTATCCATCGGTCCCGCAGGATCCTCCACCGTCCAGAGAAAGACATCCCGTGCGCGGCTGTGCTCGCTAAAATCTGCTGAATTCACTGCCGGGCGTAGTGCCGCCCCCTGAGCTGAGCTCAAGAGCACTTCACCCCTGGGATTGAGGAGCAAAAGGGCAACGTTGCGGTAGCTGGCAATTGATTCCTTTATTTTGCTTACTTTTTTTTCATCCGGATCTGCCGGGGACTGGAGTATACGGCTCAGTGTGGTGCTGATTTGTTGCAGATCGCTGACATCCTGCTCGGCAAAATGCTTTTCAACAGAATGCAGCATAAACCAGGTGAAGGCGATAAACGCCAGTATTGTGGACAGGCTGATAAAAAAGGTCAGCCGCAGAGCGAGTGAGAAAGGTCGTCTGGACGGTTTGCTATGCATCCGGGATCTCCAGCATGTAGCCCACGCCCCGCACTGTCTGGATCAGTTTTGTCCCGTAATCGTTGTCTATTTTAGCGCGGAGTCGCTTTACTGCGACATCAATCGCGTTAGTGTCGCTGTCAAAATTCATGTCCCAGACCTGAGAGGCAATCAGGGAGCGGGGAAGAACTTCTCCCTGATGGCGAATGAAGAATTCCAGCAAGCTGAACTCTTTACTGGTGAGCACAATGCGGTTCCCGGCGCGGCTGACTTTTCTGGATACGAGATCAACCGAGAGGTCAGCCACTTTAAGCTGGCTTTCCGTGATCATCGTGTTTCCCCGCCTGAGGAGGGTTCTTACCCGGGCGAGCAGTTCAGCAAACGCAAAGGGCTTCACCAGATAATCGTCCGCACCCAGCTCAAGTCCTTTGACCCTGTGTTCAATCGTGCCAAGGGCCGTCAGCAGTAATACCGGCATCCCCTTTCCGGCACTGCGCAGCATACGGATGATATCCCAGCCGTTTACATCAGGCAGCATGATATCCAGGATGACTAAATCATACTCGGCTGTCATGGCAAGATGATATCCGGTCAGACCATTATCAGCGTGATCCACGACGAACCCCGCCTCTGTCAGCCCCTTGCTGAGATATTCACCTGTTTTAATTTCGTCTTCAACGATTAATATTTTCATCATGCTCCCCGGCTGGCTGCTAATGTCATTTTATTGCGCCCACGATCGTTATCAACGGATTACAGCAAAAATGACAACATTGTCATTATCCTGTCACCCGGCAAACAGAGAGCGTTCGGTAAAGTATCCCTATCAATACTCTGGACTTCGTTTGAACCATTTACCAGGTCTGCCTGTACGAGAAGCGTTATGTTCAAATTAAAATTACTCAGCATCAGTACCATATTCATCCTGGCTGGTTGTGTTTCTCTGGCACCTGAATATCAGCGTCCGCCAGCTCCGGTTCCCCAGCAGTTTTCATTGTCTAAAAACAGTCTGACGCCTGCGGTAAACAGCTATCAGGATACGGGCTGGCGAAACTTTTTTGTCGATCCCCAGGTCAGCAGGCTGATCGGTGAAGCCCTGAATAATAACCGTGATTTGAGAATGGCTGCCCTGAAGGTTGAAGAGGCCCGGGCCCAGTTCAACGTCACGGATGCAGATCGTTATCCCCAACTGAATGCCTCATCCGGGATCACATACAACGGTGATCTGAAAGGTGACAAGCCGACCACACAGGAGTACGACGCGGGTCTGGAGCTCAGCTATGAGCTCGATTTTTTTGGCAAACTTAAGAACATGAGTGAGGCTGATCGCCAGAACTACTTTGCCAGCGAAGAAGCCCGTCGTGCCGTACACATCCTGCTGGTCTCCAACGTTTCACAGAGCTATTTCAGCCAGCAACTGGCGTACGAACAACTCCGTATTGCGCGGGAAACGCTGAAAAATTATGAACAGTCCTATGCTTTCGTTGAGCAACAGCTCGTGACCGGGAGTACGAACGTTCTGGCACTTGAACAGGCGAGAGGACAAATCGAAAGTACCCGCGCCGAAATAGCCAAACGAGAAGGCGATCTGGCTCAGGCAAACAATGCCCTGCAACTGGTGCTGGGAACGTACCGCGCACTTCCGTCAGAAAAAGGGATGAAAGGCGGGGAGATCGCACCAGTAAAATTGCCACCAAATCTATCTTCACAAATTTTGCTGCAGCGACCGGATATTATGGAAGCGGAATATCAGCTGAAAGCGGCTGATGCCAATATTGGCGCAGCGCGAGCGGCCTTTTTCCCCTCCATTACCCTGACCAGTGGTCTTTCCGCAAGCAGTACGGAGCTGTCAAGCCTGTTTACGTCAGGAAGTGGAATGTGGAATTTTATCCCTAAAATTGAAATTCCTATTTTTAATGCTGGCAGGAATAAAGCCAATCTGAAGCTGGCTGAAATTCGCCAGCAACAGTCGGTGGTTAATTACGAACAAAAAATTCAGTCAGCCTTTAAGGATGTTTCCGACACGCTTGCGCTGCGCGACAGCTTTAGCCAGCAACTTGAGTCACAGCAGCGTTATCTTGATTCACTTCAGATAACTCTCCAGCGTGCCAGAGGATTATATGCAAGTGGTGCTGTCAGTTACATCGAAGTGCTGGATGCAGAACGTTCCCTCTTCGCTACGCAGCAAACCATTCTCGATCTTACCTATTCCCGACAGGTTAACGAAATTAATCTGTTTACCGCGCTGGGTGGCGGTTGGGTAGAGTAAATTTATTTAATTAATCAGGAAATTAAAAATGCGTAATTCACTTAAAGCCGTTTTATTTGGTGCCTTCTCTGTCATGTTTTCTGCCGGTCTTCATGCTGAAACACATCAGCATGGCGATATGAATGCTGCCAGTGATGCTTCGGTACAGCAGGTTATCAAGGGCACCGGTGTCGTTAAAGACATTGATATGAATAGTAAAAAGATTACCATTTCGCACGAAGCAATCCCTGCTGTGGGCTGGCCTGCAATGACCATGCGCTTCACTTTTGTTAATGCAGACGACGCTATCAATGCCCTGAAAACCGGCAACCATGTCGATTTCTCGTTTATTCAGCAGGGCAATATCTCCTTACTCAAAAGCATTAACGTTACGCAATCCTGATTATCAGTCCGGAGCGAATACATCCAGTGCGCCTGAACATTCATTAAGGGATTACTGTGAATGAATGATCGGGCGCATATGCCAGGTGTTTTGATTTTTCAGCGAGAAATTGTATGGCTTCTTTAAAGATAAAATATGCTGCAATAATTATCAGCAGCCTCATAGCAGGGGGGCTGATATCGGTTACTGCCTGGCAGTATGTAAACTCATCACAAAAAACAGTACAAACCGAACAAAAGGCACCGGAGCGAAAGGTACTTTTCTGGTATGACCCGATGAAACCGGATACCAAATTTGATAAACCCGGAAAATCTCCCTTTATGGATATGGACCTGGTGCCGAAATATGCTGATGAAAGTGGCGATAAAAGCAGTGGCGGGATCCGTATCGATCCAACCCAGGTTCAGAATCTGGGATTAAAAACGCAAAAAGTTACGCGAGGAATGCTGAATTATTCCCAGACAATCCCGGCTAATGTCAGTTACAACGAGTATCAGTTTGTCATTGTGCAGGCGCGTTCTGACGGTTTCGTCGAAAAAGTGTATCCCCTGACGATTGGCGATCATGTGAAGAAAGGCACTCCGCTTATCGATATCACCATTCCTGAATGGGTTGAGGCACAAAGTGAGTTCCTGCTGTTATCCGGTACAGGCGGTACGTCAACCCAGATAAAAGGGGTTCTGGAGCGACTTCGTCTGGCTGGTATGCCGGAAGAGGATATTCAAAGGCTGCGTTCAACCCGCACAATCCAGACCCGTTTTACCATTAAAGCACCTATTGATGGTGTCATTACTGCGTTTGACCTGCGCACCGGAATGAATATTTCGAAAGATAAAGTAGTGGCTCAGATTCAGGGGATGGACCCGGTCTGGATCAGCGCTGCAGTGCCAGAATCTATCGCCTATCTGCTGAAAGATACGTCGCAGTTTGAAATTTCGGTACCGGCTTATCCGGATAAAACATTCCATGTCGAAAAATGGAACATTCTTCCCAGCGTGGATCAGACAACCCGTACGCTTCAGGTCCGTCTCCAGGTTTCTAATAAGGATGAGTTTCTCAAGCCGGGCATGAATGCCTATCTGAAACTGAATACCAAGAGCCAGGAGATGCTGCTGATACCAAGCCAGGCCGTTATCGATACCGGCAAAGAACAGCGCGTGATTACTGTTGATGATGAAGGCAAGTTTGTGCCGAAACAGATCCACGTTCTGCATGAATCACAGCAACAGTCCGGCATTGGCTCCGGCCTGAATGAAGGCGATACCGTGGTGGTCAGTGGCCTGTTCCTCATTGACTCCGAAGCCAATATTACGGGCGCGCTGGAACGTATGCGCCACCCTGAAAAAACAGAAAACAGTATGCCAGCAATGTCTGAGCAGCCTGTAAATATGCATTCAGGGCACTGAGGAGACGACGATGATTGAATGGATTATCCGGCGCTCTGTCGCCAACCGTTTCCTGGTCATGATGGGCGCACTGTTTCTCAGCATCTGGGGCACATGGACGATAATTAACACGCCGGTCGATGCGCTGCCTGACCTGTCAGATGTGCAGGTCATTATTAAAACCAGCTATCCCGGACAGGCCCCGCAGATTGTAGAAAACCAGGTCACCTATCCGCTTACCACCACCATGCTGTCCGTACCTGGCGCAAAAACCGTGCGTGGCTTTTCACAGTTCGGTGATTCGTATGTGTATGTCATTTTTGAAGACGGCACCGATCTGTACTGGGCCCGTTCGCGCGTGCTGGAATACCTGAATCAGGTTCAGGGCAAACTGCCTGCGGGTGTGAGCTCTGAAATCGGCCCGGACGCCACGGGAGTGGGCTGGATATTTGAATATGCCCTTGTCGATCGCAACGGAAAACACGACCTTTCAGAACTGCGCTCTCTGCAGGACTGGTTCCTGAAATTTGAGCTGAAAACCATCCCGAACGTGGCTGAGGTCGCTTCGGTTGGCGGCGTGGTGAAACAGTACCAGATTCAGGTCAATCCGGTAAAACTGTCCCAGTACGGTATCAGCCTGCCCGAAGTGAAACAGGCACTTGAATCGTCTAACCAGGAGGCCGGTGGCTCATCCGTTGAAATGGCCGAAGCGGAGTATATGGTCCGTGCCAGCGGTTATCTTCAGAGCATTGATGATTTTAATAACATCGTCCTGAAAACAGGTGAGAACGGCGTGCCGGTTTATCTGCGGGATGTTGCCCGCGTGCAGACCGGGCCCGAAATGAGGCGTGGTATTGCCGAGCTGAACGGCCAGGGAGAAGTCGCTGGCGGCGTGGTGATCCTGCGGTCGGGTAAAAATGCGCGCGACGTTATCACGGCAGTGAGGGATAAACTGGAGACGCTGAAGGCCAGCCTGCCGGAAGGCGTTGAAATCGTGACCACCTACGATCGCAGCCAGTTAATCGACCGGGCGATTGATAACCTCAGTTCCAAACTTCTGGAAGAGTTTATCGTGGTGGCCATCGTCTGTGCTCTGTTCCTGTGGCACGTACGTTCTGCCCTGGTGGCGATTATCTCTCTGCCGCTTGGCCTGTGTATCGCCTTTATCGTCATGCACTTCCAGGGACTGAACGCCAATATCATGTCGCTGGGAGGGATAGCGATTGCCGTCGGTGCGATGGTGGATGCCGCCATTGTGATGATTGAAAATGCGCACAAACGGCTTGAGGAGTGGGATCATCAGCATCCGGGTGAGCAGATTGACAACGCCACCCGCTGGAAGGTGATTACCGACGCCTCCGTGGAAGTGGGACCCGCGTTGTTCATTAGCCTGCTGATCATCACCCTGTCCTTTATTCCTATCTTTACCCTGGAAGGGCAGGAAGGTCGTCTGTTTGGCCCGCTGGCATTCACGAAAACGTACTCCATGGCGGGAGCGGCCGCACTGGCCATCATCGTCATTCCTATTCTGATGGGATTCTGGATCCGGGGGAAAATTCCTGCCGAGACAAGTAACCCCCTGAACCGGGTGCTGATCAAAGCGTATCATCCTTTGCTGCTGCGGGTCCTCCACTGGCCAAAAACAACCCTGCTGGTTGCGGCCTTGTCCATTTTCACGGTTATCTGGCCACTGAGTCAGGTGGGCGGTGAATTTCTGCCGAAGATTAACGAGGGCGATCTGCTGTATATGCCGTCGACCTTGCCTGGCGTCTCTCCGGCAGAAGCTGCAGCGCTCCTGCAGACAACAGACAAGTTAATCAAAAGCGTTCCTGAAGTGGCTTCTGTATTTGGCAAGACCGGTAAAGCAGAGACCGCAACGGATTCCGCGCCGCTCGAAATGGTGGAAACCACGATCCAGCTCAAACCTGAGGATCAGTGGCGTCCCGGCATGACAATTGACAAGATTATTGATGAACTCGACAGGACAGTCCGTTTACCGGGTCTGGCAAACCTCTGGGTGCCGCCTATCCGTAACCGTATTGATATGCTCTCAACCGGGATCAAAAGCCCGATAGGTATCAAAGTGTCCGGGACTGTTCTGTCCGATATCGACGCGACGGCGCAGAGTATCGAGGCGGTAGCCAAAACCGTGCCTGGCGTGGTGTCTGTCCTGGCTGAGCGACTTGAGGGCGGGCGCTACATCGATATCGATATCAACCGGGAGAAAGCCTCCCGCTACGGGATGACGGTAGGTGATGTCCAGCTGTTCGTCTCTTCAGCAATCGGAGGTGCTATGGTGGGTGAGACGGTTGAAGGGGTGGCCCGGTACCCTATTAACATTCGCTACCCGCAGGATTACCGGAACAGTCCGCAGGCGCTGAAACAGATGCCGATCCTGACCCCGATGAAGCAGCAGATCACGCTGGGCGATGTCGCGGATATTAACGTCGTTTCTGGACCAACCATGCTGAAAACCGAAAATGCCCGGCCAGCCAGCTGGATTTATGTTGATGCCCGCGGCAGGGACATGGTGTCGGTGGTTAACGACATTAAGACGGCCATCAGCGAGAAAGTGAAACTGAGACCGGGAACCAGTGTGGCATTCTCCGGACAGTTTGAACTGCTTGAGCATGCCAACAAGAAACTGAAGCTGATGGTGCCGATGACGGTGATGATCATTTTCATCCTGTTGTATCTGGCATTCCGCCGGGTTGACGAAGCCCTGCTGATCCTGATGAGCCTGCCGTTCGCCCTGGTTGGCGGAATATGGTTCCTGTACTGGCAGGGCTTCCATATGTCAGTGGCGACCGGAACCGGGTTTATCGCCCTGGCCGGGGTGGCAGCAGAGTTTGGCGTGGTCATGCTGATGTATCTGCGTCATGCCATTGAAGCGCACCCGGAATTGTCCCGTAAAGAGACGTTCACACCGGAAGGTCTTGATGAAGCCCTCTATCATGGTGCCGTACTGCGTGTCCGGCCGAAAGCCATGACCGTGGCGGTGATCATTGCGGGTCTGCTGCCAATACTCTGGGGAACCGGCGCAGGTTCAGAAGTCATGAGCCGTATTGCGGCACCCATGATTGGTGGGATGATCACGGCTCCGCTGCTGTCCCTGTTCATTATTCCTGCCGCCTACAAATTAATCTGGCTGCGCAGACATAAAAAAAGCGTGTCCTGAACCTGAAAGGGCACCCCCTGTGGGTGTCCTTCTTTACTGATTCACCCTGACGTCAGGGTTTATATCGATAATATACAGAGGTGAGTATGAAAAAAGTGGTTCTAATGGCGCTGGCTCTCGGCCTTTCACTACCCGCGATGGCGAGTGAAAAAGTGATTGATATGTACAAATCTGAAAACTGTGGCTGTTGTTCCCTGTGGGGCAAAGCGATGGAAAAAGACGGGTTCGAAGTACGAACTCACGTCATGAATGATCAGGCGCTGTCAGCCCTGAAAGAAAAGCATGCTGTTCCTGCAGGACTACGAAGTTGTCATACCGCGGTTGCCGGTAATTTGATCATTGAAGGCCATGTGCCTGCGACAACGATACATAAGGCAATGCAGTCTGGTTCGGGTATATACGGTCTCGCCACCCCCGGTATGCCAGCAGGAAGTCCTGGAATGGAGATGGGAGCCCGAAAAGAGGCTTACGATGTTATCGCATTCTCACCGGATGGAAGTAAAAAAGTCTTCCAGCGAATCGAATAGTCAGCGGAACGGCTGATAACGGGACGCCGGTAGCAGGCACTCCTGTGCCGGCGATATTCGTGGTAATCGCATCCATGACATACCCTGAAGACAGAAGATGCTTCGGTATGCATAAGGAGAGTTACTGTGAAAAATGACAATGCAGTGCAACACAACAACCAGACTGCTTCTGAGCAGACATTATCCCCGGACGAGGGCCACGTATTGCATAAGGTGAGAGATCCCGTGTGCGGGATGGTCATCCTGCCTGACAAGGCGCACAGCAGCATTCGATACCAGGACCATCAGCTTTATTTCTGCTCCGCCAGCTGTGAGAGCAAATTTAAAGCCCATCCCGATCATTATTTTACCGAAGATGCCAGTGAACATTCCCATCACCATCACCACGATCATCACGAAGTCAGCCCTGATCAGATAAAACAGCCTCACAACCAGGCGGAAAAAGAGAATTCTGAAGGTGTGTGGACATGTCCGATGCACCCGGAGATACGCCGCAGTGGTCCCGGAAGCTGTCCTGTCTGTGGAATGGCACTGGAGCCGCTCGTAGCTACGGCATCCACGGGGCCGAGTGATGAACTTCACGACATGACAAGACGCTTCTGGCTGGGGTTGTTGCTGGCGTTTCCGGTTCTGGTACTCGAAATGGGATCTCATCTGTTTCCCGACTTGAGGAATACAGTACCGCCACAGTACAACACATGGCTGCAGTTGCTTCTGGCCTCCCCTGTCGTGTTGTGGTGTGGCTGGCCATTCTTCGCCCGGGCCGGAATGTCGTTACGTAACCGCTCCCTGAATATGTTTACCCTTGTTGCAATGGGGACCGGCGTAGCCTGGGTTTACAGCGTCATTGCAACCGTCTTCCCCTCCTGGTTTCCTGCATCGTTCAGAAACATGGATGGCCTGGTGGCCGTTTATTTTGAAGCCGCAGCAGTTATTACGGTGCTTGTTCTGCTGGGACAGGTTCTTGAGCTGCGGGCACGGGAACAAACCTCAGGCGCCATTACTGCGCTTCTGAACCTTGCCCCCAAAACCGCCAGACGGCTGGATCATGACGGTCATGAAACGGATATTAATGCGGAAGATGTCCTGCCTGGCGATAAGCTCCGCATCAGACCTGGAGAGAGTATTCCGGTCGACGGTATCGTGATCGAAGGCAAAACAACCGTGGATGAATCGATGGTGACCGGGGAGTCTATGCCGGTTACCAAAACGAAGGGTGACCCTGTCATTGGGGGGACGATTAATCAGACAGGTAGTCTTATCATCCGTGCAGAGAAAGTCGGTGATGAAACGATGCTCTCACGAATTGTTCAGATGGTCGCTGATGCACAGCGTTCGCGTGCCCCCATCCAGAGAATGGCAGACAGCGTTTCAGGCTGGTTTGTTCCTCTGGTGATACTTATCGCGGTTGTTGCTTTCTTGATCTGGTCTGTCTGGGGGCCCGAGCCCAGGATGGTGCACGGTCTCATTGCGGCTGTGTCGGTCCTGATTATTGCCTGTCCCTGCGCGCTGGGACTGGCCACGCCGATGTCGATAATGGTGGGGGTGGGCAAAGGCGCCCAGGCCGGGGTGTTAATCAAGAATGCCGAAGCCCTTGAGCGTCTTGAAAAAGTGGACACGCTGGTTGTCGACAAAACAGGCACGCTCACGGAAGGTTCGCCTACGGTGACAGGGATTATCAGTCTCAGTCCGGGTGGGGAAATATCTCTTTTACGTGTAACAGCTGCAGTGGAAAAAGGTTCGCAGCATCCGTTGGGTATGGCTGTTGTCAGAGCCGCGCATGAAAAGGGGATCGTGATACCTGCCGTCAGTAATTTCAATGCCCCGTCGGGGAAAGGTGTCTCAGGCGATGTCGAAGGTCAACGGGTTGTTATTGGTAATGAACTGGCTATGCAGGAAAACAGTATCGTTATTGATAATCAAAAGGCCGTTGCGGATACGTTGCGGATGGAAGGCGCTACCGTTATCTATGTGGCCACAGACGGGAACCTTGCAGGCCTGATAGCTATCTCGGATCCCGTGAAAGCAACCACGCCGGATGCGCTTAAAGCTTTGCGTCAGGCGGGGATCCGCATTGTTATGCTCACCGGGGATAACCAGCTTACTGCTGAAGCAGTCGCACGGAAACTGGGAATAGATGAGGTTGAAGCCGGGATTCTGCCGGATGGCAAAAAAGCAGTGATAACCCGACTGAAAGAGTCTGGCCATGTGGTTGCGATGGCCGGAGACGGTGTGAATGATGCCCCGGCGCTGGCAGCGGCTGACGTGGGTATAGCCATGGGAACGGGTACAGATGTGGCAATAGAAAGTGCTGGCGTTACCCTTCTCAAAGGCGATTTGATGATACTCAACAGGGCCCGTCATCTGTCAGAGATCACCATGAAAAATATCCGGCAGAATCTGTTTTTTGCGTTTATCTACAATGCTCTTGGGGTGCCTGTAGCTGCAGGTCTGCTTTATCCTGTGTATGGAATACTGCTGTCGCCAGTTATTGCGGCGGCGGCCATGGCCCTTTCCTCCGTTAGCGTCATTGCAAATGCGTTGCGTCTGAAAAGTGTCAGGCTCGGGAAATAACACTGAGTGAAGGGGCTGTTACGAACAGAAGGAGTCCGGTATGAAAAGTACAACCTATGCGCTTATTGCTGTCGCCGCGATTGCGGCATTTGCTCTCCTGCGCGAACACTGGTCACATGTGGCAGGCTACTGGCCATATCTGTTACTGCTGCTTTGTCCGCTCATGCATCTTTTCCACGGTCACGGGGGGCATGGAGATCATCAACATCACGGAAGTGAAAACGATAAAAAAAATTAATCCGGCAGACGGGACCGCGTCGCGGTCCCGTTATCAGTCCAGGTATCGTTCGTAGTCTCTGGCATGCGCAAAGGCATGCTGTTCGAGTTTGTTATCAGCGGGTGCCGCCGTCCGGAACGCCAGTGAGTTAACAGGATTGTTATTGATGACCAGCTCGTAATGCAGATGAGGACCGGATGAACGTCCGCTGTTACCGGATAACGCAATAGCGTCTCCCCGGGTAACCCTGGCCCCTTTAGTAACGAGTATTTTATTGAGGTGGAGATAGCGAGTTTTAACACCGGCTTTTCCCGTTACTTCAACAAAATATCCCATGGTACTGTTGTATTCGGCCCGGGTGATTTTTCCGTCGATGACGCTGACTATTTTCGTGTTCATGGGCATGGAATAATCAATGCCATTATGGGGACTCACTTTTCCCGATACCGGGTTAAGTCTTGCAGGATTGAAAGGCGAACTGAGTCTTGCTGTGGCCGGTAACGGATAATCGAGACTGCCTTTCCCGGAAGTATCGGAAAGGTTATAGAACTTTTTATCTGATATACGATACGCCGTGTAATTAAATGAACCGGACGTAAATTTATAGGCCACGACACGTGATTTTCCCGCTTTCTTTTGCAGTACGAGTTTTAATGATTCATTTTTTTTCAAATGCCGCAGATTAAACCGGGAAGGCAAGGAGCGCTGAAGAGTAGCGATCTCGTTCGATTCCAGCCCCGAGCGGGTGGCTGAAAGGTAGGCATTTTCTTTTACGACATCGGTAGAATACATTTACTGGAATTCGCCGTTAGCATGAACACTGCGGCGTATGCTAGGGGTTTTCAGGAGGCGTGTCATCTGTCAGTTAATCGGGAGCACCGTTGATGGTCGTCATTTTTGTAACATATCTTGTTTCCCGTTTGCTCCGGAAGCTCTGGGAACTGTATGACCAGCCCGACGGTGATGATTAACGGGACTGAAACAGGTTACGGCAGAGCAATATGGGGCTCATGTCCTGCTACGTAACCCGTCAGTAAAGCCCTGCTGCGCACCTGACGCTAAGCACTAACCCGCCTGCAGTTACCTGGTCGAATACAGCCCGCGAAGCTTTCTTGCCTGCGTCTGATGTGCTTCCGCACCGGCATTATTGACCTGCTCATGCACGAGAGCGGCTTTTTCTCCGGCATTCAGTTCGTTAAAAGAAGAAGACGAGGTCTTTGAATTTGCATCACTGCCGGACAGCATTTTTTTATGTTCCTCAATCATTTTCTGATGCGCATAGGACGCGCTGTTGTTCATAAATGAATGAGCAACAATGGCCCTTTCATGTTCATTCATTTCAGAGAATGAGGGCGTGTTGTTTTTATTAACCCTGTCCGGTAAGTTTTCATGCGTCGAGGAATTCACATGACTGACGGCTGAGGCATTATTAACAAATCGATGTGCTTCATGGGCAATATCACTGGACTGAGCAAAAGCTGCCCCACAAAATAAAGCTGTAAACGCAGTGGTCGTGATTAATATATTCATGTGTAATTACCTTCTGAGGTACATAAAAGATGTCCTTATGATCATATATAAAAATAATCAACCTGTGGGGAAGATGACGTAAATGTAATACAGCTATGTACATTACACGATTGTAATGAATTTGTTTCTTAAGGTGTGCTAGATTCATTTCATTGTAAGTGGATGAACCAGTAATTTAATTTAAATCGGTTCTCGAATTCTGTCAGTAACCATACTTTAAATAAGGGAATGCGCATGCTGTTGAAAACGTCTCGACGAACTTTCCTGAAGGGGTTAACCCTCTCTGGCGTAGCCGGAAGTCTTGGCGTATGGAGTTTCAATGCGCGTTCCAGTCTGAGCCTGCCAGTTGCCGCATCCCTGCAGGGTACTCAGTTTGACCTGACCATTGGTGAAACGGCCGTCAATATCACGGGCAGTGAGCGTCAGGCCAAAACAATCAATGGAGGCCTGCCGGGGCCCGTTCTTCGCTGGAAAGAAGGTGACACCATTACCCTGAAGGTCAAAAACCGTCTTAATGAACAGACGTCCATTCACTGGCACGGCATTATTCTTCCGGCCAATATGGATGGTGTTCCGGGGCTGAGTTTTATGGGCATAGAGCCTGATGATACCTACGTTTACACCTTTAAGGTTAAGCAGAACGGGACTTACTGGTACCACAGCCATTCCGGTCTGCAGGAACAGGAGGGGGTATACGGTGCCATTATCATCGATGCCAGGGAGCCAGAACCGTTTGCTTACGATCGTGAGCATGTGGTCATGTTGTCTGACTGGACCGATGAAAATCCTCACAGCCTGCTGAAAAAATTAAAAAAACAGTCGGATTACTACAATTTCAATAAACCAACCGTTGGCTCTTTTTTCCGCGACGTGAATACCAGGGGGCTGTCAGCCACCATTGCCGATCGGAAAATGTGGGCTGAAATGAAAATGAATCCGACTGACCTCGCGGATGTCAGTGGCTACACCTACACCTATCTCATGAACGGGCAGGCCCCGCTGAAAAACTGGACCGGACTGTTCCGTCCCGGTGAAAAGATACGCTTACGGTTTATCAACGGCTCGGCAATGACCTATTTCGATATCCGTATCCCCGGGCTGAAAATGACGGTCGTGGCTGCAGATGGCCAGTATGTAAACCCGGTTACCGTTGACGAATTCAGGATTGCCGTTGCCGAAACCTATGATGTCATTGTGGAGCCTCAGGGTGAGGCCTATACCATCTTCGCACAATCCATGGACAGGACCGGTTACGCTCGAGGGACACTGGCCACGAGAGAGGGGTTAAGTGCTGCCGTTCCCCCCCTCGATCCCCGTCCTCTGTTGACCATGGAAGATATGGGTATGGGGGGAATGGGACATGATATGGCAAGAATGGACCACAGCCAGATGGGAGGCATGGATAACAGCGGAGAGATGATGTCTATGGACGGTGCTGACCTTCCGGATAGCGGGACATCCTCCGCGCCCATGGATCACAGCAGCATGGCCGGTATGGATCATTCCCGGATGGCCGGAATGCCGGGTATGCAAAGTCATCCTGCGTCAGAAACGGATAACCCACTGGTTGATATGCAGGCGATGAGCGTCTCTCCGAAATTAAATGATCCGGGTATTGGTCTTCGAAATAACGGAAGAAAGGTTCTCACGTACGCGGATTTGAAAAGCCGCTTTGAGGATCCTGACGGACGTGAACCTGGCCGTACCATAGAACTGCATTTAACCGGCCACATGGAAAAGTTTGCCTGGTCATTTAACGGAATCAAGTTTTCAGATGCCGCACCGGTGCTGCTGAAATACGGTGAGCGGCTCAGGATCACGCTGATCAACGATACCATGATGACTCACCCCATTCACCTGCATGGTATGTGGAGCGATCTGGAAGATGAAAACGGTAATTTCATGGTTCGTAAACACACAATAGATGTTCCCCCTGGTACAAAACGCAGTTACAGAGTGACAGCAGATGCGCTTGGCCGCTGGGCGTATCACTGCCATTTGCTCTATCACATGGAAATGGGAATGTTTCGTGAAGTCCGGGTGGAGGAATGATGCGAATGAAGAGAAATTTGAAGGCCATACCTGTTCTGGTCGCCGGTTTGTTTACCTCACAGCTTTCTATTGCGGCGGGCTCCGTCTCTGCAGATCCCCACGCCGGGCACGACATGTCTGCCATGCAGATGCCAGCAGATGAGAATTTCACTGAGATGACGTCAATGGAGCCCATTGTAACTGAGAGCAGAACGCCAATTCCGCCTGTTACCGATGCCGACCGGAAGGCTGCATTCGGCAATTTACAGGGGCATGCGATTCACGACAGTGCGATTAATTATCTGGTTCTGCTGGATCAACTGGAATGGCAACGGTCGGATAACACCAACAATTTCAGCTGGAGTGTTAACAGCTGGATTGGAGGCGACACAGATCGGATTTGGCTAAAGAGTGAAGGTGAACGAAGCAATGGGGAAACGGAGGCGGCTGAAGCGCAGTTACTCTGGGGACATGCGGTTGGCCCATGGTGGGATTTGGTTGCGGGTGTCAGGCAGGATTTCAGACCTGCTTCTGCCCGGACCTGGGCTGCTGTCGGTTTTCAGGGGCTGGCACTCTATAATTTTGAGTCTGAAATTACGGGTTTTGTCAGTAATGGCGGAAAAGCAGCCCTTCGTCTGGGAGGAGAATACGACGTTTTACTGACTAACCGGCTCATACTCCAGCCATCCTATGAGGTGAATTTCTACAGTCAGGATGATGAATCGCGGGGTCGCGGCAGGGGACTGACTGACACAGAGCTGGGGCTCCGGCTGCGCTATGAAATACGCCGTGAGTTTGCACCCTATATAGGCGTTTCCTGGAATCAACTTTACGGGAAAACATCCGATATGGCGAAAAGAGAAGGTGAGAAAGACCATCAGGTAGTATTCCTGGCGGGAGCCAGAATCTGGTTTTAACGCACTGATATAAAACACTCAACTAAACAGGTAAATAAAATGTCGATTTTAAATAAAGCCATTCTTACAGGTGGCCTCGTTATGGGCGTTGCTTTCTCTGCTATGGCCCATCCGGAATTAAAAAGCTCTGTGCCACAGGCTGATTCAGCCGTAGCGGCCCCGGAAAAGATTCAGCTTAATTTCTCGGAAAATCTGACCGTGAAATTCTCAGGTGCAAAATTAACGATGACGGGTATGAAAGGCATGTCATCACATTCTCCGATGCCGGTCGCGGCAAAAGTGGCGCCAGGCGCTGACCCTAAATCGATGGTCATTATTCCGCGAGAGCCTTTACCCGCTGGCACTTATCGTGTTGACTGGCGCGCGGTTTCTTCAGATACGCACCCTATTACCGGTAATTACACCTTTACAGTGAAGTAATATTATGAACGACCTGATTATGATTGTTATTCGTTTTATTCTTTATCTGGATTTGATGGTAATATTTGGATTGCCATTTTTTCAGATATATGGAATAAGCGGTGTCAGACATGAAACCTATAACCTGACTAATTTCAGGTCGTTTATAACCTTTGCTGTTGTTACAGGCATCATTCTTACTGGCATTAATATGCTCCTGGTATCTAATGCCATGAGTGGAGTAACTGACCTCAGAGAATTATCCATCCATGTTATCGAGATGGTGATAGAAGAAACTGATGTGGGTATTAGCTGGATTGTCAGGCTCTGTGCCCTGTTTACCACACTCGGTGCTTTGTTCCTTTACACTAATAAGAGAGTATTGTCCTGCCTGCTGATGACGATGAGTGGGGGCGTGGCGCTGGCTACACTTGCCTGGGGAGGACACGCCGTTATGCATGACGGTCTGCATTACTATCTCCATTTACTGAGCGATCTGACCCATCTCGGCGCTGCAGGTGCCTGGACAGGTGCTCTGGTTGCATTTGCTATCCTGCTGATGCGCAGAAACGAGCATAATGCACAGAGCGTCATTGTGATATCTGACTCCCTGGCAAAATTTGCCACGGCAGGAACGGTGATTGTTGTAGCCCTGATCCTGAGTGCGCTGGTCAACTATCTGTATATTGCTGAGGGTAACTTAACTCCCTTATTCAACAGTTCCTGGGGGAGGATATTGCTTGCCAAGACGGCTCTGTTTGTTCTGATGCTTCTTCTGGCTGCAGCAAACCGGTTTCACCTGGGTCCCCGGCTTGAAGTTATGGTCAGGGAAGGGAATTATGATCGCAGCGTTGCCCTGATGCGAAACAGCATCCTGACAGAATTCGTTGTTGCGATTATCATTCTGGGCGCCGTAGCGTGGCTCGGAATGCTTGCTCCGTCTCAGGTCAGCTAGGGGACAGCCAAAGCTCATGCGTGAGATTTTTACTTTCATATCAGCGAGTTGACCATGCAGCGTATTTTAATCGTTGAAGACGAACAAAAAACAGGTCGTTACCTGCAGCAGGGACTGGTTGAGGAAGGCTATCAGGCCGATCTCTTTAATAATGGCCGCGATGGTCTCGGGGCCGCGTCGAAGGGACAGTATGATTTGATAATACTGGACGTGATGCTGCCTTTCCTCGACGGGTGGCAAATCATCAGCGCACTGAGGGAGTCCGGGCACGAAGAACCGGTCCTGTTTTTAACCGCAAAGGACAACGTGCGGGACAAAGTGAAAGGACTGGAGCTTGGCGCAGATGACTACCTGATTAAGCCCTTTGATTTTACGGAGCTGGTTGCACGTGTAAGAACCCTACTGCGCCGGGCACGCTCGCAGGCCGCAACAGTCTGCACCATCGCCGATATGACCGTTGATATGGTGCGCCGGACCGTGATCCGTTCGGGGAAGAAGATCCATCTCACCGGTAAAGAATACGTTCTGCTTGAGTTGCTGCTGCAACGCACCGGAGAAGTGTTACCCAGGAGTCTTATCTCGTCCCTGGTCTGGAACATGAATTTTGACAGTGATACGAATGTGATTGATGTCGCCGTGAGACGTCTGAGAAGTAAAATTGATGATGACTTTGAGCCAAAACTGATCCATACCGTTCGCGGTGCCGGATATGTCCTGGAGATCAGAGAAGAGTGAGGTTCAAAATTTCCCTGACCACACGCCTGAGCCTGATTTTTTCTGCGGTGATGCTTACGGTATGGTGGTTATCAAGTTTTATCCTGATTAGCACCCTTAATGGCTATTTCGATAATCAGGACCGCGATTTTCTGACAGGTAAACTTCAGCTCACCGAAGAGTTTCTTAAAACAGAGACGTTCCGGAACAAAACGGATATTAAGTCATTATCAGAAAAAATAAACGATGCGATGGTAGGGCACAATGGTTTATTCATTTCTATAAAAAACATGGAAAATGAAAAAATTGTTGAACTCTATGCCAAAAATTCTGTTGTTCCAGCGGTCCTGCTTAATAAGTCGGGTGATATTCTCGACTATATGATCCAGACGGAAGAAAATAACACCGTGTACCGCAGTATCTCGCGGCGGGTTGCCATGACGCCGGAACAGGGTAAAAGCAAACATGTCATCATTACGGTTGCCACGGATACTGGGTATCACACCCTGTTTATGGACAAACTCAGTACCTGGCTGTTCTGGTTCAATATCGGTCTGGTCTTTATTTCTGTTTTTCTGGGCTGGCTGACCACACGTATTGGTCTGAAACCGTTACGGGAAATGACCAGTCTGGCTTCCTCCATGACTGTACACAGCCTGGATCAGCGTCTAAATCCCGATCTGGCTCCGCCGGAAATCTCTGAGACCATGCAGGAGTTCAATAATATGTTTGATCGCCTGGAGGGGGCATTCCGGAAACTGTCAGATTTCTCGTCTGACATCGCGCATGAGCTGCGCACACCAGTCAGTAATCTGATGATGCAGACGCAGTTTGCACTGGCTAAGGAAAGGGATGTTTCGCATTACCGCGAAATTTTATTCGCTAACCTGGAAGAACTGAAAAGGTTGTCACGAATGACCAGTGACATGCTTTTTCTGGCACGTTCAGAGCATGGTCTGCTGCGGCTGGATAAACATGATGTGGATCTGGCAGCCGAACTGAATGAATTACGTGAGTTGTTCGAGCCCCTGGCAGACGAAACAGGAAAGACAATCACGGTTGAAGGAGAGGGCGTTGTTGCCGGAGACAGCGATATGCTCCGACGTGCTTTCAGTAACCTGCTTTCCAATGCAATCAAGTATTCTCCCGATAACACCTGTACAGCGATACACCTTGAGCGTGACAGTGACTGTGTGAACGTGATGATTACGAATACGATGTCCGGCCAGGTTCCCGCTAATCTGGAACGTTTGTTTGACCGGTTCTATCGCGCAGACTCATCAAGGTTCTACAATACGGAAGGCGCGGGGCTGGGATTATCAATTACAAGGTCGATCATTCATGCTCACGGCGGCGAGCTGTCAGCAGAACAGCAGGGGCGGGAAATTGTGTTCAGTGTGCGTCTGTTAATGGATTAATACCGTTATTCAGGAGAAACCCGGAAGGTGACAAAAATGTCATCGTTCAGTCACGCGATAAACAGAGGCGGTTTTTTATAATCAGCCATAAATCAGGACAGCGTGATAATTCAATCGCCCGGTTCCTGGCGTGATGATCAACCAGCCCTGAGATCAAATGCTTTCTCTGTTATAAGCATTGATTGTTCGGGTATGAAAACACCGGAGACCCAACCATGAAAAAGATCCTTGTATCCTTTATTGCTATGATGGCTGTCGCTTCATCTGCCTGGGCTGCAGAGACAATGAACATGCATGACCAGGTAAATAATGCCCAGGCGCCTGCCCATCAGATGCAATCATCCGCTGAAAAAAGTGCAGTTCAGGGGGAGAGCATGAAAATGATGGATATGAGCGGTCACGATCAGGCCGCAATGTCCCATGAAATGATGCAAAACGGCAATTCTGCTGCCCATCAGGACATGGCTGAAATGCATAAAAAAATGATGAAATCCAAGCCAGCAGCTTCTAACGAAACAGCAAAATCATTTTCCGAAATGAACGAGCATGAGAAAGCCGCTGTTGTGCATGAGAAGGCGAATAATGGTCAATCTTCCGTTATTCATCAGCAGCAGGCTGAAAAGCATCGCAGCCAGATCACCCAGAATTAACCCGCAGCTCCACTTGTCAGACCCTCATTTGACGCCGAAGTCACTGGCTTACGCTCCCGATCGGGAGCGTTTTTTTTAAACCAAATGAAAGATTATATCTGTGTATGATTAATCGTAGTCTGCGGCCTGTTATGAACTAAATGAACGACGGACTAAATTTAACATAAGATAGATTACACGAACTAAGTAATTGATTTTTATGTATTTAAAGTTTCTTGCCCGATTATATCCAGGGTTCATGCCGTGCCGTATCCTGAGACTGGCTGAGAATACGTATGACCGTAACCACCGAATGCGATGGCACAAAATAGATCATGTGCTGTTCCACCGGCAACGAGCAGATATTGTCTCCCAGCTCAGCGCGATGCGTGCCGATGTCATGCATGGCCAGCACGTTAAAAACCGCTGCTATACGGCTGATATACGCATCCGCCTGAACAATCCCGAACTGTCGGAAGCTGTAGCCCCAGATTGCTTCCAGATCTTCTTCTGCTTTGGGTGTCAGCTCAATCTCTTTCATTTGCCACCCTGGCCCTGACATTATTCAGGAATGCATCCTTGTTCCATGGTTTCGCCTCGCCGCTGCTGATGCCTTCGGCCAGCAGATCGCGCAGTTCCTGAAGGCGGGATTCAGCCTGCTTCTCTCGCAGAAGACGCAGCGCATCTCGCATGACCTCGCTCTGGGTACGGTAATCACCAGCCTTAACCAGGGAATCGATAAATTCGCGCAGCTCATCACCCACGTCCACCGTCATCGTACGGGCCATAACCCCTCCGTTTCATTATGTAAGATTTGTTCTTACATCAGTATATCATTTTAGCATCAGGCTTCCATGCTCAGTGATCGAGACTATGGACTGCATTTATGAGATCAACAGGGATGCGAAATCAAATAGATATCTAATAGAATGCTGAGTTGTAGCCTTAAGCGAGAACTGGAAATGAAATTAACAGAAAATCGGGTAGATACACTCATCGATACCCTGAACGACCTGATCTGCGATGAGCAAAGCATTACTCGCGAACAGCGAGAAAATTTAATTAAAACGGTTGCCACACTGGGTGGGCTTAAGGAGCGACTACGGCTCATTTCTGCGGAGAAAGAAGCCAGACAGATCGCTAAAAACGAGAAGGTAAAGAAACCGCGCGAACCGGACCCGGTGTTTCCCCGTACTGGAAAGCCGTGGCTGCCAGAGGATCTCGATGTTATCCATTCCATTATCGACGATATACCTGATGACAGAATTGATGATCACATCCTGTGGCTTTCAAAACAGCAAGGGCGCACCCCCTATGCTGTCGCACTGAAGATTGTTGGTGTAGGAAGAATGGATGATGAGTGGGCGAAAGCCTGGAAACCCGCGGCAAAATCGCTTCGAGAAGATTATGCAAAGCTTCATCCTGCTCAATCTTCGGATATCAGCCAGGAATAATCGGTTTTAGGTTGAGATGTATATTAAGTTATTTTGCAGCAGCATGTTTTATAATTATAAAAATCTTTCCATGCAAAATATGGTAAAATAATAAGCAATTGCACTCCTTAAACTAAATATATCAATATATTTGCCGATATATGTAGTAAGGAAGGGAGTGTTATGAACGATTTTCATATTTTAAATATCTGTATTCAGAATAAGGATGTGGCAGGTGCAATGCGCGTGCTGCGTGATAAATCAGAATTTGCGGTGCGCAAGATTCTGGAGAAACTAAAGGTCAGGGTCACATCGCAAACTGGCAGGGCATTCTGGCATTATGTTCAGGGCTGGCTGTTAACCGCGTGTCGCCAGGGGAATATACAGCATGAATCATTCAGTACCCAACGTTCTTCCCAGTATCCGGAACGCGTGCCAGCTCAGTCCCGCTGCTCTCGATATGGTCAAGCTCCTCGCACTTCTGGCCATGATTATCGACCACACCAATACGGTGTTTCTGTCGCCAGCCTGGCCGATGATGTATGCGCTTGGCCGGATGGCCTTCCCCCTGTTCACGCTTATATGGGCGATGAACGTACAGCGCACCCCGGAACGACTTCAGAAGAGAGCCAATCGGTTGTGGATCTGGGCAATCATTACGCAGCCGGTGTTCAGCCTGGCCTTCCTGCATCACCAGCCCTGGTGGGCCCTGAACATTCTGTTCGTATTTGCCGGCGTCACGCAGCTGCTTGCCCTGCAGTACCGGCACGGCCGGAAAGGAATGCTTGCGGGATATCTGATCCTGGCCCTAATGATTTGGCCACTGGAGCCGGAAAGCTACGGGCTGGCAGGAATTACGCTGGCCATCAGTATGGCAACCTTATCAGGCAGTGGCATGCCCGGAGGGAAGCGAATGGCGGTCGCTGGCGTCGTGCTGTCACTGATTTGTTTAAACGGGTTGTCGCATATCCCGAACCTGCCCGCAGAAACATTATTACTGGCCACGCTGCCTACTCTGGTATTCCCCCTGGTGGTGGTTTCTTTCTGCAGGGAAATCTGTCCGGAAGGCCGCCAGCGTTTCATGCCGCGTAATTTCTTTTACTATGCTTACGCTGGTCACCTGGGGATTATTGTTCTGATACAGTATACTTTCGCCTGATTAGGGAGGACGTAATGGCTATCAGTGAGAAAGACCTGCTTGAGGCAGGTTTCAGCAAGAGCGAAGTGGATAACTTACAGGGCCGACTTGCAGCAGGCGGAGGCACCATGCAGCATCTCATCGAAGCGCTCTCACGGCGCTTCCGGGTGTCGGCATGGATCACGGTCGCGCTGGTTCTGGTTATGCTGGTCACCCTCATCGCCGGCAGCAGGACACACATTCTTTCCGGGGGCATGAGCTCCCTTGTTGTCCTTATCATTGCCTGGGTGACCTTTCCACCTGCGCTGGGCTGGAAAGCTTTCCGCCTGCAGAAAACTATTTCCCGGAAGGCTCAATAGTCAGCAAATCAAGCGCCACTTTGGCTTTAACCCCCCATCCCGCAATTTTAAGCGCCATCGCGGGACGTGGCGTGCTGGATACTTTCCTGAAAAAATCGGGCCTGGTCCAGTACCACAGCCGTTGTGCTTCGGGTTTCAGCCTCAGGCCATACGCACCGTAGACTTCACTGAAAAGTGTGACCGTCTTATAGGTTCCCAGACCCTGCTGCCGGCTGAATCCCAGAAATTCAGCGATCTCCATCGAGCCGTCAGCGAAAATACCTTCCGTCTGCTTATCTCCGAGGAAGTTGTGCGCGGCTTCCCGTGAAATCGTATTGAATCCATTTACGACAATCACCGCGCCGGCCACCACGCCCACCGGCGTCATCGAAGACATCATGACGATCCCACCAAAAATGGCCGCACCGGCCACCACGACGTCGACCGCAGAAATGATGTAGCCCACAATTTTGTTCTCGTCCCGGACAACCTTCACCTCGGCATAGAGTTTTGCATAGCCGGTTTTGAGCGATCGGGACTGCTCCAGCAGGCTGGCATTTTCAGCCCGTAAGGCCCGCAGACAGGCCATACAGTCATCATCCGTTTTTGCCCGGCGCGCGGCTTCAAACTGGGTCATGATGAATGCTCTGATCTCATCCACAAATTGAATCCGGATAAAACCATCCTGAAGGTGCATGGCCGCCACCGTGTTGGCCGTATTCACCAGCTTCCGGGCCTCCAGGTTGATCATGGTTTCCGCCCAGGCACGGGGATTCTGGCCGGGTAAAAGCAACGTGTCCATTTTATCGCCTCGCTTATCTGTTTCTGAAAGCATATTCCCGAAACGATTTTTGACAACAAAAAATGGGCATGCAGTCCTGCAGAACTCACCGATGCCGCATCGCGGCATGGAGGCGCCAGCTGAGGCCAGACAGGGCGAGAATGTTGATGGGCGCCGTGACCGGCGTAAGCCGCTGCGGTTTGAAAGGTTCTGCCTGTCCCATCCCTTACCCTGCAAAGCCATATCCGTTAACCGCCACGCCTGATTGTGATGTGCGCGGTCGGAGTGAGCACGTCGAGGCCACAGGCCGCTGACGGGCTGTATCTCCGCGTTAGCGCCGTGAGGCGCTTACGAGCGTGTACAGTGAGCTTACCGCGACTCAAACTGCAGCGGCTCTGATTTCTAGTTACAACATCCCTCTTAAAGCGAGGGTGTTCCGGCCCTTTGGGCCGGGGCGGCGTCGGTTTAGCAGGGGTTAGGTATGTATGCGGTGCCGGGTTCTGGCCAGAAAGGGGCCCGGCGCTTGCGACGGGAGGTACTTTTGATTTTGTTCTGAGCGCGAGGCCGTGAGGCCGCTGCATGCGAAGGCATTTTTCGTTATCCACAGAGTGACTGCAGACAAAGATCTACTCTGGAATGAAATGAACAGAGAGATAAAAACGGTGAAGTAAGACTGTTTTGCGGAATGTCTTTTATTCGTTTCCGGGTTACTTCACTTATTCGTTTGCGGATTTCTGTGTAAAAAAAAGAGACAGTGGCCACTGGGGGCCATAACGACAAGCAGAACGTCATGGTGACCGGAAGGAGAACGGAGTGAAGGTTGAAAAATGAGCAGAGTGGCCGAAAAAAACCAGCACGAAAAGCCCCAGTGAGGGGCCCGTAAACAAGAAGACTGTTGTGTCGTCTGTGACTAGTCCGGGGGAGAAAGCGCCAGATCCAGCTGGTAAAGATGCTGGATGGCCAGAGCCTTCAGGCGCTCAGATGTGCACCAGTACGCTTCGTCAGGCGGGAGGGTGCGGTAAATCCATTCAGACATTGCATGGAGTCGTTCATCTGCCGGCAGCTTAATCAGATTGTTGGCACGTTTACGCTCCGCGCCTTTTTTGCGGCGGTAAACGAGTGCCTCCCGACGCTTACGGCCAGACCAGCATTTCCGCGCAGAGTGGGCCTGAACATCATCATGTTCGCTCATCACTCCTTCCCGGATCAGCTGCTCACGCTCGGCGCTCTGACGGAGCTTCTTCTCCTGCTCTTTAAACAGCTTGTCCATATCGACGCCCAGCATCTGGAATCCCACGGGGGTTATATAGACATACGTTGGCAACCAGGTGCGGGATTCACGATCCCAGGCGCGTTCTTCTGCGAGGCCCAGAACGCCAAACCGTACCTGTTCCTCAATAAGCCGTGAAAGGCGTGACACCGTCACCTCCGTTTCAGGAATGACATTGCCTTTTGCGTCCTTTGCACTGAGTTCTTTTGCAAGACGGGAGATACACATGCCGACGGTATGCTTGCCGGCATCACAGAAGCTGATGAGCACTGGCCAGAGCGCATCGAGCAGGCGCTGACGTTCCGGACGGAAGCCATATTTACGTCCCGCCTTACGGCGGCCGGCGACATAGAGAGGGTGACGAGAAACATGCATGCGCAGGCTGACCTGCCCGGTTTCTTTGTCTTTTTTCACCAGGCGATTGTAGGCATGACCGAGCTGTCCGGAGAGCTTTTTATAATGCTCCGGGCGATACCAGGCCGGGTTCTCACATTTGGCTTTTGTGGAATGCTCACCGCGTTTGCGGCGGGTCAGTTTTTTGACCGGTGCAATGAGGAAATTACCCTGAGTGCCGGCATCGACATCCTGGCAGAAACGGGTTAGCTCATCTTTCGGTAGATCTGACCAGTGAACAGAAATCTGATTGTCATTCACGGCGGCCTGTTCTTATGGCGGCCGGGTGTTGTGTTATGTGGTGCATGCGTTATAATCCTTCACAGGCCACGCGCCTGCTTTTGGACCCCCTGATATCTGTGTCTTCCGCCAAGATGATGACAGATGTCGGGGGGTTTGTGCATTCAGGCTCCGGGAAATCCCGTTACCTGCTCCTGAACGTTTTACTGGACACGTCCTGTCCCTGTCTGTTTCCGGAAGTCCGCATTTCTTCCGTAAAACCATCTTTTGCCACCCGCCTGCCTCACCACAAAGCAGTCAAACCGTCAGTTTGAGTTAGGACACAAAAGTAATCTGAATCAACAATCTGTCCCACCACAAGACGATCGCTGACGATCCGAATACTACCTTCTCATCAGTAACTTTTCCAGATGTTAGACCAGATAACAATCCATAGTTTTCATGCTAATTGTCCGGATGAGACTGCTAGCAAGCATCGCACGCAGTAAATTCAGGGCGTTGGGTTTGATTTGGTAGGCCAGAGCAAGGAAAATAATTTAGAGGAAGAGCTTTACCTAATAGTTGCAAGTTGACTCTTTCGTATGTTCACTGCACTTAAAAAACCGTATAGCTTTTGCTATACAGAATCCATATGATATGCTTGTAAAGCAATCGCTATACAAGGAGCGCACTCATGAAATCAGATGTTCAGCTCAACCTTAGAGCTAAAGAATCTCAAAGAGCACTTATTGATGCTGCAGCAGAGATTCTCCATAAATCACGCACGGACTTCATCCTGGAAATGGCATGTCAGGCTGCGGAGAATGTGATCCTCGATCGTCGCGTATTTAATTTTAACGATGAGCAGTATGCAGAGTTTATCGATATGCTCGATGCACCGGTTTCGGATGAGGCGGCTATTGATAAACTTCTGGCAAGGAAACCTCAGTGGGACGTGTAACAGCACCAGAACCATTATCCAGCTCCCATCAACTAGCAGAGTTCGTCAGTGGTGAGGCAGTACTTGATGACTGGCTTAAACAGAGGGGATTAAAAAACCAAGCTCTTGGTGCATCACGAACGTTCGTCGTTTGTAAAAGAGACACTAAACAGGTTGTCGGTTTTTACTCTCTGGCCACCGGCAGCGTTAACCACGTGGAAGCAATGGGAAGCCTCAGGCGCAATATGCCAGATCCAATTCCCGTAATCATACTTGCTCGCCTGGCAGTTGATGTTTCATACCGTGGCCAAGGGCTCGGGGCCGATTTACTGCATGATGCAGTTCTGCGCTGTTACCGTGTAGCTGAGAATATTGGAGTCCGTGCGATTATGGTTCATGCACTGACTGAAGAAGCCAAAAACTTTTATCTTCACCATGGCTTTAAGGCATCACAAACTCAGGAACGGACATTGTTTTTAAAGTTACCACAGTGAGGTTTGAGGAAGAAAGGGGCTTGTTCGATATTTAAGATATTGATTTATAATGATTTTACTATTGAATTTAACATAATCTTTGTTATGCGAACCGGCTTTGTAACTGCAATATTCTGATGTCACTTTTAACCCATTTAGTGATGTCACTTTTTCTGGCATAAAGGATCCAATCCTCAGGCCATGGAGACATCAGGATGCTTGTGACCATGTCAGATAAAGAACTCAGCCGGATCAACGTCATTCAGTCAGTTGTTGATAAACGCATGCGCCGTCGTGATGCTGCTCATCAGCTTGCTCTGACCGAACGTCAGACACAGCGGTTAATGAACCGTTTTCGTGAGTCTGGTGCCGCAGGTCTGGCAACCCTTCGGCGTGGACACCCCGGTAATCACAGGCTTCCTGAGTCACTGAAGCTGCGTGTACTTTCTTTACTTCACGATAACTACAGCGACTTTGGACCAACGCTTGCCGCAGGAAAATTGCGCGAACGCCATAACATCACGGTGTCTGTTGAAACGCTCAGAAAATGGATGACGGCTGAGGACTCTGGGTCCCATACTCACGTCGCAGGCCACGTGTTCATCAACCCAGATACCGGCGTGACTGCCTCGGAGAACTTGTTCAGATCGATGGTTCCCCGCATGACTGGTTTGAAGGACGTGCCCCCAAATGCTGCCTGCTCGTCTTTATTGATGACGCGACTGGTCGCCTGATGCACCTTCGCTTTGGTGAGACTGAATCAGCCTTTGATTACATGATGGCCACCCGCGAGTATCTCGAGCAACACGGCAAGCCCCTTGCGTTCTACAGCGACAAGCACGGCATTTTCAGGGTCAATAATGGTGGTTCAACCACAACCGGTGTTACCCAGTTTGGCCGCGTGCTTTCTGAACTGGGGATCGAACTGATTTGTGCCAACAGTCCGCAGGCTAAAGGCCGCGTAGAGCGAGCAAATCAGACACTTCAGGATCGGCTTACCAAGGATATGTGTCTCGAGGGAATCAGCAGTATTGAAGCAGCCAACGCCTGGCTGGATACCTTCATTGCCGACTTCAATCGTCGCTTCGCAAGACCAGCAAAATACCCCAAAGATCTGCACCGAACCGTGGCTGAAAGCAACGAAGAGCTGGATGATATCTTTGCCTGGCAGGAACTGCGTCAGCTGTCTAAAACGCTGACATTCCGCTATGACAAAATGATATATCTGGTTGAACCTAGTGAAGAAAATACTCGCATCGCTGGCGAAAAAATAACAGTCTTCGACTATCCGGACGGCACGCTGGCATTCAAATACGGTTACCGTTCACTCAAATATCAGGTGTTCGACAAACTGGAATGTGTCGACCAGGGGCAAATCGTTGATAACAAGCGTCTTGGGGCTGTTCTGAAACTCGCTCAGGACAAGATGGACGAACTGGAGCGGGACGGGAAACGGGACCGTAGCAAGAAGATGCCTAAAAGGCGGGCACAGGCCCGGGTGCAGGAACAAGTAAGAGCTATCAATCCGGTGCTGGCAAACCCAGCGGAATTCAGGGCCAGCCTGAAACGTTAGTCCCCTGCTCTTTTTTGGCTTATGTAGCGAATTTAACCACCGCTATGTGATGAAGTGCAAACTTCTGAAAAGACGCCGGTTGGTTTTATGACTGGTAACCCTCATTACAATCTTGGTATCACTACCACAGCATGCAAGTTTAAATCTGTTTTCACTCAGGAGATTTTTATGGGCATTAAAACTGGTCCAAAACCAATCGCTAAATCAACTGGAAAAGAAGATAAACGTCAGCGTGTAACGCCGGAGAATAAACCAAAGCATCCCGGCCTGAAGGAACACGACCATAAAAAAGGCGAATAACAGCTTACTGATATAGCCTCTCAATCACAGGCATGGACGTCATTCCTGCCTGCTTTCCTCTGCAAAAACTATCTTCCCTTTCGTTCTGCAAGCTATTTTAGGTGACATTTGAAACTGGCTAAATGAGGTGACATTTTAATCTTGCAATAACAGGCTTTGTTAGAACCATTTAGTAATGTCACTTTTGGGGCTGCGGATGTTTTCCTGGACTGTTATGTTGTGATCCCAAGATGCTGCCGGTACTTCACAGGACTCATTGCACCTAATGATAGCTTGATACGTTTCTCGTTATACCAGCGTATGTACCTGTCCAGGAAGCAGATAAATTTTTCCAGCGTGATACCCGCCCAGTCTCTGCCATAGAACATTTCGTTTTTGATACGCCCGAAGAAGCCTTCACACGCAGCATTATCCGACGAGCATCCTTTGCGCGACATGGACCTTATAAGTCCGGAGGTGTTGATACGCTCGAGCCAGCCCGGCCACCGGTAATGGCCACCACGATCGCTGTGTATCACCGGTTTATCATGTTCGTTGAGCGTATTTTTCCGGTGCCGGACCGATTTCGCCACAGTAAGAGTTATATCGTCGTCGCCTGGTGCGCTTAACAACGAGCTGCTCTTCTGCCATCAGTCTGCGGACAACCTTTTCAGAAATAACCCTGTTGTTACTGCGAAGCATCGCGTGAAGGCGCCGGTAGCCGTAACAGCGGTAATTCTCCTCAAAGATATCGGCCATGATCACGCGTATTTCCGCATACTTATCGTACAGACGTTTGCTGGCTTTGTGGTAAAAATAACAGCTGCGGGCAAGTTGCAGAACGCTTAGCAACTCAGCAACGGGGTACTTTTTCTTAAGGGCATCAACTATCAGGGTTTTCTCCCTGTTTTTCAGTTTCAGAAAGCTGATGCCCAGATCTTTTTTTATCAGTTCATTCGCCTTTGTCAGTATGTCACGTTCGAGCTGCAGCTGATGAACCTGCTTCCTGAGACGCTGGATTTCACCGAGTAAAGTATCCTGATTTTTATCCTGAGGGGCTGCCTTTCGTTTGCGCATGGATTGATAAGCCTCGTCACTGATAAGGTCTTTCTTCCATTTGTACAGGACCGGGACGCTGACGCCTATGCTTTGTGCAACTTTACGCGCGGTTCCACGTCGGTTACAGAGCTCCCGGACGGCCTGAGACCTCTCTTCCGGGCTGAAGCATTTGCTTGTGCCTGAGCGAATGACCAGGGGACGCGCATTTGGGTAAAACTCTTCAATCCAGCGCTTTAGAATTTCGTTACTGGGGTAGCCGATGGCTCGGCGAGTGTACGACAGGCAACCACCGTGAGTAAGATAATGCTCAACAGCAGCAATTTTCTGTGTCCGTGAATAGCGTTCTCTTGGCTTTAATTCCCTGGGTAAATCGCCCTTCTCTTCATAAATCCGAACCCAACGGCCCAGCTGTTTTGTGGAAGGATATCCCAGCTCCATGACGACAACGGAGGCATTCTTTCCGTACCGGTAATAGAGTTCGACGGCCCGGATCCGGTCCTCGTATGAATGCATAAATTAACTCCTGAAGGTCCAGGAATTTGTCCACATGAAGTGGTCAACAAAAACTGGCCACCGCGTTAGAGTTTTTCCAGTATCGGTTTTCTGATTCGTTTGGCGGTAACCCACCATTATATTCGTGCGGTCTTAGTGCGCTGTAATATCCAACGATATAGTCCGTTATTGCGTGAGCTGCATCGCTGAAGCTTACATAGCCCGTCGCCGGCACCCATTCGTTCTTCAGACTCCTGAAGAAGCGCTCCATTGGGCTGTTATCCCAGCAGTTTCCACGCCAACTCATACTCTGCCTGATCCGGTATCGCCACAGTAACTGCCGGAACTGCCTGCTCGTATAATGGCTGCCTTGATCGCTGTGGAACATCACCCCGACGGGCTTACCACGGGTTTCCCATACCATTTCCAGTGCTTTCATGGTGAGCCTGCTGTCCGGCGAGAACGACATGGCCCAGCCCACTGGTTTTCTTGCGAACAGGTCGAGAACAACGGCGAGGTACGCCCAGCGCTTACCCGTCCAGATATAGGTCACATCACCGCACCACACCTGATTTGGTTCCGTTACGGCGAACTGTCGCTCAAGATGATTCGGGATAGCAACGTGCTCATGACCGCCACGCTTATACCGGTGAGTCGGCTGCTGGCAACTGACCAGCCCCACCTCTTTCATGAGTCTGCCAGCAAGCCAGCGCCCCATCTGGTAGCCTCTCTGGGTTGCCATTGTGGCGATGCTTCTTGCTCCGGCAGAGCCGTGGCTGATGCCATGCAGTTCAAGTACCTGACTGCGTAATACAGCCCGTCTGCCGTCTGGCTTTTCAGGACGGTTTTTCCAGTATTTGTAGCTGCTGCGATGAACCCCGAACACATGGCAGAGAGTGGCCACAGGATAACGCGCCCTGAGTTTCCCGATTATCGAGAACTGTTCAGGGAGTCTGACATCAAGAGCGCGGTAGCCTTTTTTAATATTTCATTTTCCATTTCAATACGTTGTAGCTTTTTCCTGAGCTCACGGATTTCAATTTGTTCCGGGGTAATGGGGGAGGCTTTTGGTGTTTTGCCCTGCCGTTCATCACGTAATTGTTTCACCCATCGCGTCATTGTGGAAAGGCCGACATCCATAGCGCTGGCTGCATCTGCCACGGTGTAGTTCTGGTCAACGACCAGTTGAGCGGATTCGCGTTTAAACTCTGCGCTGAAATTTCTTTTTTTCATTATGACACCTGTGTTGTTCTGAGGTGAGCATATCACCTCTGTTCAGGTGGCCAAATTCAGTAAACCACTTCAGGACGCCCCGGGTGATGCAAGTACTAGTTCGATGTGGTTTGCGACCATATATCCGGCGTCGTTAGTAGGTTCAATGACCTGCGCCATGATGTTATCCGAGCCCTGTTTCCTAATCACTACACCGGTATTTGATTACCCAGGTCAACTTCAGGCTGTTACAGGGACGGCAACCGTGTCAGCACATCCTTGAGATAGGCATACGGATCGTGCCCATTATTACGGGCCGACTGGATCAAACTCATGATCGCAGCAGCGCGCTTGAGTATGCGAACCCACGCCGAGCATTTGAGAAGGCAACGGGATGAACGCTGGCTGGATAGCCGTGGTTTTCTGGGTAGGCAGCCGAATCCATTTGTGGTCGAGGTTGGCATTGAGGCTGTAGCCCAAGGCGATGTTTGCGATGGAGGCACCGGGTTCAGAACACTCCTGAATGACCTGAGCCTTGAAAGATTTGCTGTAGGTACGGCGCTGAGGGCGCATGGAAAATCCGCTTGATGGGCCATGGCCTTCGGCGGCGGTGTCGGGAAGGTGTGTTGGCCGGACGGATACTGTTGAACTACGTTGTCTGGGGTAACGGAAGTGTTTCGGCCCGACTCTGGAACGCGATCCGCAGCGACGACTGGGCAATTCCGCACGTTGGCCTGAGCAGCCTCGGGGAAATCGTCGTCTGGGCGCGCCCAGACGAGTTTCCGCCAAGGAACATGCAGACGAGCAAGGGGCTGCGGGCACTCGGCTACAACGTGAGGATCGGTGTTTGATCGAGGCGCCTGTGGCACACGCAGGCTGAGGAGCCAGGCGCTGTCCATTGCCTGATCAGGCCGCCCCCCTGTGCCTTGCCTGAGCAGTTGACCTGCATCAATGGGGCGGGAGAACGCTGCACATTGACTCTTGAAGTTATTCATAGTGGGTCTAATATTACAAAGTATTGCAAGGATTTCCTTGGCCGGAACCGCAAAGCGACGCGATTGGAGAGGGTGAGATGAAAGCGCACCTACAGGTGATTTTCACGCTCGATGAATTGGCTGCGTACTTGAAAGTCGGCAAGCGGACGCTTTATCGGCTCGCCGCACACGGGGAAATTCCGGCTTTCAAGGTGGGCGGGACGTGGCGGCTTCGTCAAAGTGAAATCGATCAGTGCATCAATGATCAGACCCGAGCCGGAGCAAAGAAGGAGGTGATGCGCAAGCGTGAACAGCAGAAGTCATCCGAGCAGCCCGTGTCGCCTGGGCGCACTGCCCGTCGCAGCAGGCAAAGGGCTTGAGTAACTCGTTTTCCAATTTTTCTGGAGGTATGACATGGACATCGATTTCAAGAAGTTGGCTCCCTGGAACTGGTTCAAGAACGAGCAGCAAGAGCAGCAGACCGCCTCTTCCCTGCCGGTGCAGCGCAATGACCTGCCAGCGGCGAGCGGGCCAGTCAGCCCGATCCTGCAACTGCATCGGGAAATCGACCGGCTGTTCGATGACGCATTCCGGGGCTTCGGTTTTCCGGCGTTGAACATGCCGCAGTGGCCATCCGATTGGTCGGGCATGCTGAAGCCGGCCCTGGACATCCAGGAAACCGACAAGCAGTACAAGATTACCCTGGAAGTGCCCGGTGTCGAGGAGAAGGACATCCAGATAACTCTCGACAACGACGTGCTGATGGTGCGTGGCGAGAAGCGCCAGGAACAGGAGAAGAAGGAAGGTGGCTTCCACCGTGTGGAGCGCTCCTACGGCAGCTTTCAGCGTGCCTTGAACCTGCCTGACGACGCCAACCAGGATTCGATCAAGGCATCGTTCAAGAACGGGGTGCTCACGGTCACGATCGACAAGCGCGAGGTCAGCGCGCCGAAGCAGGGACGCTCGATCCCGATCAACGGCTGACGTCGCCGGCTCGTTCGTCACAAGAAAAACCCGGCACGAGACGAGGAGTCGCGGCTCGCGATGCCTCGTCGCCTCAACCTTGTCAACCTTCTCAGGAGCATCAGCATGGCCAGAAAACAATGCCAGGTCTGCGGCCAACCCGCCACCGTGCGGGTGGAAGCCAATCTCAACGGTCGTAACAGCACCATGCTGTTGTGCGACGACCATTACCGGCAATTAGTGCGCCAGCAAAAGCGCACCGTTTCGCCGCTGGAAGCCTTGTTCGGCTCGCGCAGCGGCCTGTTCGAGGACTTCCTCGGCAGTGACTTCTTCCGCATCGGCGAAGACGCGACGCCAGTTGCCGCCGATACCGATGACGTGGTCGATGCCTCGTTTGGCGAGCCCGCCACCGCAGGTTCGGGTGCGCCGCGCCGTCGCGGCAGTGGGTTGGCCAGCCGCATCAGCGAACAGTCGGAAGCCTTGCTGCAGGAGGCCGCCAAACACGCTGCCGAATTTGGCCGCTCCGAGGTGGATACCGAACATCTGCTGCTGGCGCTGGCCGACAGCGACGTGGTCAAGACCATCCTGGGTCAGTTCAAGATCAAGGTCGATGACCTCAAGCGGCAGATCGAGTCTGAGGCCAAGCGCGGGGACAAGCCCTTCGAGGGCGAGATCGGCGTGTCGCCGCGCGTGAAGGATGCGCTCAGCCGCGCCTTCGTGGCCTCCAATGAACTCGGCCATTCTTATGTCGGTCCAGAGCATTTCCTGATCGGTCTGGCCGAGGAAGGCGAAGGGCTGGCCGCCAACCTGCTGCGCCGCTACGGCCTGACGCCGCAGGCGCTGCGCCAACAGGTCAGCAAGGTGGTCGGCAAGGGCGCCGAGGATGGCCGCGCTGAGACGCCGACCAACACGCCAGAACTCGACAAGTACTCGCGCGACCTGACCAAGATGGCGCGCGACGGCAAGCTCGACCCGGTGATCGGCCGCGCGCAGGAGATCGAAACCACCATCGAGGTGCTGGCCCGGCGCAAGAAGAACAACCCGGTGCTGATCGGCGAGCCGGGTGTGGGCAAGACCGCCATCGTCGAAGGGCTGGCGCAGCGCATGGTGGCGGGTGAAGTGCCCGAGACCTTGCGCGACAAGCGCCTGGTGGAACTCAACATCAACGCCATGGTGGCCGGCGCCAAATATCGCGGCGAGTTCGAGGAGCGCGTGCAGAAGGTGCTGAAGGAGGTGACCGAGCACCAGGGCGAGCTGATTTTGTTCATCGACGAGGTGCACACCATCGTCGGTGCCGGCCAGGGCGGTGGCGAAGGCGGGCTGGACGTGGCCAACGTGTTCAAACCGATGATGGCGCGCGGTGAACTCAACCTGATCGGCGCCACGACGCTGAACGAGTACCAGAAATACATCGAGAAGGATGCCGCACTGGAGCGGCGCTTCCAGCCGGTGACGGTGCCCGAGCCGACGGTGGCCCAGGCCATCATGATTCTGCGCGGCCTGCGCGACACCTTCGAGGCGCACCACAAGGTCAGCATCTCCGAGGACGCGATCATCGCGGCGGCCGAGTTGTCCGACCGCTACATCACGGCGCGCTTCCTGCCGGACAAGGCGATCGACCTGCTCGACCAGGCGGCCGCGCGCGTGAAGCTGTCGGCCACGGCCCGGCCGGTGGCCGTGCAGGAGCTGGAGTCCGAACTGCACCAGCTACGGCGTGAACAGGATTACGTGGCCGCGCGCAAGCAGTACGACCAGGCCGCCGAGCTCGGCAAGCGCATCGAAGCCAAGGAGGCCGAGCTCAAGAAGCTCGTCGAGGACTGGGAGCGGGAGCGGGCCTCCGGCAGTGCCGAGGTCAAGGCGGAACACGTGGCGCAGGTTGTCTCGCGCCTGACCGGCATCCCGGTCAACGAGTTGACGGTGGAAGAGCGCGAAAAGCTGCTGCACTTGGAACAACGGCTGCACGAGCGCCTGGTGGGACAAGACGAGGCGGTCCGTGCCGTGGCCGATGCCGTGCGGCTATCCCGCGCCGGCCTGCGCGAAGGCAGTAAACCGGTGGCTACCTTCCTGTTTCTGGGCCCGACCGGGGTGGGCAAGACCGAGCTCGCCAAGGCATTGGCCGAATCGATCTACGGCGATGAGCACGCCCTGTTGCGCATCGACATGTCGGAATATGGCGAACGCCATACCGTGGCGCGGCTGGTGGGCGCGCCTCCGGGCTATGTCGGTTACGACGAAGGCGGTCAGCTCACCGAGAAGGTGCGGCGCAAGCCCTACAGCGTGCTGCTGCTCGACGAGATCGAGAAGGCACACCCTGACGTCTACAACATCCTGCTGCAAGTGTTCGACGACGGTCGCCTCACCGACGGCAAGGGCCGGGTGGTGGATTTCACCAACACTATCATCATCGCCACGTCCAACCTGGGTTCGGACATCATCCAGCGACGGCTGAAGGCGCGTGAGGCGGCTGGCGAGGAGTACGAAAAGACCAAGGCCGAGGTCATGGACGTGCTGCGCGGCCACTTCCGGCCCGAGTTCCTCAACCGCATCGACGAGATCATCGTCTTCCATGCGCTGGGCAAGGAGGAGATCCGCCACATCGTCGGCCTGCAGCTCGATCGCGTGGCGCGCAGCGCCGCCAGCCAGGGCGTGACGCTCACTTTCGATCAGACGCTGATCGACCATTTCGCGGAAGAAGGCTACAAGCCCGAGTTCGGTGCGCGTGAACTCAAGCGCCTGATCCGCAGCGAGCTGGAAACTGCGCTGGCGCGCGAGATGCTCGGTGGCGGCATCGGCAAGGGCGATCACGCCAGCGCACGCTGGGACGACAAGGCCGAACGCGTGGTGTTCGAACGCAAAGAGCCACCGCAGACCCCGGCCGAGCCGGAGCAGCCGGATGTCGCGAAGGCGACCGAGACGCCGCACGGCGACGCTGGCAAAGACTCGAGCAAGAAGAAGTCGGCGAGCGACGCATCTTGATGGCGGGCGAGGCTGCCGTGTCCGACTCCATCAGCCTGGCATGGGCAGCCTCCCTGGCATCGATCGCGGTGGCGGTCGTGGCCGCGGGTCACGCGGTCGTCTACAAGCGTGATCCGCGGTCGGCCACGCCGTGGGGGCTGCTCATCAGCGGCGGCACTGCCCTCCCGCTCGCTGGCCATCCGTTTGCGTGACGGTGCGGCCCGTCTGTTCACCTGATCCTCTGGCAACTCGACTTTCGAGGAACACGGTCCATGGAAAAAAAGAATCAATGGAATACCGGCTACTGGATCGTTGCCCTCCTGCTGTTGCTGAGTTTGCAGAGCTACTGGCAGACGGCGAAAACCGTCGAGCCGGTGCCCTACAGCGAGTTCGAGAAGGCGCTGGACGAGGGGCGCGTGGCCGAAGTGCTGGTGTCGGATCGTACGGTGACCGGGCGCCTGAAGTCGCCGGACAGCCGGGGCAAGACGACGATCGTGGCAACGAGGGTCGAACCCGATCTTGCCGATCGCCTGTCGAAGTACGACGTACCCTATGCCCGCGTGTTGGAGAGCACCTGGCTGAGCGATGTGCTGTCGTGGATCCTGCCAGCGGTATCCTTCTTTGGCGTCTGGTTCTTCCTGTTCCGCCGCTTCGCCGAGAAGCAGGGCATGGGCGGGTTTCTCAACATCGGTAAGAGCCGCGCCAAGGTGTTCGTGGAAAAGAACACCGGTGTGACGTTCGCCGATGTGGCGGGGGGGGGATGAGGCCAAGGCGGAGCTGGTCGCGATCGTCGATTTCCTGAAGAATCCGCAGGACTATGGCCGTCTCGGGGCGCGCATTCCCAAGGGCGTGTTGCTGGTCGGCCCACCGGGCACCGGCAAGACATTGCTGGCCAAGGCTGTTGCCGGGTGGCCGAATCGACCCAGGCGCGCATCGATCAGGCTATCCGCGACATCGTGATGGGCGTGTTCGAGCGCGCCTACCGGATACTCGACATCAACCGCGCGGTGCTGGAGCGCTGTGCGCGCGAGCTGCTGGCGCGGGAAACGCTCGACGAAAGCGATATCCGTCAATTGACTCAAGGACTTGTTCGGAACTGAAAACAGTAGTAGGTGCCATTCAGAGTAAACCGACGGCTCTGTTCAGTGCGTCATCCAATTCGTCGGCATTGTTCAAGGAGAACAGATATGTCTGCATTGACTCCGTGGGACCCCTTCCGGGAACTGGATGAATTGCAAAACCGCCTGGCGACGATGTTCGGACGAATACCCCAGCGACAGGGCGCCCGTACCGGCAACGAAGCCATGACCACGGCGGACTGGGCTCCAATGGCGGACATCAGCGAGGATGAGAACGCATTCCTCCTCAAGCTGGATCTGCCGGAGGTCCCCAAGGATGCCGTGCGCGTCAGCGCGGAAAACGGTGTGCTCACCATCAGCGGCGAGCGCAAACTGGAAAAAGAGGAGCAGGGCAAGAAGTTCCACCGCATCGAACGTGCCTATGGCCGCTTTGTGCGCAGCTTTGTCTTGCCTGACAACGTTGATCCGACCAAGGTGACGGCTTCCATGAAAGACGGCGTGCTGGAAGTGCGGCTTGTCAAGGCCGAGCAAGCCAAACCGAAACAGATTGAAATCTCAGTCAACTAACTTCAATCAAGAGCCCAAGATCATGAATATCAAACAGCCACAATACACCTTCTCCGCACTTGCCCTGGCGGTCGTCGTCGGACTGAGCGGACCGGCTCTGGCCCAATCGGCGGCAGGTTCTAGCCCAGGTGCTGCAGCACCCTCTGCCGCATCCAAGGCGGCACAGCCACAGGTAGATGACAAGGCCGCCCGGGAAGCCGATAAAAAGCGTGCCGAGCTCACTCAAGACGCCATCACGGCGCTCACCAAGACCCAGGAGGCTTTGACCCTCCTTGATGCAAACAAGACCAAGGAGGCGCTTGCTGCGCTGGAACTGGCCAGCGGAAAGCTGGAACTGGTATTGGCACGCGACGCCAAACTTGCTTTGGCGCCGGTCGATGTACGCGTCATCACCCGCGATATCCACGCCAACGTGGAATCGGTAAAGAAAGCGGTCAAGTTGTCTCGGGAGTTGTTGGGTGATGGCGAGGTGCAAAAGGCCCGGCCCATCGTTGCCAATCTGGCCAGCGAAATCGTAATCCAAACCGACAACCTTCCGATGGCAACGTACCCGGCAGCGATCAAGTCGGCCGCACGGCTCATCGACAGCGGCAAGATCGACAACGCCAAAGCGGAACTCGCCCGAGCACTGAACACGCTGGTGGTGACCTCGGTCGCCTTTCCTCTGCCCGTGCTACGGGCCGAAGCCGCGATGGCAAAAGCTGAAAAGCTGGCCGAGACCGACAGGCGCGATGCCAAGCAGAACGAGGAGCTCAGCACCTTGCTGTCGTCCGTGCGCACGGAGATCGAGATGGCGCAGATCCTGGGTTATGGCAAGAAGGCGGACTTCAAACCCATCTTCGATCAGGTGAAGTCCATTGAGCAAAAGTCGGCTGGTGGCAAAAGCGGCAAGGGATGGTTCGACGAGTTGAAGACGCGCATCCAAAAGCTGTTTTGAGGTGATGAAGGGGCTGACTGCTCTGTCGGTCAGTCTCGCGATGTTCGCATTCAGCCCCAATAGATTCGCCTATTTTCACTATCTCATACGAGGCATATCACCATGAATGAGCAAACACCGAATCCCAATGCGACGAACGAAGGAAAAAACGAACAGGCCGCGGTAAGCAGCCTTCCTGTCAGTCCAGAGTCCAAGCCTGAAGTCGTCACGGAGGTACAGCCTGAGGTTCAGAAAGAAACGGACTCGCAGGCGGCAGACAAACGTAAACAAGTCCTCGATGAGGCAGTCTCGGCCTTGTCGCTGACCAAATCAGCGCTGGCCGCACTTGACGGCAAGGACACTGCACGCGCATTGGCAACGCTGGCCGAAGTGACGGGAAAGCTGGAGCTGATCGTCGCGCGCGAACCCACGCTAGCCCTGGCCGGCGTTGATGTGCGCACCATCGTGCACGACTTGTTCGCCAACACGGAAACCATTGAGGCGATGACCGACGAGGCGCTGGATGCCCTCAAACATGGCGAGGTGCAACAGGCTCGCCACGTGCTGGCTTTGCTGGCCAGTGAAATCGTGATCACGGTCACCAACATCCCTTTGGCGTCCTATCCCGCAGCCGTGAAGGCAGTCGTGCCGCTGATCGATCAGGGCAAGATCGAAGAAGCCAAAGCCGCGCTGCAGTCAGCGCTCAGCACGCTGGTCGAGGAGCGCAGCGTGCTTCCGCTGCCCGTCCTGCGTGCGAAGCTGCTCCTGAAGCGCGCCGAGCCCCTGGTAGAAGATGGTCAGCGCAGCGAAGCATCCAATGAGCGCCTGGAGACATTGTTGAACGAAGCCCGGCAGCAGTTGGAAATGGCAGAACTGCTGGGCTATGGAAAAAGGAAGGACTTTGAGCCCCTGTACGCTGAACTCAAGAAAATCAAGGAAAAGACGGGAGGGGGAGGCTGCGGAAAAGGCTGGCTCGATGAAGTCAAGGCAAAACTGTCCAGGTTGTTCTGAAACCGCTGGAGAGGGGGCGCATAGCGCCCCCTCTCTTGTCCCATGAGTGTTTGATTTTTTATTTTGTATAGATCTTTAGGAGATATTGCATGAACACAGACACCATCGCCAATTCCAATGCGGATGACCCCACCAAAGCACAGTGTTCGCTGAGCCAAAATTGGTGGCTTTTTGTGCTGCGCGGTGTCTTGGCATTGATTTTTGCAGCCCTCGCGTTCTGGATGCCACAATCGGCTCTGTTGGCCATGACCATCATGTTCGGCGCATTTTCCTTGGTCAATGGCGCGTTCAACTTGTTTGCAGCGGTGCGCCATATCCAGAAAAAAGAGCGCTGGGGCTGGCTGCTGTTCAGCGGCATTGTCGGCATACTTACGGGCGTCGTCGTCCTGGTTGCTCCTTGGGCCGCCACGATAGTCTTGGCTTCTTTTTTATGGGCTAGCGTGGGCTTCTGGGCGATTTTCACCGGTGTGCTGGAGATATCCGCCGCCGTTCGGCTGCGTCGGGAAATCAAGGGTGAAATCTGGCTTGCCCTCAGTGGACTGCTCTCGATTATCCTTGGTGCTATCGTCTTGTGGATATTTTTTACCCGTCCGGTCGAGTCATTCGTGGCCGCAGGCTGGCTGTTGGGTTTCCATGCGGCAGTCTATGGCGTCACGCTTTTGTTCTTGAGTTGGAGTCTTCGCAAAACGCGCCTGGGGTAAGAGCGTGCCAAACCAAAATCTATGGATATGAGCATCCTCGATTCATGCCTCCATAGAAATGACATCGAAGGAGTCATACATGCAGATACAATATAGCTATCGAGCTATCGACAAAGAGTTTCATGAACCTTGGCAGAGAGCTTTGGGAAATGTGATCGAGCACGCCCTCAAGCCATTGCTCGACAAACACACTAAAGATTCAGCGCGACTTCAAATCGTCCTTGATCGCGACAAGATCAAGCGGCAATTTCTGGCCAGTGGCTATATGCACCTGCCCGGCAAAAAGATTGTCAGCGTTACTGCATCACATGACGAGCTGACGCCCCTCGCGCAGATGCTCGCACAGTCGTTGTTCCGTCAGGCCAAGAAGCATTTTGACCGACTGCATGCTCAGGATCAAATCAAGCGCAAAGCACGACGCGAGCGCTTGCGCGAGCTCAAGGTGCGGATTGCCGCAAAACCCGCATCAGCCGCCCATGAGGCCGAGGTGACCCGAATGCCTCTACTGTCGAAACTTGAGGCTGTCGCAAGGCGTGAGCTGGCTTATCTGCGGGCCGTCGGCGATTTACCGCGCGATTATCCGACGCTGCGCGACGTGGTGGATGAAGCGATTGTCCGAGCTAAGGTGGAATGGCAATCCGTGCCGGGGGAAAAAGAGGCTTACACCGGTCTTTTGAAGCATCTGTTCGCCGTCCTGGATAACGAAGTGGCAAGCAGCCGGCAATTTGGCGAATTCGTTTCTCTGGACGCGCCGGTCGAACCGGATGCCCAAGACGTGGCCGAGGCCATGGTGGAAGAGGAAATCTTCGAATTTTATCAGCACGATGACACACTCAAGCTGGCCGATATTTTCGCTGGCAGTCAGCATCCCGATGTCGCAACGATCGCGGAACAGGAGGAGCTGATTGATCGGTCGAGCGAGTTCGCTTTTGCATTTGACCTGCTGAAGGACATGCCGCGTTTGTGGCGGCGCATTTTTCTGCTTATCCGTGTGGACGGGCTGAATGCCAGCAGCGTCTCTGAAATCCTGCTGATTCCTAGTAAGGAAGATGCTGTCCGAAGGTGGCTCATGCAGGCCGAAGCATTCATCGCTGCTCATCTGGAAGAGGCCGGAGTAAGCAAAAACGGGAACGATTGGCTCCAAGGCGTTGATTGGTCGGCATTGTCTGTGACCCGAAGCGAGGCAGCCTCACTGTGGTCCAAGGAGGCGAACCATGAAGAATGAGCTTCACCTCGTCTGCCCGCATTGCCAGTCCATCAACCGCGTACCGACTGCGAAGCTATCGGAACATCCCAACTGTGGCCGCTGCCAGCAGCCCTTGTTCACGGGCGAGCCCATCGAGTTGACCACGGCGACGTTCTCGCGCCACGTGGAGCGCAGCGATCTGCCGCTGCTGGTCGATTTCTGGGCGCCATGGTGCGGGCCGTGCAAGATGATGGCGCCACAGTTCCAGCAAGCGGCACACCAGCTCGAACCGAGGATCCGGCTGGCGAAGGTGAATACCGAGGCTGAGCCCCACCTGGCCGCGCAGTTCGGTATCCGCAGCATCCCGACGCTCGCCCTGTTCCAGGGTGGGCGGGAGATCGCCCGTCAGGCCGGCGTGATGGGCGCGCAGGACATCGTGCGCTGGACGTCGACGCAAGTGGGACGCTGACCGATGCAGGGCTTGCTCGGCACTACGCTAATCCTGCTGGCGGCTTGCAGCCTGGCGGCGATGGCGACGGCGGCGTTCAGAGTGCCCGCCTTGCTGGGGTATCTCTCTGTCGGCGTTGTACTGGGCCCCTCAGTCATCGGCGTGATCGCGCCGGGGGAGACGCTGAGCTTTCTGTCCGAGCTGGGCGTGGCGCTGCTGTTGTTCATGGTCGGACTGGAATTCTCCCTCGGAGACTTCTGGCTCGCCCGCAGGACGGTGCTGATGGCGGGCGCTCTGCAGATGATCGCCGTGGCCCCGCCGCTGATCCTGCTATTGATGTGGCTGGGGCAGCCCGGCCAGAGCGCCGCGCTGCTCGGCACTGCGGCGGCCATGTCGTCCACGGCGCTGGTCAGCCGACAACTGGCCGACCAAGGCGAGCTCACCACCCGCCACGGACGCAGTGCCATCGCCGTGCTGGTCTTTCAGGACCTGGCCAGCGTGCCCCTGCTGGCCTTGCTGGCGATCTGGGCGCGCGGCGAGTCGCCGAAGATCGAGCATGTGCTGCTCGAAGTATTCGGTGTGCTGCTGCTGTTCGCGGCAGCGGCCCTCGTCTCGCGCCGTCTGTTGCATGGCCTGCTGGGCTGGGTGGCGCGGCGGGGCCACGAGGAATCGTTCGTGCTCGTCTCCTTGTGCGTGGTGGTGGCTGCCGCCGCTGCTGCGCACGCGGTCGGCGTATCCGCCGCCCTGGGGGCCTTCCTCGCCGGGATGGTGCTGGGCGAGAGCGACTTCCGGCACCACATGGAAAGCCACCTCAGGCCGTTTCGCGATGTGTTGTCGGGCGTGTTCTTCGTGACCATCGGCCTGCAACTGGACGCAGCACAGATTCTTTCGGCACCGCTGGCGGTGCTGGCGTGGCTGGTGGTGCTGGTACCGGTCAAGATCCTGCTCAATACGCTGGCCTTGCGGGCGACGCGCCTGTCCGCCCTCGATGCCTGGCGCACGGGCATAGCGTTGGGGCACGGCGGCGAGTTCGCCCTGCTGTTGTTGGGCACGGTCTTGCAGCAGCATCTGATCCCCGCGACCGTCGTCCAACCCATGCTGGTCGCGCTGGTGCTCAGCATGGCCCTGGCACCGCTACTGATCCGCCATCACGATGTACTTGCCCGGTTCTTGAGCCGCACCGGCGGCGTCATTCAGCCACCCCAGGCTGAAGAAGTCGAGATCGCCGCGCAGACGACGCGATATCGAGACCATGTCATCGTTTGCGGCGCGGGCGAGCTTGGCCTGACAGTCAGCGAGATTCTTCGCCACGCCGGCGTGGCGCATCTGCTGCTGGAGGCGGACGCGCAGAAGGTAGAGGCCGCGCGTGCCGCCGGCGCGCCGGTGTTCCATGGCGATGCCAGTCGGCCCGATACCTTGCTGGCTGCCGGCTTGACGCATGCGCACTTGGTGGTGCTAACGTTCGCCCATGCCCAGCAAGCGTTGCGCATCGCCCAGGCGATTGCCGAGCGCCGTCCGGCGCTAACCTTGTGGGTGTCATGCAGAAGTACGACCGCGGCCGATGCATTTCGCGCCATGCCTAACGTGCGCGTTTATCAGCAATCCTTTGCCGCAGCTATTGGGCTGGCGGAACAGGTGATGTCGACGCTTGGCATGTCGACCGAGTTGATTGAAGGACACATCAGTGCAATGCGCCGCCGTCTCGACAGCAGCCGTTTTCCAGGGAGTTCATAGTCATGAAATCAAAACGCCTTAACCCATTTCAGGTCTTGCGTGACCAATTGGCCATCATGAGTTTTTACGAGCGCTTCGAGCAGGTCGTCGCGCTCGTGCTGTCGGCGGTGATCGCCGTCATCATCATGGTGTCGCTGTTCCAGCTCATCTCCATCGTCTTCACGCTGCTGGTTCTCGATGCCTTCAATCCCCTGGACCACAAGGTATTCCAGAGCGTGTTCGGCATGATCATGACGCTCTTGATCGCGATGGAGTTCAAGCATTCCATCGTGCGCGTGGCGCTGCGTCGGGACAGCATCATCCAGGTTAAGACGGTGGTCCTGATCGCGGTGATCGCACTCTCCCGCAAGTTCGTGATCCTCGACTCCGACGCGAGCCCCGCAAAGATAGCCGCGCTGGCAGGCGCCACGCTGGCTCTGGGTGCGACCTACTGGCTGCTGCGCAAGCGCGGCGACCGCGCCGCCGAGACCTCTGAGCATGACCCGTCATCATCCGAGTGATCCGCGCACTGCGCTCTTGCAACACCGCTGGCTCAACCGCCTGCAGACCGGGCTGTTGGTCCTGACCCTGGTCGGGATCGCAGCCGCAGCAGGGAGACTGCCATTTGGGGAAGGCTGCCTGTGGCTCGCGCTGTTTGCCGTTGCAGGTGCGTTGCTGCTGGACCCGGTAGCCGCGTCGGCGCTGAGCTTGCGCCTGTACCGCGTACGGGCCTTGCACCCGCAACAAGCCCACGAGATGTGGGCCCTGTTGCGCGAGCTGCCCGCCACGCCGGTGCCGCACTATGTGCCCAGTGCCGTCGTCAACGCCTTCGCCACCGGATCGAAGCAGGAGGCATCGATCGCCCTCACCGATGGCCTGCTGCGCAGCCTGAGCCCACGCGAGCTGGCGGGTGTGCTCGCGCACGAGGTCGCGCACATCACTAATGAGGATCTGCGTATCATGGGGCTGGCGGATTCCGTCAGTCGCCTCACGTGCCTACTGGCCCTTATGGGACAGATCGCGATCCTGCTCAGCCTGCCCGCGCTGCTGGTTGGCGCGGCGGAGGTCTATTGGCCTGGTCTATTGTTATTGGCCGCATCGCCCCAACTGGCCCTGCTCGCACAGCTCGGCTTGTCTCGCGTGCGTGAGTTCGACGCTGACCGCCTTGCGGCGGAACTGACTGGCGACCCGCAGGGGCTGGCGTCCGCGCTGGCGAAAATCGAGCGGGTCAGCCGCTCCTGGCGTGCCTGGCTATGGCCGGGATGGGGCAATCCCGAGCCCTCCTGCTTGCGCACGCGTCCGGCAACGCAAGAGCGCATCGCACGCCTGCTGACGTTGGCGCCTGGGCCAGCATCAGCGTTGCCACTCCGCGCGCCCCATTTTTTGCCGGAATCCGCTTTGGCGACGCGCCCACCGCGCTGGCGCCCGAGCGGGCTGTGGCGCTGATTGCCCATCAACAGGAGACGTCTCATGGCCTATCTCGACCCGTACCAACGCCCCGCGCCGGACCGCTTCGTCCGGCGCTGGCTCTTCATCACCGCCTGTATTGCCGCGCTCATGCTGCTGTGGCAGTTTCTGTCTGCCATCGAGGCCTGGTTCAGTCCGCGCGAGGCAGCAGAACGCACCGTGATGGCGCGTGGCGATCTGGCGGCGGACGAGAAAACCACCATCGAACTGTTCGAAAAATCGCGCGCCTCGGTGGTCTACATCACCACCGCGCAATTAGTACGCGATGTCTGGACGCGCAACGTGTTCTCCGTGCCGCGCGGCACTGGCTCGGGCTTCATCTGGGACGACGCCGGCCACGTCGTCACCAACTTCCACGTCATCCAGGGCGCGTCCGAAGCCACCGTCAAACTGGCCGACGGCCGCGACTACCAGGCCGCGCTGGTGGGGACGAGCCCCGCGCACGACATCGCCGTGCTCAAGATCGGCGTCGGTTTCAAGCGCCCGCCGGCCGTGCCGGTCGGCACCAGTGCCGACCTCAAGGTGGGTCAGAAGGTGTTTGCTATCGGCAACCCCTTCGGCCTGGACTGGACGCTCACCACTGGTATCGTCTCCGCGCTCGACCGCTCGTTGCCGGGAGAAGCGGGCGGCCCGGCCATCGATCACCTGATCCAGACCGACGCCGCCATCAACCCCGGCAATTCCGGTGGCCCGCTGCTCGATTCGGCTGGGCGGCTGATCGGCATCAATACCGCCATCTACAGTCCGTCTGGCGCCTCGGCCGGAATAGGCTTTGCGGTGCCGGTCGATACCGTCATGCGCGTGGTGCCGCAACTCATAAAGACCGGCAAGTACATCCGTCCGGCGCTGGGCATCGAGGTGGATGAGCAGCTCAACACGCGTCTGCAGGCGCTGACCGGCAGTAAGGGCGTATTCGTATTGCGCGTGACGCCGGGCTCGGCGGCGCACAGGGCCGGGCTCGTCGGCGTCGAGGTCACCGCAGGCGGCATCGTGCCCGGCGATCGCGTTATCAGCATCGACGGTATCGCCGTTGACGACGTCACCACATTACAGGCCCGGCTAGACGACAAGAACGTTGGAGATGTTGTGGTCTTGTTAGTGGAGCGGGCCGGCAAGACTCGCGAGATGCTTGTGGAACTACGACCGGGAGTTTGATGGAAAGTGGGTCATGGATCTGCACAGCGAAGCAGCCAAGCGACTTCAGCCTTGCGCCGAACTACGAGCCCTAGCTAGGGATGGTCTGAAGTAGCCCTGTATTTCCGGCTGACTTCTGCCACTGCTGATTTTGAAAGCGGTGAACCGATCAAAAACGATCGGATCACCCGCTCATTTCGGTGCTTTCAGCCGTCGCGAGCACCTTGCGACGGCCATTTTCCGCATTACAGGCGCACCTCTCCTGCGCTTGCCAGCAAATGTCGGCGGGCCATCCATAGGTTCGACAGGGCAAACAGCGTCACCAGTTGTGCAGTGTTCTTCACCAGCCCTCGGAAACGTACCTTGGTGTAGCCGAACTGCCGCTTGATCACGCGAAACGGGGGCTCTACCTTCGCTCGCACTTGCGCCTTGGCCTTCTCGATCTTGCGCTTGGCTTTGTACAGGGCGCTGCGTTTATCGAGCATCTTGTAGGTGCTGCGGCGTGCTGCGACCTGCCAGATCACTTCTCGGTCGGCATGCTCGGAGCGCTTTTCGACGCCTGTGTAGCCGTCATCGGCGCAGACGACGTTCTCGTCGCCGTGCAGCAGTTTGTCGACCTGGGTGACATCCGCCACGGTGGCTTGTATCTAACAGTTTGTGGTGATTAGCTACCACCACTGAAGCAGAGTGAGCTGCCCCCTTCCCTTAAGGTCAGAAAAGTCGGCACCGCTGAACCTTGATTTGCAGCACATGGCCCTCCGCTTCACCTTTCACGCCAGCACATAAGGTTGAACGGTTACCGGGAGCTCGACTCCGTATGTACAAGGCGAACAGGCGTGACGGTTTATGT
>NZ_CP133861.1:0-56375 GCF_031432835.1 Enterobacter cloacae complex sp. EB5
ACTCAAGTGTTGTGGTGTCACCTCTTTTTATTTTATTACAAATAGCGCTACCATTAATTTCATTTGGGATATGCACACCTTGAATATCGGCAACCTTCTTTATGATTGCTCCATCATTGTTTTTGACTATATTCAGACGTTGATACATCACAGATAAAAGTGAAGTTGATAGAATTTCTCTTGCAGACGGCGTTCTATCTTGCGAAAGCGTTATAATTCGCTCTATGGCATCTATAATGGATTTAGCATGAATTGTTGCAATGACAAACATCCCATTATTTGAGGCCTTTAAAGCTTCATAGGCTGTGTCTCCATCACGGATTTCACCGATTAACATATCCGTGCCGCCCACTCGCATTGCTTTCTTTAAAGAACCAGCATATCCCTCGTTTTCTAACACTTCGATCTGCACACAGCGCCCTTTGCCGTGTCGTCCATCGAGTAAAGTCTCTATGGGATCTTCAACAGATACGGCCATACCACCAGTGTTGCTTATGCGGTCGGCAAGAACGGCCGCAGCGGTAGATGTTTTCCCTTCTCCTAATCCTCCTGATACGAGCACTAATCCGCAGCTTTTAGCATTACGAAATATTTCACGTAAGTAAGGAGGTATTCCGATAGTGTCTACCTTGAAAATCTCAGTTGGTGTTTGCCGAATCACAAATGTTCTGTTGTCACCGGAGCCATTGAAGATAGTAACGCGGTACAACCGTTTTTCATGTCGATATGAAAACTCAGTTAATTTTGTATTAGCAGCAATTTCGAGACATGCAGACTTTACGATTTCGATTTCTGGTAAGAACTGAGAAGGAACAGGGGCTTGGATTTCCCCAGCCCCTATCAATCCCCTGAACTCTGTGAAGCCGTTACCTATGTAAAGGTCACGGAATGTTGAATCATTCAGGCTCACTATATTCTCCCGTTTAGGAGCTTGTAGTGAAGGATAAGGTGTTAGTATTACCCGCCGTGCACGCGGCGCTAGCCGCTGGAGCAGTTACCTCTCCGGTAAAGGACGTACCATTAATCTTGGTAGTGGTAACTTTACCAACACTCAAATGCGCAGCCGCATCGATGCAATCCCCCTGGCCAATACCCGCTGTAGAGAGGGTGAAACCATTTCCAGCGCCAACTACAGTAATTGCGCCACCATTGCGGTTAAGGATTTTAGTACCGCCACTGGTCTGAATGGTTTTAGGCAGAACGTCCTTTTTGATAAGTGTTGCGGTGTAGTCTGTCGTGCCGTAGCCGGTGCTTGGCCGTAGCCCTGACATTTCATTCATGATGAGAGAATACGTTGAAAGGTCAGTGGTTGAGTTTGACTTGAAAATGAGAGTTGCACCATAGGTCATAACAGCAATTAGACCAATGATAAGCATACCCCAGCCGATTTGAGCGTCGGTTACTTGCATTACACCTTTTTTGAAATTTTTGATCATGAGAATATACCTATAAATTAATTACGAATTAAACATTTGCTGAACTAAAGGAACCATCGAGAGAGTTGTTCCCACGACAGAAAACCCACTAACAAACATACAAATCATTTGTATTTTTTGGCCTTTCTTTTCTATCTCCTCAACAGTTTCATTTAACCATCGGTCACTAAATGAACCTAAAGCACCATCACTACTGGAAGTTTCAAATAGATTCTGAAGCTTTATAATGGCTTTTTCGCTGGGGAAGTCATATCCCGAAGAGTCAAGAGCTGTACCTAAATTTGTTTCTCCGTTTGATAATCCTCCTAATGCTCCATCTATACGTTCCTTCAACCATGCAGAATCACTTGTTTCTTTTAGCTTTAAAAGAACTGTCTTAAGTGACATGCCAGAAGAAAGCATAGCGTCAACGTTCGTTAAAAAAATTGCACCCTGCATTGAGCGGTATAAAGCATAACCTCCAAATTTATCAAATTGGAATCTAAGGTTACCTGTCCACCGAGGCAGAGATCTAAAGAAAAGGTACACTCCTAATATCAATATTGCAATAACGATAATGCCATAACTACTTAAAAATGAATAGAAATAATAAATAGTAGTTTGAATGGCATTCCATCTTTCCAGAGGTACATATTGCATGACTATTGGAACTAAAAAAGCACATACGATGTAGAGAATTGCTAACGCATTAAACATCATGAATAAAGATATCATACTTGTGCTACGTATGGCTTTTACTAGCCGGAACTCAGCAGTAGCAATTTTTGCTGCTTCTTTAAATCCATCGGCTGCACGGCCAGCAATATCACAAGCGGCGATAACACTCCTTTCGCTTTCTGGAAACCACTCTTTAAGTGAATGAGCGAGAGATTTACCAGAGTTAAGCGTTTCCGCACACTCTCTTAATATCACAGCAGTTGCATCGTTAGGTTTTTTCCCCCTACGAGTATAACCATCTATCATGCATTGATATGCTTTCTTCGCAGTAGCACCATCGAGCATGAACTGGCGAAAGTTTTCATATATATCGCGTCTGTCAGCCGCATTAAAGGTTAACTGACTTAACTTACGCCCGAACTCACTCATTTTAAACCTCCTTACGAGAGTCTCTAATTTCTTGCGTAAACATGCGCTGGTCACGATCCAGGTTACAAATGCTTCTGTGCGCATAGAGGGGGTTTACTTTCCCGGCATTAACAAGACTTAACAGGCTGGCACATAATGTTACGCCGCCGTTCTTATACCAGTGTTCATAAGCCTTCATTTTGCCTTGCTCGTGGTAAATCTGCATAAACTCCGCGTCAGTTTCGATTATTTCAAAAATACCTGACATACCATGATGTCCGGTATAATCACATTCCTCACATCCTTTTTCACTTGGAAGATAGACATTATTAACATCACAATATTGTTCAATAAGATGTTTATCAGTCTCCCGAAGAGAATCTTTAATTTCACTGAATGGAATTTTACAGTGTTTGCATAAAAGTGGAGTAGTTCGCTGTCCAATTAAGCAAACAATCAACGTAGAATCCGTGATTAAATCAGCATCAACATCTAATGCTTTCAGGCGTGCGATAATGTCAATCGGATAATAGGTGTGAATAGTCGTCCATACCTTACGGCCTGTTTGGGCAGCAGAAATACAACCTACCGCTGATTGAGTTTCACGAACCTCCCCCACGAATAATTGATCTGGATCCATACGTACCAGGTTCGCAATAGCATCAGCAAACGCTCTGTCCATAATTCCTGGCTGAGAACGGTCAGCAACAATAAGAGGTGTTTGAACAGCTCCCCGGATAACGTTTTCAATCGGATCCTCAACTGTAATCAGATGGTCGCCGGGGTTAGCCGCTGCAACCCCCTCAAGTATGGATTGGGCGAGCGTACTTTTGCCTGAGTTAGTGGGGCCAGAAAAGAACACAACCCCGGATGGTATGTCTGATACTCGATTGATGATCTCAATCTGTTTTTGGGACATACCCAACTCTTGAAGTGTGAAAGCTCGATTTTTTTTACGTAACAGACGTACAACAACAACAACCTTCTGATCGGTTGGTCTAGAAGCAAGACGGCCACCATTAAGACCAAGTTCTTTAACATATTTCTCATCTATGTTTGCTTCAACCGGACTTTGCATGCTGAATGTTTGTTTGCTGTTGCCCTCACACATCGTTTGATACAGGGCAAAAACATGCGCCTGCCCTTCTTCTGCACTGTATTCACGATATTTAGTAAGAACTTTATCAATCCTGAATTTAACAACGGTAAAATCATCTTTAAGGATGAAATGTATGTCTGTCGCTCGTCGCTGCACAGCAGCCCTGAAAATATCAATTACCTGCTTTTGAATTTCACTTTTATTTTCATCTCCACCAAGAATGCCGCTCTTATCCTGTAAAGGTATTAGTTCTGATTTATCGATGTATTGTATTTTTGCGTCAGGATGAAGTTCTCTGAATGCATTGAGATAATCAAGTACAGCCGTTTCCTGTACTTCTGTTTTAGCAACATACAGTGTGGTAACACCATTTTTTTCTTTTGTTACCAACAATGCTTGTTGAAGTGTCGAATTAACTTTAAATGAAGGCACACCATCGACACTATTTAAAGAGAAAAACTCCATTAGTTTTGCGCCTCTTTCAAGTCATAAAATTTATTTTCTTGCAAAGAAAGAACCTGGACACCGTTAATGCCTATCTTCGTAATTTTCAACGTCCCATTGATTATATCACCTACTTTATTCGTGCTAATTTGACCATCGGAATAACCAAGCCTTGCCAATAGCCCTTTTTGATTACCCATAATGCTTAGAACGCTTGGTAACATTGGCGAGACAATTTTAGATGTCTGACTCGTTTGCCCTACGGTGTTTGTTTGCTGTTGGACATCATTACCTGCTTTACTCTTTGCTTCATTGCGAGTAGCTAATGCCCTGTAGTACATGGTTTCACCCTGCAATACATCAAGGTCAGCTAGCGTTTTCACCTCTGCGGCATTTACGCTTACAGACAATAAAAAAGCAATGCATGCGAGGTTTTTCGCATGCGAAAAATTATTCTTTACCATATATGCTACCCTCAACTGAATACTTCATTGCGCCTGTTTCGAAACTAGGTACATAAGTAATTTTTGAAATTCTATATCCGGCATATTCACTTTCAGTGAATACCATTTTTGGTTTCAAATCTGATGTGTAAGAAAATTTCGTTTCAACCCAATCTTGTTTTGGTAAATTCAACTCTTTCTCTTCATCAGTTTGAGGCTTGATCTCTTCATTTTTTATATCAAAATTAATATTAAGCGCCTGAAATATTGAGATCAATTTACTGAGCTGTAAACCAATTGGGAAAATGGGATCGTCCCCCTGACTGGCGATTGAGTTTTTCAAAGAAAAAACAGCCGTATTAAAATCCTTCACGTCAAATGATATGACAACATCTGCCCCGAATTTTTCTAATACATTCTTTTTAAAGTTTTCGACGGTTGCTCCGGTGTCATCAAGCCGTTTATAGGTCATGCTGACAGAATCTTTAGTACACTCAAAAGAAGAAACCATCCATCCAGATAAAGATAAATCACCTAGCTTTAATCTCGCGTCACAGTAACTAATTAATTCTTTTGCTCCAGGCTGATTTACCCAGGGATGAATCATATTTTTTAATGCTGTTTCGTATTTAGCCTGTTTATCAAGTTGGATCTTACGTAAAGCGTTCTGCCTCTCTTCTTCATCAGATACAGCCTGGCGATGATCCATATAAAGCTTTAAGCCAACAGCTATGGATATGGTTGCTGTGATGATAAAAGCAAATAAAAACAGTTCTTTCTTTGTCAGCCCCAGCGTTAGCGGTCTAATCTTGAACTGTTTTTTTAACAATGCTGGTTTAAGAACCGCTTCCAGAGTAAGTTCGTCGGTGACAAACGAGATATCAGGATCCCCATAGACCTGGACGCTACTATCATTAGTAAGCATCATGCTTTTTAGGTCTGGTATTAATTCTTCAACCTCTTTCTTAGTTAGAACCTTATCTGTCCAGGGAATGATCTTGCCGCCGTCCATTTTGGCAACAACAACATATTCTTTTTCGTCACTGTCAAGTTTTGAGGGAAGCGCGAAAGCACCAATCCAATCGCCATTTATCAATGAAACCAGCGAAACTGCAATTGAATATAAACCCTTTAATCCTGATGAACGACGTGGAGCAAAACCAGCTTGAATACCAATTCCATGCCGAATCGCTACAACGTCTAACCCTTTTTCTTTGCCGATTGCCCTCGCCTGTTTCATGTAATGACGGGGGTTATCAAGCCCTTGCCATTTAAGACCAATAACAAATTTCTTTTTGTTTATGGTCACAATTCTTACTTGCGGGGATTCTTTTTCATTCGAAGAATTCCCGTTTACAGAATCATTCTTTAGTAACTGCAAATCAGTTGTCTTTTCCATAACGAACTCACTGCACTGATGGAGTAATTGAAATTACAGAAATAGACTTTTTATGAGAGCCCTTCATACCGCCACCTAAAACAATATTATTAGGATCGCCTACCCCCTGTTTCGTACCGCTTTTTTCATCTTGTTCAAAGCCACTAATTATCAAAGTATCATTAGGTTTAAGCCATACCCTTTGATTGATAGCATTCGAATCAATATTTGGTGCTTCCAGTTTACTGGTATTGTCTGGACTGTTGATCTGACGAATCTGTTTAAGCGTCGATAAATCCATTACCATTGTGAGCATAACTTTGCTGTTATCAGAAGTAACTTTAGGAAGGATGGTAATATTTGTTCCTGTAGTCACCGTTCCGGGATTGAGCGAACTTGTCGTACCGACATTACTTGTCTGAGCCACACTGACACTCTGGAGATATGTAGATTGTGTAGAAACAGACAAAGGCACAGCCGCCATGTTCGTTGTCATAATATTATTGGTTTTGACATTTGTAACATTTACCTGCTCAGATAATGCTTTAAACAAAATATCTGAACCTGCGAATTGAGCTGCCTTACCAGAGGCAGTATCTAACACAGAGAATCCACCTGAAATCGCATCAGTTGAATTGGTAAAGTTATTGGAGAGATTCACCCCATAATTGCCGGATAGAGATTTATAAACTAAATTCCAGTCAATACCTACCTCATCGCTACTATCCAGGCTGATGGTATAGATTTTTACGGTCAAAGATACCTGCTTACTCAGATTTGAGTTTTCGCTAGTAATATATTCACCGATAGTACGTACAACTTCTGGAACATCAGTCACTACAATAGTTCCACTGGTATTGTTCATACTCAGTCGGCCTACACCCGGCGTAAGCATACTTTCGGCGGTGCTTTTCAAGTCTCCGTAGATATCGTTTGCCATTGTAATTTCTGCCTCAGAATTAGAGCCAGAACCGCCAGTAACGCCGCTACTGCTATTCGTACCACTTGATGAGTTACTACTAGTACCAGCAGATGCCGAGATACCGCTTTTTATTGAACTAAAAAGTTTATTTTTGGCATCGCTGGTTTCAATCCTGAATTGCTTAGTTTCAAGATAGTAAATGTAGATCTTATCGCCTTCATACTTCCATGAAACGCCGAGTTTAGCCGTCACTGCATCGAGCAAGCCTGAGATATTGCCGTTATACGCAACACCGCTAATCAGCGCACCAGGGCTACGCTGATTGAAAGATTGCTGGCTGGCAGTAGCCGTATTACTGAACCCAGCAAGAGGGATCATACCGTTACTGTCAGTAGGAACGATAGGCGCTGGTACAGTCGAAGTCTGACGTGTCTGTGAGGTATTCACTCCTGAACTTGCGCCACCGCCAGCTAGCATCATTGCAGCATCCGGTGTAACACGCACAGGCACACCACACAGCATGGCTACATCCTGGCCGAACTGGTAGATGTCTACGGATTTACCAGGCTTATAAGTAATGTTGCAATTTATGACTTTAGATGGTAATTCCTTTTCGCTAATTTTAATTGGCGTTGGATTTATCCATTGTTCTGTGTGAAAACGTACAGCAGGTCTTGTTTCGAATGTTTTATGCAAACCTGCACTAACATCTTTAATATCATCATTAGCAGCGTTTACATTCTTATTAATTCTCTGAATAGCGCATCCAGACAAAAGAATACTTACCGCTACAAGAGCGGATAATTTTTTCATTTTCATATTATTACCTGTCTTTTTTTCCGTTTGCAGTGGTAGAAACGTAAAGCACGCACGATGGTTGAGGATAAACATCTAAGTAAAGTGGTTTCTCTGCTTTCGCATATAGTGCGAACAGTTTTGTAATGGCATCATAGAAAGTGCCATTAAATGAAAGCTGAACATCTATCGGATAATCAATATTTTCAGGCCACACAATATTCCACTTTTGCGTAATACTGCATTTTTCATCTAAAACCCATTTATTTAAGGTCTTGTTAAGTGTGGATCCTGTATTGGCTACCCATGTTTTACTGTTAGCCACCTCTAAAGCAATTGGTTTCATAGAAACTACTTGCTTGATAACTTTCTTATCAGCCACATTCGAGTTCGTCTTAGCGACTTCTATAGGTTTATTACTTACAGCGCCAGCACTAACAGAGGTAACGTTTTTAATTGGGCTGCTGTATGCACCGCTGACACTTGTATTCAAGTTTGAATCCTTTCTGCTACCAGAAAAAGGATTGCGCGGTGAGTTAGTTTGATCTTTAGCTGTTGCAATTCCTGAATAAACAGCTTCTTTTTTTTCCGCTTTAGGAACTGTTCCGTTGAATTCTTTAGACCACGGGTTTTTCGCATGCGAAAATTTATTCGTTCCTGTTGTTTGAATTACAGGTTTTTGATAACTCGTATTTAAAGGCGGATTAGATACCGTCATGTAAGAAGTACGAGACTTTTCTTTTGCTATTGCTAAGGCCAATTCAGCAGGGATGCCATTTTGATTTAAAGCTTGCTTGTCACCCTCTGGTAATGGCAACTTATTACTGCTACAACCTGCTGCGGAAATGGCAGATACAGCCAAGATAATCAGCTTTGATGTTTTCATTAATTCGCCACCGTATTAATTTAGTTCATTGTATTCTAATCAAATCAAAATTACAATTTTGAATTAATGATTTTGAGTGAGCTTTTTAAGTACAAAAACTGGATCATAAAAAATCTCAGTAACTTTCCGGTGTTTCAATTGGACTACAATATCAATCGTACTAAATACAGTTTCTTTAATTACGTCGAAACCTAATGCTCGACCTTCTTCGGATTGGTTTGCCAGTGTTGATATACGCATGAATGCTTTATATGCGCTGCCAGCATGAACCGATGTAACAGAGCCAGGATGTCCTGTATTAAGTGACTGCAAATAATCCCAGGTTTCAACCCCTCTCAGTTCCGCCAACAAGATTCTTTCTGGTGTTGCACGCATGCAAGCTTCGAGCAATTGCTGTGAAGTTAACTGGCCTTCTCCCCTTCCAAATATCAGTGGAAGTTTATTATCGAAGTTTTCCAGCTTTAATTCATGGACATCTTCTATTGTTAATATACGAGTATCTTTATGCATGTATTCGAGAACGGCGCGCATGAATGTAGTTTTACCTGACGCTGTAGCACCAGATATAACAATATTTTTTTGAAGCTGTATTGCCCGTTCAAAGAAACGTTCATACTTTTTGTTGTACAGCAAATCGAGTAGCTCAGCATCATCTTCATCAATACGAAGCCCATCTGTATGTTGAAGATGTTTTTCGATAAGCTCCGGTGTCATAATGTGAAAAGATGCATTTTTGGTATTTTCAAATGCCCCATCTTCCACATATTGTGGCAAGGTCTTAGAAATCGACATGAACTTACGGATAATAAATCCATAGTAACCTTTAAAAGCTGCTGGCGAACGAATGACAGTACAGCGCTCACCATCTGGAAGAATGAAATAATTCAACGATGATTCTTTCGTTTGGTTGTACACTGCAATAGATCTGAGCAACTCATTCATATTGCTTTCTGTTAAATCAGGCACATCTTCTCTTCTGTCCCCTTTTGTAGTTTTCAAATAAGCAACACCTGGCTTATTGAATATAATTTCAGTGACATCATCATCTTTAAGATAATGTGAAATCGGCGTGAGAAGCTTTCTGACCATGTACCCGCTATCATTAGTTGACATTTTCGATCCTATAAACTGAGCTGAAGTCCATATCCTGTAAAACATCGATATTGATAATTTCGCCAGGATTTTTTCTTAAAATTGCCGGAATATTAATTGAGTTTTTTAGCGTTTCTGTAGCTAAATCAGAAACAGGTTGCGTTGAACTATTCAGGTTAACAGAATCATTGCTACCTCCGGCCAAACGACTACTACCAGCGGCCACAGTGCTTTGAATAGTTGCGAGCAAGATAGTGTTATAGAAACGTTTACCAAACTGTGTGTCGATCTCTCCATCTATGCCACCCTGACCCATAGTACCAATCGCTGGGGCTCTTAATGACATAAACACCTTACCAGGTGTTTCAAGCCTGTCGAACGTAGCCTGAATCCTCGCAATACCTTGTTTAAGATCGCTTTGGTAGTTCCCGGCAAACAACGTTCCTGTCTCCATAAGCACCACCTTTCCACTTGAGGATAAAGTCGGTTTGATTGTTACGCACGTAATCTGCCCTGGCTGAGTTGAATCGATGGCTCTGGTCAATGAGCATGGAATGCTGTTGCCACGAGTAATCATCAAATCCAGACTCTTACGTGCAAACGCTTTAACGGTGACTGTTGGCACTGTGTTTAGTGAGTTCTCAAGTCCATTATCAGCACCATCGCCTGACTTATCAGAGAGCCCGGATCCTGAACCGCTGTCTGCACTTGCATTGGCCGCGCTACTTTCTTCATCATTTCCCGCACCAAATCCAGACTTAAGCCGTCGCTGAGCGGCAGCTTGCTCAGGAGTTAAGCCGTTCTCGTCCACCTCTTGTTGAGGATTAGGATTTGGGGGAGATTGCACTTCAACGGTTTGTGGGGCAGGTGTTGTATGCTCATCACTCTCTTCTTTTGGTGGTTCTTTTTTTTCTGTATCAATTGAGAAAGTACGTTTTATTTCTTTACTGGCTGTTGGGAATATTTGAGTATTATTTTCTACTTCCCTGTGCTGAAAGTAGTTTTTAAACAGAAAGAAACCAACCCCACCCAGCACCGTGAGAATAATTATAAGAGCACCAAAAAAACGCCCAGCGCCGGATGTAGCTTTACGCTTAACTATCTTATCTGATAGCTCATCGCGTGACTTTTCGAGTTCTTCAAATGCATCAATTTCATTATTCTTCATTAATAATTACCCTTTTGTACTGTTCTGAAACTGTTCCTGTCGCCGGAGTAATCAGAGGTATTGAACCGTCGTTTTCGTTATAAACACCCGCAACGGATTTCCCAAGCCGGATGTGCCATTCTTTGCTGACCCTGTGCATTACTACTATTTCTTTATACGTTCCCTCCATATGACGCATTTCAATTTGCTCTGTACCATCCAAGCCGACTGGATAAATATTCGGGATCTCCTGACCTACTGCAAATTTGAAATAGGTAAAGCCCTGACTATCCCATACGTAAGCCGGTGTTAGTTTCTTCTCGCCATTGAATGAATATTTGGTGTTTACACCTTTTGCAAGGAGCTGTGAGAATACCTGTTCTCGTTTCTTGGCATCATCAGCAACTTTTTTCTTTTGAGCTTCTACTTCCGGGTACTTGAATTGCACCTGAAAGGTAAATTGCGGATCAAAGGTGCGTCTACCCTTTCCGGCTTTTACATAAGCTTTTTCGTGATATCTAACATCAAAGTTATAGTTACGTTTATTTGTAACAATTGTCAGGTTAGTATCCCCATTTTCAGCTTTTGGCTTGATGAAGTAATGGTTTTCTTTATGTGAGAAAGTCCATGCATCACTATCGCCAAAAGCATGTGTCACATATGTCTCGCCCGGATCTAAAATTATGTGTGTCTGAACACCAATGACACTATCAATCTGTGTTACATCATCAGCATTGAACATAATCGTTTTGATTCGGGAGTCGTAGGCTGAGCCTGTAGGAACATCCAATGCGAAAGAATTTTGCGAGCTAAAAATTAGTAGAATAAAAAAAGCTGCTTTTCTTAATTTCATTTGCTGATTTCCTGTGAAGAACGATAATCATCAACTTTCATGCGCAGCGGATTTATGGCTCGCTGTGATACTTTCACGGTTCCGGTGTCGAAGTACCAGGATAAATCAGCAGACCAGTATTCAGTTACAGGCTGTTTGTTGTCGTAGACGTAGCGTTTAATAAAACGCACGACCGCTTTATTATTCTTATAGTCAGGTATTACATCTTTCACCTCCACCTCGATTGAAACGGAATTTCCTAGCACTTTATCAATGGCATTTTTACCATCGAAAAATTTTTTATCCCATGCCCTGGCTTGTTCTTCATCACTCATTTCTATCGTGGTGTCATAGTATGTTTGAATGTTTTCAGCAGAATAACTTTCTCTGTTCTTCACATAGAATCGAATAAAGTAATCTACCGCAGAATCCATTTGGCTGAGCGATTCAGGAGTAACTAAACTCAACGAATCAACACGCCCGGTGACACTATCAACTTTTAAAATATATGGGATAGGTGGTTCTTTTAATGGGAGTATGGTTACAACGCCCCCCACGCCCAATGCCGCAAGAGAGAAGAAACCTAGACAACATAACTTTAGAAATTTAATTGTCTTTTCTTTATTTACTAACAAATCAATTTCCGTGTCTTTTGCTTCTTGCAAAAATTTTTCGTAATCCGCTAAATCGACTTTCTTACTCATGAAATAAAATCTCCCCTTTGAATATTTAGATATTATATTCAAATTAATCATAATTACAATTTTGATTGCAATAAAAAAGCCCTTCCGGGCTTTTTAATTTATACTGCTGATTTGCCTCTAAATGGCGCTGTGGATATTTCCGTTGGCGAAGATCCTTTAGCACCTCCAGCCGCCGGAATATTTGGTTGTCCACCGCCACCGCCACCACTACTAGGCGCACTATTATGTTGTGCTTTTTCAGATCCTTTTGTAAGTGACCCTACATGTACGCTGTTGGCTAATGCGGCACATAACGTGGGTATTTCATTTAGAAGCTTATATCCTATAAAGGTAAAGCATGCGATTGCAAAAGCGGTGAAAAGCATATTTGATTCACCTACAGTGAAACCTGTAATAAACCGATCATACATGCCCATTAAGAAACTAAAGAATAATGAGCTTATAACAAGCATCAATGAATAATTTACAATCTGGTTTATCCACGAACTACAGAAATTACGCAATGGCTCCCAAAGGAATGCAAATATGAATATAAACCCTAGTCCCGCAAGTATACTCACCACTACCTTTGATATGATGAAATACACTGCCGTTGAACCGACCAAGAACATACCTGATACAAAAAAAACTATCCCCACAAGGGCATTTAACCATGAGGAAGGTGTTACCCCTACCAGGTCGAAGATCTGCATGGTTTTATCAAGCGTCTTTTCCGCTGAAATATCTAAGACGTTCACTCCAGTGTTACCGCCTCCTGCAAGAGCGGAGGCCAGCTCAGATGGAAGCCCTAAGATAAGATTCATTATTTCAGTTTGATATAACCCCCCCGCCCCAGCAATGCCAACCACAATCGTGATTACAAGGATTTTTTTAATAAAATCAGACGCTGGGGCATCATAGTTACCTAAAACACACATAGTTCCGAACCATATAAAAGACATGGCTAAACCAGAACTGACAACTGGCAGGAAATAATCCATTGCGTTATTTGAAATGGTAGCAACTATATCAATTACCATTGCATCAATGTTTCTTTCCAAATCTGTAAAAAAAGTAAAAGCCATTTTAGCACCTCATTTTTCGCATGCGAAAATTTAGAATCTAGGCATCGGCTTTTTGACATCCCAAATTGCCTTCTGCACATTCTCCTCTTTCTGAATGTTAATTCTTTCTTCGGATTGCTGTAGCATGCTCATTAACTGCATTCTTGCTGCTTCGTTTTGTACAAGCGCCTGTTCCTGCTGCATGCGAGACATAAAATCAATTGCAGCTTTTGCATCTTGCGTTGTATTGATTTTACGGCCAAGCTCTTCAAGGTTATTGAGGCGCTGGATGCTGGCTTTATAAGCGTTCTCACTCATTACTTTATTTGAAAGCGCTTGTTCCCATTTACGCTTTCTTAACTCATCCAGCTCACCTTGAGTACCTCTTACAGACTCTGAATCTTCTAACTTGGAAAGCTGGTCTGATACACCTTCCAGTCGGCCATTTTTCACATCGTCATATACTTGTTGCCAGTCCGTAGGCAACATATTCCTCAGCTCAGGTCTGTTGAGTAACGATCCCATAGACCTGACACCTTCAAATTGTGACTGCAATGATTTTAACTGATCTAATTGTTGTCTTAGCTGAGCAATAGTATTCAATGCATTTGTCATTGATGCGGCATCAAAAACAGGGATGCCACTTGCAACGACATTACTGCTCAGAGTTGAAACCAGCAATAACGCTAAGATTTTCTTTTTCATTTTTTCTGTTTCCTGATTCTTTCGTAATACACAGGTAGCCATTTTTCAACATCGTTGCCAACATCATTAATGCACTGATTAAGGATAATTGCTGTATCTTCTGAACCAGACAATATTTCCATTTCATCTGAGTAGCGAGACATATCAAAGCGAGCCACGGCTGATATTCTGTTCTGCTTAATAATAAATCTTCTGTCTGTTTCTGCCATTGTTTTTATAATATTGATTTCAACGTCAGACAAGCCCAGCACCCTATAATCCTCTTCATTAGCCTTATCATTTCTCAACGCAATGACTGTTGCCAATGAAGCTGCAAATGTCCGGCCAATTGGTGAAGATAAGACATCATTAGGTTCCTGAGTAGAGAAGATAACGATGCCGTTATTTTTACGAATTGTTTTAAGCTTGTCTTTAATCAGCTTAATGAAAAATTCATCTGAACAGAAGTTCCAGCACTCCTCAAATACATAGGCAAAAGGTTCACCATTAATCATCTCATCGCCGCGATGAGTCAAATACCTGAGTATTGGTACACGGATTGCTTTTTTCTCAAGAAACTGAGTTGTATCAAAGCCGTAATAACCTTTACCTAATTCAAGATTGTCGGTTTTATTATTGAAAACCCACTTATAATCACCATCAACCCAGGGGAACAAAAGCTTACTGACTGACACCCTGTTCTCATCGCCAGGCGGAAGCATGTAACTTAACGTTGTTAAGTTTCTTTCGCTCTTATCCGCCTTTGTCATCACGCTATCAACGGCAGTAGAGATATCCCGCTTATCTTCATCAGAAAGCTCTCTCGATGTTCCACCAAGAGCCAGCTCAGCAATGAATTCTTTTAAGAAGCTGATGTTCTTCAGTGTGGGTTCGAGCTGAAGTGGGTTCCACCCGGTAGGTACACCCCACTCTACGGCATTGTAAACACCACCATTAGCCCTGACAGTGTTTTCCATCCCCCTGTCTTTATCGAAGATAACTGCGTTCAGCTTTGCTTTGGTGGACATAGTAAGAAGGAAATCAAGAAGCGCAGTCTTACCAGCCCCTGTTTTCCCGAAGATTCCTGTATGGCCTACAGGACGCTTACCCTGTGAATTTTGATTAAGGGGGGAATCATGCCAGCTAAAGAAAAACGGTGTCCTTGAATCCGTCTTGAACGCTGTTATCGCATCCCCCCAGGGGTTCCCCTGTGCCTTACCTGTAAGGAAATTATGGAACGATGAGAAACACCAGAAATTGTACGAAGTGACTGGTTTAGCTCTAGCCCTGTACTTACGGTTGCCAGGGAACTGCGCCCAAAAAGTAGCTTCCAGCGATTTAGTGCACTGCTTCATGATCAAACCATGCGAACTTAAATCATTTGTTACCGAAACCAGGCGTTTTCGTACTTCTTTAATTTCTGGAGCACTGACCATCACAGAGCAATGATGCATCCCCATATTGAAGTTACCGCTTTTCAGGGCATCGAGCGCTTCATCCAGTTTGCGTATCTGAGTAACGCCGACATCCCCTTGCTCTTTCATAAATTTAATATGATTTTTTAAGAAACCTTCTGCTGCCCGGTCACTGATATAGCCGAAGGAATTTGCGATCACAAAAGAGAAATCACTTTCAAGCAGGTAGTCTAACTGGCCTGGGAACGTATGCTTTTCATAGTCGGCAATATCCAGCATACCAACAATTTCCGCCTCACCGTTGTAACGACGAATGCCAAACTCACCATGTTTACTGAACTTGATCTGCGTTGAAGGCAGCGATGCCGCGAACCGCTTAGAAGTCAAAGGAACCCTTTCTTTCCTGCCATTTAAAATAAATGACATCACTTCCATTGGTTCTGAAAACACAATTTCCCGGTCAATGCCTGGTAATTTTTGTGAATACGTCCCCAACAATCTAGGATCATAGTCACCAAGAGCCGTTAGCATTTTTTCGGTTATCGTTTCTAATTCTTTGATACAGTCGTTCTGAAACATTTTGACAGCATCATAAGAAGTGAATGTTTTTTTCTTTATGCCGGACAATACAGAGTTACCAAAAGGCTTATAGACGATAGCCAAATACAGCTCATTTACCTTTAAAGGATTAGTATCTGTATCTTCAAACTCTTTTTGATATTTAGCGTTAAGATTTTTTGCAAAGTAGTTATCATACTCTCCATCAGGATACTTCATCATATCTCTGCGAATGATATATGAGTAAAACTCTACATGTTCATTAGCCACGGTTCGTGACATTGTATTCAGGTTTTCGATCCATCTATATATTTCACTGGCATCCTTAGTTTGATAGGACTTCCCACCAACCTGAATCAAGGTGGTATATTCATACCCTTTTAAACTAACAATGTTATCTGTTAGATGATATGAAAAAGGAAGAAATTTGGTTGATGCGTGGTCTTTTCTGAATGAAAAAAGCCCCTTTTTCATTTCCAGTTTTCCTTTTCAGTGTAATCGTCGCAAAGATATTCGGCATCATCGCCACACAGGAACTTATGAATCCACGTTGTTTTTATCCATAACCCCACAATAGAAAAATTATCCTTATCCTCACGATATAAATTCAAACACTTCCAATATATCGGGATTGAGATAAGAAATAATGGTTTGTAGAACATCATCGCAAGCGCTGCTGAGACAGTGAATATATATAAACAAGCGTTGCGAGGAATACCTAATGATTCAGGGGCGCGAGTCGCCCCTTTGTATAAGTCATATGGTGACATAAAGACCCATTAGAAGAAGAGAGAAACCAGCCATGAGCCAGCGCCGCCGAAGATTAATCCTCCACCGACTTGTTTGAACATCTCTTTACCCACGAACCCCATAGCATAGAGTGCTCCCAGCACCAGTAACGCCGCCCCTAGAATGATAGGGATGATTGTTCCCAGCCAGGTATTTACGCTGTTGATCCCAGCGTCTGATTTATTCACTGCAAAAGCGAAATGTGGCGCACTAGAAAGTGCGAACGCCATAGCGGTGTACTTGATATTTTGAATTTTAGATTTAATTAACATAGCTACTTATCTCTTAGGTTTAGTTTTAAATGTACCTTCCCTGATACCAAAAGTATCAGACATGAAATCGAACATTTTGCGGGGATCTGCCCATGTTCTCATCCCTTGTCGTTGACGCTCTATATAAACGGTATCAGTAGAATTAGATGCTTTGTTTTGGAAAGTTATAAAGAAAGCCCATTCTCCATTGTCTTGCTGTTCAGCCAAAACATTAAGAATGGAATTTCTATCTATAATTTCTTCAGCGTCTTTTAATTGCATTCCGTAAGGTGTCATTCAATCATCCCCGTTAAAGTGACAACATTCTTTGCTTTGCACCCAACAGAAATAGATATAATGTTTCCTGACACGACAATCATTATTGCATTAATGATATTATCTCTCAAGCCTCTATTTACCAAAAACATCATCCACACCATTAGTTGCAAAAGCATCGCCTTCTGAATCACTTTTATTTTCTTCTTCATCTGCTTTTTTATTTTCAGCATCAGCAGTAGAAATTTTTAATGATTCATCCTGGCTGGTTTCATCCCTCTGGACTCGCTTCCGAACCTTTGGCTTGACAGCGTCACCAGAGACATCAACCAGCTCAGGGATATTAGCCAAAACTTTAGCAACATACCCGTTTTTGATCCCTCTTTTTGCGTTTCCAGTGTTGTAACAGCTCAAAGCTCCAACAGTTGAGCCGGTCATGGCATAACAGGAGTTAAAAATTGTCTCCGCTAACCCAAGATTCTCACAAGGATCAAAAACTTTTCGCATGCGAAAATCTAAATCTCCAATTAACAGTTTATTGATGTTTACACTGTTAATTTGAGCTATTCCCGCGTCGAAGTTAAAGCGGTTTTTTGCTAACCATGTGGCAACTTCAATTGCTTCAATTATATTTTTAGGCTGTCTTTTAAGTTTTACTCCTTTTGTGTTTATCCCAATCGAGAAAGGATTACCCGCAGATTCAGTTTTTACTATTCCTACTACAACCTTACTGTCTGCATTAATACCTGGTGCACATTGTTTTACCAGCTCATGAATTTCGTTTGGATCAGACATTGAGGCGTGCGCAGATTGGCCTATAAAAAGGCAACCTATCATTGCCGTTATAAACGTTTTCATTTTTATTTACTTTTTGAAGAGACTATTTCATTAAACGCGAACAATTATCTTGCGTCAATCTTTAAATTTTGATTTACTATGTTTAACAACAATTTTTGCAGCAGGAGAGGAAAATGAATAACATCGTCAGTTTCCCTGGCAATGCGAACACAACTACAATGGCTCAGAACAGCGTCACAAAAAAGAATCTAGCGAAGAAGGTAGCTATGTTCTTTGTAGAGGTGGTAATGATTGTAGCTAGCCCATTCCTCTCTCTCGCACTCCACCTTTTAAATAAGGTCAGCACTTTATTGATCGTTTCATCGGTGCTTATGGCCGTAGTTTTCTACCAGACGAGCGGCGTTACAAAATACTTCTATATGGCACTCGCCTACCTTGCCGTTTCGGTTTTGATAAAGATGCTATGCAACAAAAAAGGCCGCTAAGCGGCCTTTTTTATTTGTCGATAGTAAACGAGAACGATACCCCTGTTACCTTTCCATTCTTGCCAGTTCCCTCTCTTTTTTCCATCATCGTTACGCTTCTAAATTCTTCTATCTTTCTTACATCAGCGAGCGCTGGATCAAGCACTCGCGCTTTCAGTAACGACCATTTCTCATATGAAGCCGGTAACTCCCAGCGTACCCTTAGATCCTCTAAACGTATCGCAAAAAACCCTGTGGTTTTAAATTGGGATAGCGCCTCCAGTAGCTTCATCGAGTATTTTGAAGGAACGCGCGATACCTGTTCTAAACGGTACATAGTAAAGGGCAGGTCATGAGCAAATGGTTCCATGAACTCTCGCAAGTCAGGGTTAATTTTGATTTGATAAATTCCCCGCTCCTCAGAAGTCCATCTGGAAGTAGTCCAGCTCATTTCACGCATGACTGATACCCCACCTTCCCATGACTCATACAAGGTCACTTCCTTACCTTTGAAATCAGCCATTGCCCGACGAATATCTTCGCGTGCTTCTTTCTCACTGAGTTTAAAGACCTGCGAATAGAAAAGATGATCTATTTTGAAAACGCCATTTTCAGGCCAACCCTGCGTCGAAATAGAATCAAGCATCAGATAGAAAAGCCTGCGCTGATCGCGTGACAGACCATCTCTTGCTTGAGTCAGTACGTTAGCTTGATAGAGTGGCCGCTTTTTAAGAACTAACTTCCCCTGTCGAACAGTCATTGTGTACCACGCTCTTTCACCGGAACATTTGAGCCATGATAATTACACATTTGTTCCGCTTTGTACAAATCAATTTTGCAATTTTGATTTAGTCAACAATTTAAGAGCATCAACAGCTCATCGGAACAAAACGCCGCTCAGCATCCCCACGGCCAGTACCGGAACAAAACGCCGCTCACATCCCCACGGCCAGTACCGGAACAAAACGCCGCTCACATCCCCACGGCCAGCGCCGGAACAAATCGCCGCTCACATCCCCACGGCCAGCGCCGGAACAAATCGCCGCTCACATCCCCACGGCCAGCGCCGGAACAAATCGCCGCTCACATCCCCATGGCCAGCGCCGGAACAAATCGCCGCTCACATCCCCATGGCCAGCGCCGGAACAAATCGCCGCTCACATCCCCACAGCCAGCGCCGGAACAAAACGCCGCTCACCTTCCCCGCCCCAGCGCCGGAACAAAGCGCCGCTCAGCATCCCCACAGCCAGCGCCGGAACAAAGCGCCGCTCAGCATCCCCACGACCAGTACCGGAACAAAGCACCGCTCAGCATCCCCACGGCCAGAACCGGAACAGAACGCCGCTCAGCATCCCCACGACAAGTACCGGAACAAAGCGCCGCTCACATCCCCCACAGCCAGCGCCGGAACAAATCACAGCTCACATCCCCACGGCCAGCGCCGGAACAAAACGCCGCTCACATCCCCACGGCCAGCGCCGGAACAAAACGCCGCTCACATCCCCACGGCCAGCGCCGGAACAGAACGTCGCTCAGCATCCCCACGGCCAGTGCCGGAACAAAGCGCCGCTCAGCATCCTCACGGCCAGCACCGGAACAAAACGCCGCTCAGCATCCCCACGGCCAGCACCGGAACAAAACGCCGCTCAGCATCCCCACGGCCAGCACCGGAACAAAACGCCGCTCAGCATCCCCACGGCCAGTGCCGGAACAAAGCGCCGCTCAGCATCCCCACGGCCAGCACCGGAACAAAACGCCGCTCAGCATCCCCACGGCCAGCACCGGAACAAAACGCCGCTCAGCATCCCCACGGCCAGTGCCGGAACAAAGCGCCGCTCACCTCACCCGCCCCTGCGCCGGAACAGATCGCCGCTCAGTACATCAACATGCCACGAGGTATAAACCACATCCCGGAGACAAGCGAACCCCCACATCAGTTAGTAATCACATGCACATAAACCTTAGACTCCATTATGTGTATAAAATATCGTTAGCAATGCGCCAGGATTACACAATTACATTCAATTTCATAAGGTTACATTAATTTTGTAATGTACAATACAATTGCTTTACTTGTTGAAAACTCCATTTCCTGAGCGGCGATTTGTTCCGCTAAAAGCAGTGATTTGTTCCTGCTATATAAAACAGTTACTTAGGAATATGGTGACTGGAAGAACTAGGCTTATAAGGAGGAACATAATTTCTGTGAATGCGGCGATTTGTTCCTGCATTAGCGGCGATTTGTTCCTTTGAATAATATTTTATCCATAACATTCAATAGGTTAATAGCTAATTTTAGACTCTAAAAGACAAGATCTTAAAAAACAGTAATACATATAAAAGACCTTATAAAATTAAGCCTGTGGATTATGGGTACAGCTAGCAGAACTGAGGGTGTCTCATGTGGAAAAGTCATTGGCAGGAACAGAACTGCCAACAACTTTCCCACAATCGCCATTCAGCCTACCGATGTCGCTTTGATTTTTGCTCACGCTCAATAAGTTATATATATTTTTTTTATTTGATTTTTGCTCGCTTTCATTGCGGAGCATCACCCTAACTGCGACGCAGTTTCAAAACCGGCTCTCCAGAAAGGAGGCTCTCCTAACCAATATCAGTGATTTTTACCCCAGGATCCTGTATGACTGTTGCGGGCAAAAAACATCCATCATAGAAACCAACCTGTAGCCATCGATTCATAAACCAAATCCCATAGGCTATAGGTGCATTCCTAATGTGGAATTTTTTTCTTAAGTTTTCTGCGGTGTGGTCGATTATTAAAAAGGTGCAATCTTTTATGGTTTCAATATTGACACCATAGGCATCAGGTGAGATACTACGACCATGAATTGAACGGGCAATAATGCCCATGCCAAGAAATCTAATAGGCGGAGGTTTGATTATGGCTGTCATTACGGTAGCGGAGCAAAAAGGTGGTATCGGTAAAACCACCCTTGCTGTTGGTATAGCGCAATATCTCTCTGAGATTGAGCATAAGAGCGTCCTGTTTGTACCTCTGGATAACCAGGGGCGTACCGCTAAACGTGTCTTTAATTTGAAAGACAATCTGCGTGTTCTTAATGGCATGTTCTTCAATGAGCCGTATGACATCCAGCAGGTCAATGAGAACCTCTCTTCTCTTTACAGTGATCGTACTATCCATAATCTCGACCGTGCCGAAATTGAAAACTCATTCAACTTCGCACAAGAAATCAAAAAGTTAAAAACTCAATACGACTATATCGTCATTGATACCCCTCCGGGTTTAAGTTCGCGTATCACAGCAGCAGTGCTGGCAGCAGATCACATCGTCGTTCCGCTTGAATGTACAACGGAGGCGATAGAGGGGATGGTGGAGCTGAGAGACACTATCCGTAAGCTGACGCGCTACAATCCTCGCGCCAAAATCAACTCTCTGGTTGTGAATAAATTTAATAACACCCAGGAACAGCGCGAAATTTATGACTTCCTGGCTGAGCGTTTCGGAGACATTTTAATCGATGTTGTGATCCCTGACGTGCAGCCTATCAAAACTGCTGGAGCGGCTGGCCGAGCTATCTGGCATCAGGCAAGAAACGGCAACCATCGCAAGGCTGCCAAAATTGTTAAATCGGTCATTTCTAGAATTGTTGAGAAGGTAAATTAAGATGAATGCTAAAAACACAAACGTATTGACTGAAACCCTGAGTTCCGTGCTGGATGAAGGGGAATACATTGTTGATTTCCCACTGAATAAAATTCGCATCAATCCACAGGTTCGTCGTAAGTACAACGCCGAAAAAGTGGAACAAATCGCCGCGTCGATTAAGCTTCATGGACAGATTGAACCATGCATCCTGACTGAGCCAGATGATGAAGGTATGGCCGATCTCCTGGTTGGCTTTACCCGCTACTACGCGAATCAGAAAAATGAATCACCTACGCTCAAGGCGGTTTTACGCCCGGCACCAGAAAACCTCCGTGTAGTTCAGATGTCAGAGAACATGCACCGTGAAGATCTGGATATCGTGGACACGGCTATCGGTGTTGTCGAACTTAATACTATCGATAAGTTAAAGCCCAAAGATATTTGCGAGCAATTAGGTGTAAATAATTCGTGGGTAAGTAAAATGCTCGCGATCGGTAAGCTTCCATTAGAGTTACTTGATAATGTAACCTCGTTGACCACGGATATTGAAACGTTCTATATCCTGGCCGGGGTTTATAAAAAGTCTCCAGACCTCGCTTATGACGTTGTAGAGGCAGCACAGGCCGCAGGTGAACTTAAGCGTTCTGCCGTTAAGGATGCTCAAGCAAAACTTAAGAATGGTGATGCTGACAACGGTACTGACGGTGAAAGTAACGGCACTGGCGGTACAGACAACGGTACTGACGGCGCAAATAACGGCACTGGCGGTACAGGCAACGATACGGACGGCGAGGACAAAGGCACAGGCGGTACAGACAAAGGTACTGGCGGCACAGAGAATGGTGCTGGCGGTGAAGATGCTGGTTCCGAAGGCAGCGGAAAAAGTAAGATACCTGGTCAGAAGAAAACTCATCAAGTAATTGTGTCATTCCTCAAAGATGGTGTAGTTACCGAAGGTTCCCTGATCACCAACCAAGAATCAATCGACGGTGTTGTATGTGTCGTTGTTGATGGTAAGGATAACCTGGTAGCAGTAGAGGAGTTAAAACTTGTCAGAATCGTTTATGCCTGACAGCACTGACGGTTATACGTGGTTAATCAGAGGAGTACGAGGTAGAGCCATTAATGAATGGCTCTACCAGTCTGGTCTATCACCATCTTTAGCCGCAGAAAAGCTGACAGAGCAAGCTATCAATGAGGGATTAGTGCAGCGGCGTTCTCCCCCAAAGGGAACAACGCTGCAAGATTGGATAAATAAAAACAGCGCCCCTATGTGGGCGTGTTTATCGGCCTTTAAACTTTGTCTTAATTCCGGTTGGAGGCCTACAGATGCAAGCGGTTGGGCGATGTATGGTTACTTTTTCATCCGAGTCAATGGGGATTGCACCCGACTCACCGATTATTCAAATCGGGTAGAGGATGATTTAGATAAGCTATGCGCTCTCGGTTGGATTTGTGCGGCCTTAGAAGAGAATAAGAAGAAAACCAGGATCATCAGCGTATGAGTGTCACACTGACGAGTATCTTTGATACGGTAAGCAAAGAGTCAACAAGACCACTGCTCGCTCTTGAAATTATTTTCTTTTGTGTAGATCAGTACCGACTCAACAAAAGCTTAATCCTCAAACATGAGATAGATGAAGCGTTATGTTCCGATGAGGTCAAAAGGAAGGGATTTGCCAAAAACAGCAGTAACGTTATAACTGCGTTAGAAAAATCTGGCATTCTTAAAAAGTTCTCTATTGTAAACGGAGAGGCACGTACATATCGCGGTTCACCTTTCCCACTTGCTGTGAGCCTTGAAAATGCAACAATCGCGGCATTTTCGCACATTGACCACTAACTGAATTTTTCGCATGCGAAAAATCTAAGCAGTGAGCCAGGAAACTTTTTACGAAAACAGATTTACATGAATGTTCGTATAATCTAGCATTTCTACTGGTTTCTCTGCTCCTTCGCAGAACCATCGAGGCTATACTCTTGCCGGGGTATAGCCTCACTCCTTTCTGAAGTATCGGTGTTTCACGCCGTTAAATCCCAAATAAATAAATAGTTTATAAATAGTTGATTTGCTGAGTGCTTACTATATAATGGCTACGTTATGTAGTTTTTGGCTATTTACAATTAGTTGCGGCGGCAACCGCAGGTGTTTAGAAGGAGCAAGTAAATGAGTAAACCATATAAACTTGAAGTGCCAGGAATCCGTGTATCGCAAGGCGGGAAGGAAATGCTTTTGATTTCTTTACTCTGGAGCCAGTTAGAACGATTCATAACAACCGTTGCCCACGAAACCACTCTAGAGCGTGCTCAACGTGATCTTAATCTTAAGCGCGCAAAAAACTTCACTGATTATTTACGTTCTTCTTACCTCAACAAAACGCCGATGATTGTTCCCTCACTTATCGGTAACTGTGATGGTGAATATGAGATCGAGGAAGTCGGTAACACGAACATGGTAATGGTTCGTTTCACCCTGGCCTCTCGAATTGAGCTGTTCGACGGGCAGCATCGCGCCCGTGGGATTGTCGATTATGTCCGGGAAAACTTCGATGTCCGACACTATCAGATTGGCATTCACTTAACGCTGAATGAACCTCTTACAACCAGGAAACAATTTTTCAGCGATATTAATAACAATGCATCTAAACCAGCGGCCTCTATCAACATGGCCTATGACAGTAAAAATAAACTGTCTCAGATGCTGATAGGCATTTTGGAAAAGAGCCCTCTTGGTCAATTTGTTGACTATGAGCACAACGCTGTACCAGCAAAAAGCGATAAATGGGTGAGCTACAAAGCCTTATATGATGCGTCGAAAAAGATGATCGCTAACAGACCTGAGAGCGATACCCCAGCGGCTATGTGTGAAGATCTTGAATGTTATTGGAATGCCTGGTATATGCTGACCGATCTTGAAGGTTACGCCAAGACGTGTAAATCAGGTGAGTTCAGAAAGGAATACCTTACCTTCCATGCTGTTACCGTTAATGCATTTGGTTGGGCTGTGTTTAATCTTCTTGAAAGTATGCCAGTGCGTGATGTGGTCAGAGCTATTGAACAATTAGCCATGCAAGCAACAAACTCAGAACGGGACAGCTATTTCGAATATGCCAACTGGAAAAATATCTGCGTCGATCCAGAACGATTGACTATAAAAGCAGATGTGGCCGCACAGAAAAAAGCCGGACTTGCTTTCGCGCAGAGCATCAGTTCGGGGAAAATGCTGATTGATCCATCTGCATTGAATTAACCTGGTGCGCTGGCCTGAATTGCCAGCGCAAACTAATGTGCTTATAATTGTTTTACAAATAGTTTATATTCACTTTGGTTATTAGTTGTAACAATAAAACATTAATTCCAGTCTAAGAAAGGTACGCAAAACATGTCTAAAATTAAACGCTTAACAGAGAGTGACTGGAAGAATCTTGAGCCTCGCATGCGAACTCTTTCGCATCAAACTACATCAATTGGCTACGCTATTTTTGTTGAAGGTAAGAGACAGGTGGATGTTGCCAGGGAAAATGAGCTTTCCACCCAGGCTGTTTTCGCAACGATAAAAAGATTACAAAAAATCATCGATGAATACATGGACGAGGAAGGTACGAAACTTGTGTATGTTGAGGGCTGGCTACCACCGGAGTTGGCCGCTCAGGTTCAAAAGATGATCGCTGAACATGGAAAACCATCTGCAAAGTAATTAGCAACCTAACACTGTGATCTTATGTCGATTTTAACCGCTCTGTAAGCTTGTATGAGCGGTTTAAATGAAAGAAACCACCTACCCTACACGCTTTCATTACAGCCTCTTAAAATGGCTCATATTTATCTTAGTGCTTACCCTGGGAGCGTTTAGAGGCTATGCCTCTAAAACGGCTCTCGTGCTTCGCATCGAGCTGCTACGCATCTCGCCCCTTCGGGCTTCCATCCTCGCTCAAAACCCCTGCTTGTTAACACGGTGCTGTTGCCCCCGTAGCTTCGCCTACGGCTCGCACTCGCAGTACCGTTCGCCGGGTTAACCCGGCTTCACTAACTGCGTCCCCCCGGAGGGGCAAAGAAATATCGAGTGGCGTTAAGTTTGTTTTGGCTTAGCAGGGAGGGGGGAGGTTTGTCGCCTTTTGCTAAATGGATTGTTCCGGCAATTTGCGCCCTGGTGTGATCTGCACATTTGTGCTGTTGCCTTCCCTGTATCGTGCCGCCATTCATTGTATAAACTATTTATGCATTATTAGTTTATTTGTAGTTTATTTTTATCAGGGTTATGTGTATAATTCTATTATGGATTTGATAAACGATATTTAGATTTCAATGCAATCTAATCTTTTACTCTGAGGGTTAAAATGATGCTTAAAAGCGCGGCAGTGAATCCAGAAGCAACGAAGGAAATTGATGAAGCTTGCTCTTGTGCTGTAGATCCTACTGGTTGTAGCTTTTGTTATTTACGTGATCCTCGTGCGCAAGCCGAAATGGACTATCAGCATGATCTTTTCTGCGCCGAGTCATTAGGCATAGAAACAGCTATTCAGGCGCATGTTTATATGGCAAAGCGTGAAGGTGATGCTTTACAGACGCTATTTCTTCATCAGCAAGGCGCTATCTCTTCAGAGCGGGCAAACGTGATCTTACGTGAAATACATTTCGATGCGGAAACTATTGCCGCCACGTCGTTTATGAGCGTTTCACAGCTTGAGTATGTGCAAGAGGTGAGAAAGTTTGCCGATGATCTCATGAGCTGTATTGATTAGGTTGTACACGCTTCATTTGTGCAACGTGTAAAATTTTCGCAGTGCGAAAAATTAGCTACTTTTTATAAACTATTGGTTTATTAGTGGTTGATTTTTTCGCGCTGTTTCTGTATATTACTCTCATCGGCTGGCAATGGTGCCAGCTTCCATCAGGTTAGCGGCGGCAACCGTGCTGATGGTCTGCGAGGGAGTTTTATATGAACATTCAAGAAGCATTAAACGTGTTTGGCCTTTCCGGTGATGTTACCGAAGCTGATATTAAAAAAGCATTCAAGCGCCTATCCCTGAAATATCATCCAGATCGTAACCCTGAGCTGGGCGGCGAAATGATGAAGATGATCAACGCTGCCCGTGATTTTCTCCTGGCTAATCTTGATAAAATTAAGTATGGCCAATCCACAGAACAGGCAGACTACTACGATTTTTCGGAAGAAATGGAAAACGTACTGCGCGAGCTGGCTGGCCTGACGGATATCGTGTTTGAAATTATCGGTAACTGGGTTTGGATTTCCGGCGATACCAAAACACACAAAGACACGTTAAAGGCGCTGAAATGCCGCTGGGCTTCCAAAAAACAACAATGGTTCTATCGACCGGAAGAACATAAAAGCCGCCGTAGTTTTGGCGAAATGTCTATTGACGAGATCCGAGAAAAATTTGGTTCCTTTGGTAAGAGAAAAAGCAGCGGCCGCAAAAATCTACAGGCAGCTTGATAAGTAAAAGGCGGGGGGAACCCCGCCACAATCTACCAGGGGAAATTATGGATTTCAGAACACAGTATTTAGATTACTTTAAGCGAATTGCTCACCATTTGGGCGAGGGCTGGCGCGTTGTTACGTTGCCAACGGAAAGCGTTTATTCCATCACGCTTACCAAACCCGAACTGAGACACTTCATGATTAGCGCCAAGCGTGCGGAGAATAGCCGTTTACACATTAGCAGTGGCGTTAACCAAGACAGACACTTCTATTCAAAGCACTGGTGTACGGTATCGCCTGATCGCTCTCCTGCTCAGGTTGCAAGGGATATAAAGCGCAAGCTGTTAGAGCATGCTTTTAAAGAGAACGCGGAGGAAGTGGAGCGACGCAGTAAACGAGAGGGAAACAGCGAAGCAACAGCCATTTTACTGGCTGCATTAGGTCGGTTAGTGGAGGTGGACGATGATACGCGGCACAGTGGAACCTTTTGCAATTTTGTGCACAAAGGCGCAGGCATAAAAGGAAAGATAGAAGGAAAGTTAGAGTGGGGTAATTTTGACTTGAGGTTGTCAGCCTTACCACCTGAAAAACTGGTTAAAATCATTGGTTTCTTAACAACTCTTTAGTAAACCCACTATCAATTATTAGTTTATTGATGGTTGATTTTATCTCTCAATATCTGTATATTGTTCTTCATCGGTTGGCAATCCTGCCAACCGTTACCGGACAAGCGGCGGCAACCGCTCCGGTAAAAACAGAAGGAGCAGTATATGGACTTATCAACAGTTATTTTTTTCTCTGTACTTGCAATTCCAGCCCTATCCGGTCTTGTGCTGCCGTGGTTGATGGTTCGCCAGGGCTATCGTGAGATCGTCGGAATGTTTTGCTTCATTACTTCAGTTCTTTCTCTTGCGCTTATTGCGGGTGTCGTCGGCCAAGCCGCCGATCTCTCTGTAATGGTCATGTTTGCGGGATGTGCGGTGTACGCCGTCCTCATGACAATCAATTGCGCCCTCCCTCTCTGGCTTACCAGAAAGTCAGTTAAACGCTAACAAGGAAGCGCCCAGCGATGCTGGGCGCTAAGAAAAAGACTGGAGAACACAATGGTTAAGTTTGAACGTTCTGCGCTGGGTGATTTCATTTGGGTTTACGAAAATGGAGTGATGGCCGGAAATATCGAATCGCACGGAAATTTATTCCTCGCATACCTGGGGGAACGAGTGGAAACCGCCAAAAAGATTGCTGAGTGTTTTTCATTAGAACAGGCAAAAGTTCAGATGCTTTTGGCGCTCGCTTCTAATGCTCGCAAGGCACGGAATGCGGCGGGATTTGTGCCGCGAGAACGTGAGCGTAGCCGTGACGATATTCCGCTGTGCTCTTGTGGTTCATCAGCCATTCTGCAAGGCCGGTACTCAACTGAAAAGGGGCTTTTGGTCTGGAGATATGATGTGGAATGCGCTTCGCGCTGCGGCAAGAAGATCCGTTTGCTGGGTGACATCTTTACGTATACCGATGCGATTGATGCCTGGTTCCGCAATGTAAACAGCATGCCTTGCAACTGAAAAAAAACGGGCGGCGATGCCGCCCGTAACTGAGGAAAAAAAGATGCTACAGACAACCTTAGAAACCGTTGCCGATCTGATTAACCGCGACTATGAACATGATATGGAGTTCCTCACATTCACGCTTACACGCTCTGATGTGGGTAGGGCGCTGGAGCAAGCAGGTCAACGCATCACTGATGACATGATGAACCAGCTAATGCGCCGTCTGGATGTACATTTTGCAGAATATGAAAAAGATGAGCTTGTATGCAGACACTTCGAGATGATGCGCAGAGAAGCGAACGAGTGCAAAAAGATCCCTGTTAGCGTAGCCACTATAGAAACCATTCTGGAAATGGTTGAAGGAGGAGGAACCGCGGCAAACGATCCCGATATTGTGAAAACGTTACGTGATTTACTCCCCAGCTAAAAAACACCCCGTCAACAATGGCGGGGTTTTTCATCTATAAGTGGGAACCTCAGCGCCGAAACGTCAACGTCAGATAAACTAAGGCGCTTACGCGCCTCAGCCTATCTTATTCTGACATCAGGTGTGCGGTAGCCCGGCCACTTCAATCACGAAAAAAAATACAAACGGCATGGACACCTTCGGCTCCTGATCCGCAAGCGGCTCAGTCGTCAGCCCAACTTCGGCGTGGCGTTACTCGCCACGCCTACGCCGAACCCGCAAGCGGTTTCGGGCTATCGCTATGGTCTGATGTCTAAAGGCTAAACAAAAAGGATGGTCGCGTCCGTTCCGGCCGCAGACGCTTCATACCTTCCGGTTCGAGCCCTAACATAAAGATTCAGTAATCCTGATCGATACCGGATTTTTTTTGGCTAACCACAAACGATGGTTTCGATTCACAGGAACCACAGAGTAAAACCAGATTCTTTTTTCCCCATACCGCAGTTTGGCATAAAGGGCATACGTACTTTGTGCGCGTTTCTTTCCCGTCTACAGGAAACACCAGGGTGAAAGGAGGAGGCTCAGGGCTAAGCGTTGAATAACCGGATGTGAAATCATCCTCGTCCTCATCTTCATCGCCGCCACTGATTCCTTTTGGCATTAACAAAGGAGTGCTGGGGCGGATTGGGGGAAAGCGATCAATCCAGCTTAAAGTGAAATTAGTGGTTATCAGCTCCGCGCATGCTTTCTCGAAAACCCCACCGGGAATGATGTAATGCGTCATTTGGTCGCCCGTCATTTTCCCGCCAGGTTTTCCGGTGTTAGATGGATGCAAACCAACCCTGAGCATTAATTTCCCCCACTCTTTGTTGTGGTAACGGCCTCGTCCTGGCTTACCAAAATGCTGCTGTTCAAGGTGAGTCATTTCGTGAACCAGCGTAGAGAGCGATTCCTCAATGGTGCGGATCCCAAAATATGAGGGGTTCATTGCAATTTCATCAGTGAAATCACCTGCTGATCGTTCCACAAATCTGTTGCTGGAAAAATAGCCGTAAGTGTGTTTTTCACGCTGCAAAGTTATAAGACAGGGCGGGAGGCGGTTCTCAAATAATGTCTTATTGAAAAAATCATAAGCCGACTGTAATTCCAGGTAGGTATCTCTGGTTGGCGCTTTGCTCATAATCATCACCAAATAAGTAATGGGGCGTGACCCTTCGGGTCGGCCTCTCGTGCTATGCATCGAGCTGCTTTGCATCTCGACCCTTCGGGCTTCCATGCCTCACGCAATTTGAAATTGTATTGTACATTACAATTGTATTGCACAATACAATTTATTAGGAAACAAAATGGGGCATCAGCCCCAATGTAACAACACGAAAATCGACAAAAGAGAAAGGCCGCTAACTACCAGAATAAAAATTGAAGCCAAGAGATAGCGGCGGGAGAGGCGAGATTGTTCGTGCAGTAAAGAACGGATCTCCTTTCTTGCCTCATGCGTATCATCAAGTATTGCGGTTAACTTGTTGTAGATCTCCCCGTTCGTATTAGACAGTTCACGGTTAGCAACCTGGAGTAAGCGGCGAGCCTCTTCTAATCGGGTGACGAATGCATCACCGGACTCTTTACTTGAGACATCCACTTTTTCCAGGCGAGTAACCAGATCCTGAATATCTTCGAGAATGGCAGCGGCCATAGCCGCCGTCATTGTCTGCGATTTAAGGCCTGACATATCACTTAGCCGTTAAAGCTTTAAATACATCATCAAGATTTTCACGCGCAGAAACAGCGAGGCGCTTAAGTGAAATCATTTTAACAGCGTTAATCTTTTCATCTTCATTTGCCGCCTCTTTTAACTTTTTACGCCAGTCCGTAGGATCTTCCAGTAAATCAGGGATGCTCTTTTTAAGAGCGCGGAGCTGTTTGTAAATATCAGATGAGTACACAACGGCAGACGGGTTCAGCGTAAAGTTTTTCTTTGCCTGATGCATTGCGAACAAAGGATAAAAGTCTGATTCAACATCATCATCAACTTCGACCTTGTTAAACACAACTCGAATTTTTTTGGCAGGAACGCCTAATGACGATAGAGCCTGGATTGTTGCAAGGGTATCTTCCAGTTGCTTACTTTCTTTAACCGCAGGAACAACAAAGTAATCAAATTCTTCATGTGAACCAGAGTATTGCTTCATTAACTTCATGGTATCTTCAACATTACTTGCGCCAACATCAACGATAGCTTTATCTGCAAGCATTACTGCTTCCATCATTTGGCCAAAATCTTTACCTCGAACCTTTTCTATATCTTCATTACCAGCGTTAATCGTCTCGATAGTTAACTGCAAAGCACCAGGCATACGGGCGGCAAAAACATGTTCAGCTAATGTGGTTTTTCCATTGTTACCAGAGAAGTTAATTGTAGCGACTTTCATTTAATACCACCTTTTCCTATTGGTTTCTTTTGCATCATAAACTCAGAGACAGAACTACTTCTTTTGCTGGGATCTAATATATCACCGAGTGATGTTTTATTCTCAGCAGTTTGATTCTCTTGACTTACTGGCTCTGCTTCTTTTACTTGTTCATCATTATTTTTCGCATGCGAAAATGTTTGATGTTGATTCGCGGGCTCTGATTTAGTCTTTGACTTGAAACGCATGTAATACTTTTTCCAGGTCGAAAGCTTCATACCCATTTCTTCGGCAATAGCATTTTGTGTCATACCCTGACTGATTTTATTTTCAATATCAGCTAGTGCATTTTTAAATACTACTGATTGCTTTAGTTTTACCTCATCATCTTTCACAATGTGGCTCCTTTTGATTCCTGACTATAGTGATCTCGAATGGGGCTTATGTCAACTGATTTAGTCTCTTTTTGTCTCCTTTTTGTATCTCTATTGTCTCTGTTGTGTCCTCTTTGTGTCTCTCTTGTGTCTCCCATCTGTATCTATATTGTCTCTTTTTTGTCTCCTTTTATGGTGTTTCGGACTCCCTGTCCTCCCTTAACTTCCAGATCGCGGTTGTTTTATGAACAGATTTCCCTTAACCCTTAACGCCGAAAAGCATACACCATACGCACCTTTTAGGTGTCAGTATGGCGCTGATATATAAGCGATTTAATCTATTTGATGGTTTTCATGATATGGCGTCATATTTGGCGTCATTTTATGTATTAAATATATGTAAAATATAATAATATTGTGGCGTCATTTTTGACGTCAAATTTAAAGAGAAAGGAAAACGCAGTGAGTGATGAAAGATTGTACATTCGGGTGTCTACGGAACTGCGCTCAAGGCTCCAGGTAGCAGCCGCAAACGCAGGTCTTAGCTTAAACCAATACGTCAATTCTTTATTAGAATCTGGAGGTAGTCAGGATGAGTTTAAAACAATGGTTATTGAGCTTTTGCATGATATATCGGAGATGGTTTCAAATAATGAAAATAACAATAGAGACACAACCAATCTTGAAACATTAATGTATTTAAGATTGCTTTCAACTCCAGAGCATCGTAAGAAAGTTAATGCGGAATTAAATAGATTAGGAATGAAACCTGTGAGGATTGATAATGAGTGATGAAATGCAAAGATATGCTGGAGAGCATCGTTTTGGGTTCGCCGTATTTGCTATTAGCCCCGTTGTAGCATGGTTTGTTACAGCGGAAAAATTAGGCGTTGCGAGAGTTACAAAACCTAAAATAAAAGGCCTTATCGAACTTTTCCCCCATACCTTTGAATATCCTTTGCTTTATATTGTGCCAATCTGCGCAGCTATTGTTTCTATTTTTATATGGATAATGGCTGTTAAATTAAGCAAAAGTGAATTTAAAGGGATGAAATATAAATACAAACTGAGAGGAGCAGATTTAGTTAGTGCTGACGAGTTAAATCAAAAAACAAGAAAAAGGAAAGAGAAACAGGTTGATTTGGCAACGATATATATGCCAACAACCGTTGAAAACCTACAGACGCTTATTGTTGGTGCTATCGGTTCTGCTAAGACGTTAACTCTATCAAAAGTTATCTTTTCTATTTTAATGCGTGGTGATCGTCAGGTAATAGTTGACCCTGATGGCACTTTCGTTTCAATGTTTTATAAGCCTGGCGATGCGATTCTTAATGCTTATGATGCAAGGTCGCCCGGATGGTCTATTTTCAACGAAATGCGAAGTGATGCTGATTTTGATACCTACGCCTATTCGCTTATTCCATTAGGAAAATCTTCAACAGAGGAAGAATGGAATGCTTATGGTCGTTTATTAGTTTCAGAGGTTGGAAGGAAATTACATGAAGAAGGGCAGGCGACATTAGATAAATTATTTTACTGGTGCTGTGCTGCCGATGAAGAGGCTGTAGAAGAATATTGTAAAGGTACATTGGCTGAATCTTTGTTTATTGGTACTGACCGAACGATTGGATCGGCGCGTTTCGTATTGTCTAACAAACTTTCTGCTCATATGAAAATGCCTCCGGGTGATTTCAGTATCAGGGATTTTCTGGCTGACCCTTCAAAGGGTAATTTGTTCATTACATGGAGAGAGGATCAGGTTGCGACAATGAAACCGCTAATTTCTTCCTTTGTGGATGTTATCGGCAACGCAATTTTATCTTTACCTGAAGATGAAAGCCGTAAGATATGGCTACATACCGATGAGCTGGCAACGCTGGATAAGCTGTTTGCATTAATGCCGGTTCTGACAAAAGGCAGGAAAAAAGGTGTTCGCGTCATGTCTTGTTTGCAGACCGTTTCCCAGCTTTATGCTATTTGGGGCAAAGAGGACGGCAACACGCTGCGCGGAAGCTATCGTAATCTTGTCGTCCTGGGATCGGCACAATCAGATGAAGAAACCGCCGAAACACTTTCCAGGTCGCTTGGTGATATTGATGTAGTGCGCAATAAAAACAGCAAGACCAGCGCAGGTAAAGGTAACAGTGAGACTAATGGCGATCACGCTGAAAAGGACAGGCTTGTAACACCATCAGAAATATCCAACCTACCAGACCGCGAAGGGTACGTAGCGCTCACCAGGGGTTATCCGGTTGCTAAGGTAAAGGTTCCCACTATCAGCTTTAAGAAGCGCGTTCCTGAATTTGTTGAGCGCAAAATTCTTGGAGGGAACATGTCATGATGACCCACACAATTCTAACTGCCGATAAATCTGTGGATCGCGCCGCTTCCTATTATGAAGATGGTGTGGACGATTATTATCAGAAGGAGGGGGAGTCAAAAGAATGGCAGGGGAAGGGCGCAGAAATGCTGGGGTTACAGGGAGAGGTTAATAAAGAGGATTTTAAAAAACTGCTTTCCGGCCACCTCCCTGATGGTACTCAATTTCGTAACTCAGTGCGCCATGATAGCAGTACAAGAATTGGAATAGACTTTACGTTTCAGGCTCCAAAGTCTGTATCCATCCAGGCTTTAGTGAATGGTGATGCTGAGATTATTAAGGCTCATGATAAAGCCGTTACGCTAGCTGTTGAAGAACTTGAACGACGTGCAATGACCAGGCACAAGATAGATGGAAAATCGTATAAAGAAGAAACGGGGAATCTGATAGTCGCTAAATTCAGACATGAAACCAATCGTGAGCAGGAGCCTCACTTACATACCCATGCGGTAGCCATCAATGCCACCAGGCGTGCCGATGGAGTTTTTCGGGCGCTGGTAAATGATGAACTGATAAAAAATTCTAAATTTTACGGGGCATTATACCGTTCAATTCTCGCCAGAGAGCTAGAGGCTATTGGCTATAAATTAAGGCATGAGAATGATGCTTTCGAACTGGCTCATATTACGCGAAAACAGATCGAGGGCATGTCTACAAGAACACAGCAAATTGATGAAGGTTTAGCTGATATGGGGCTAACCCGTGAAACGGCTAGCGCGGAGCAAAAAACCTATATAGCCAAAAAAACACGCAAATCAAAAGATGTTGGCGTTGACGGTGTGGTATTGCGTGATAGGTGGAAAGGCATTTCAAATGAGCTGGGGATTGATTTTAATGGCCGTGACTGGAGCTATTCAGACAAAGCTTCTGAGAAAGCTGCATCTGGTGTTGTGCATAAACTGGAAGAAATCACCATCGAGCAAGCCGCGTCACGCGCCGTAAAATTTGCAATAAATCACTACACAGAACGTCAGACGATAGTACCCAAACCGGAGCTTATTGAAACTGCTGTAAAGCACAGTATGGGAAGAACCACGTTAGAGCAGATTGAAAATGAAATCGAGAAACTTGAAGCAAAGGGATTCCTGATTGTTGAGGAAAAACTCTATACATCAGCAAACTCATTGAATGGTGCTGCATTATCCAAAAAGGCCTGGATAAGCAGCCTTACTGATGCAGGTAAAACATTTAATGATGCCCGTCGCCAGGTTGACCTCGCAATTGCGAAAGGGCGTTTGACTCCTACATCACCGCGATACACAACACAGAAATCTCTTGATCAGGAAAAGCGTATTTTGCAAAGGGAGGTTGAAGGTCGTGGAAAAGCCGCACCTATCCTAAGCAAAGATGAGGTGTCAGCCTTTCTATCCAAGACTTCACTACGAAAAGATCAGAAAAGCGCAGGTGAACTGATCCTGACCACTGAAAATAGAATTATCGGTGTACAGGGGCAAGCTGGGGTAGGCAAGTCCTATATGTCCAAATCAGTGACGGATAAAATCAAAGAAGCTGGTTTTAACCTTCACGTTCTTGCACCTTACGGTTCGCAAAAAAAATCCCTGATTGCAGACGGAATGGAGGCGCGCACTGTTGCTTCATTTCTGCATACATTGAGCCGTGAACATACGTTAGATGAAAAAACCGTGATATTGGTGGATGAGGCGGGGGTTTTACCAAACAGGCTCATGGATAAACTGACCGAGATATCCAGTAATACTGGCGCACGTCTTGTTTTGCTGGGTGATACAGAACAGACAAAAGCTGTTGAATCCGGTATTCCGTTTGCACTTTTACAGCGCAATGGCATGAGCACCGCGCTTATGAATGAGATCCAGCGACAAAAAGGCAGCCCTCAGTTGCTGAAAGCTGTAGAGCTGGCCGCAGTGGGGCAGGCCTCCGAGTCGCTTGCCCTTGTTACTGAAGTGGCCGAAATTGGAGCTCATGAATTACGGTATAAACAGATCGCAAATGAATACGTGTCACTTCCACAGGAAAAGCGAGATGAAACGCTCGTCATTACAGGAACAAACGAGAGCCGTGTAAAAATCAACGCACTAATAAGACAAGAGCTAAAAATTGAATCCAGCGTCGAAATGACCGCATTAACGCGCCTGGACACCACCCAGGCAACACGCCGCTACAGCAAATATTACACACCGGATTCAACCATTATTCAGCCTGAAAAGGATTACCTGCGCTATGGCCTTGAACGAGGTAAATCCTATCGTGTGGTTGAGCATGGTGAAGGTAATACCCTGATTGTTGAGGGCGAGGGAGGTAAGCGCTTAACTATTAACCCGGCTCATATCAAAAATCTGTCAGTCTACAAACAGGAGCAACAACGGTACGGTGTGGGCGAAAAGCTGGTAATTACCAGGAACAATGCCGAGCTGGATGTGGCTAACGGAGACAGGTTTACCATTACGGGTATACAGGCAAATCATATTTATTTGAGTGACGGTAAGAAAGAGATAGCTCTCGATATCAATCAAAAGCAGCATCTTGATTATGCCTACGTTACAACGGTGCATTCCGCTCAGGGGTTAACAAAGTCAGAAGTGCTGATGAATATAGAGACAAAATCAAGAACCGTCGCAAGAGATTGGTACTACGTGGGTATTTCTCGTGCAAAAAGCCGCGCAAAGATATTCACGGACGACATCAAAAAGCTACCTGCCGCCGTGTCCAGAGAAAGCCAAAAAACCGCTGCCCTTGATTTGAAGAACAAGACAACACAGAAAATCAACGAAAAGGGTAGGGGGAAAGCGCTTACTGAGCCAACAAGAACGAAGCAGATACGCCCAAAGCAACCTACAGAGAAGCAGTCTGAAAAAGGTCATGCGAAAAGCTAAATTTTCGCATGCGAAAAACAGCGCAGTCATACCTGCATAATTCCTTTTAGGGGAACGGGTTAAAAATGAAGTTAACAATGGTAATCGTCGGGGTATTGGTTCTTGTATGGTGCTGGCTTGGGCGCAATGGTATAAGGCGTTCCAGACATTTACGCATGCAAAGGAAAGCCTGTAATCAGTTAGATCTAATCAACAGCTTGCCGGAGTTTAGACAACGCATAGCATATCTAAGGAAAATTAATGCCTTCGTTTTTGAAGAAATGTTGATGGAGGCTATCGAACGCGCCGGGCATAAGGTGTACCGGAACAAGCGCTACACTGGCGATGGAGGCATTGATGGAAAGGCTCTTATCAACGGGCATTACTATTTGATCCAGGCGAAAAGGTATACCGGACATGTGACAACCGATCACGTTTCGTCATTCAGCCAGCTCGTTAAGAGAAACAAGTGCAGGGGAATTTTTTGCCATACAGGTAAAACCAGACCTGCAACTAAAAGCGCTATAAACGGGATTGATCATATCGAAATCATTAGCGGTCAGAAGCTTTTGGATTTACTGGAAGGTAAGTACATCCCTAGTCCGGCATTTAACATAAATACCATTAAGCGCACCTAAGTAATTGATATATAAGGGTTATTTTATGACTTATTATGAATCGGTTGAGACTGTGACGTTTACCAGAGAAAGAGCGTTGATAGAACTACAGAATCATGGAATCCCGGAATCGGAATATCCCGTTTTCTTTTCTGATATGGGAGATAAAAGTTACTACAAGGCGCAAGCTGTACTGGAATGGTTGATGTACTGATACGTCCTGATTTCGCTTCAACCCACTGAAATGTTAAAGGCCGGGGAGTGGTTGCCCCCCGGCCTTAGTTACGTTTCCGTCATGCTCAGAAGAACATGCGGATCAGTTCAAGAAAGACGATTAACGCTTTCAGAACGATGATTGCTTTGTCGATTAAAGCGCCCATCCGTTTCTCCATAAATGGAGTAAAGACACCGTGGCTTGCTCTTACACTGCCTGTCACCACGGCTTCTCTTCGTCTTGTCAGTTGTAGAGAGTCTCACTCCTGCCAGAGCACAGCTAACCAGCACCACCTGTATTACCTGCCAGGACTTTGAACCTGTTCATGCCGCCTGGAGCGGAACGCAGGGAGAGACTCTACCACAGAGCTAACCCGCTGATTATACGTTTATCTGACGGCCAGGCAAACCGTTAACGCACGGTCACTGCCCATCATGTTGCATAATCAGGCTTCACGGATTATCATACTATTGTCAGTTGTAGAGAGTTTCCCTTCCGGCCAGAGTTACCAGCTCGCACCGGAACCGTAAAAAAGCCGACCTCACCAGTCGGTTTTTTTACGTCTGCGTTTTCCCGCTTCATTAAAATCCATTCTAAATGAAGAAATACTTCTCCGGCAAACCCAACAACGTAAGGACAATGTATCTTTACTCACTGTTGCCAGCCGCCACTATGAAAACCCCTGTGTCACCCTTCCAACATGCGCCTGGCGGTCTGCGCGTCATAGCTGAATGAGAGACCTTTCCCGGCCAGGACATCGAGCGAGAACACCCTGGCATAGACTTCCGTACTCCGGGCGTAACGGTGGCCGAGAAGCGACTGGAGCACCCTGTCAGGAACCCCGCTCATCTTGAGGTGCATCGCGTAGCTGTGGCGGAAGGTGTGCGGCGTGATCGGGATAGAGAAAGTTACCCCGTCACGTTCTGCGCGGCTTACGGCGGCGTTAAGCCAGTTCAGCGGCGTCTGCCGTGACCGGACTTCCCATACGGGCTGATGCCGTATGCGCTTGCGCCAGGTGGCAAGATATTCGCGCATCCGTTGCACGTAGGCGGTATCGAGCAGCGGTACAATCCTGATCCCCGGCTCAGGTGGTTTGCGGTAGCGCGGATCGGGGTGAACCGGTTCGGCGGCGGCAGGTCGTCCGGGGCGGCGCGTTGCTTCGCGGTTTCGCTGTTTCAGGGTGCGCAGCGTCACCACGGCCTGAGGGTATTTTCGGGAGGGCTCCAGGATAAAATCGGCGGGTGTCAGTGCCAGCGCTTCATTGAGTCGCGCCCCCGAATTCCAGAGCGTGTCAAAATACATCCGGGCGGTCAGATCGTCTATATAGGAAAGCAACACCGCGACTTCCGGTGCGAGCAGATACTTTGGCAGACCCGCGCCGAGGTGCGCGGCCAGATCGCGCATCGTTCTGGCCGCATCGAGGGAAACGGGCATCGCCCAGGCGTTGCTGTGTGAATTCTGGAAAATTCCGGCGGGTAAGTTACTCAACAATTCAATCTCCGCATCCTGATTAAAACCTGCTGCCGCCTCCGGGCAGAGCCCTGCGTTGTCCGGGCGGTCAGCCAGGCACAAACGAGTTGAGCCTGGCCTCCCTTCCCCCTGTTAAACACCGGGCATGTGCTTCCTGTAGTGGGTGACGAAATGCCCCCGGCGCGTTTGTCTTTATCCAGGACACATCGCGGCACAGCGGAAGTATGGCGTAAAGCGCGGCGCAGTCCGATCACAATAATTCCGATCACCAAAAAAAAATTTGGACATTTTTTCCGATAGTGCCGTTTTGCCTGGTGCGCTGTGAGCTGGCGAGAAGCCGGACGGGTGGCGGCGTTCGCCCCCGCCGTACTGATTAGCCCAGGATAAGGGCGCAGTGGCCGCAGGACAGCACCACATATTGTGATCGCTATTTAGTATGTTGTAACTACTATAAGTTACTGAGGGGTACTGGACAGAATAACCTCCGTGTCCAGGTGGCGCGGGAATGAAACTGGAAGCGGCCAGAGCTAGCTGCCGGAAGCTGGCGATCTGCCGGACACGTCGCCCGGAGCGCGGGAAATCTTGTTCAAATAATCTGGAGCGGTCGCAGCTGATAAAGGCGTTGGCCAACGCGCTCGATGCAAAGCCGGCGTTTGAGTGAATTGTTGTTTTACAGATACTTAGGTTGTTTGCGGTGCGAAAAATATCGGTGAGTATTTTTGATAGAGTCAGTAACGGCGGTGCGCTACGTGAATTCTGCGATTTAAGCAGGGGTATCGGGCGAAAGAATTTACGAGAGAACGCAATGGTGGCATTCAGCGCTGACAGAGCCGACCCCGTCCGATGAGCTGCTTTGCACTTCATAAACGATAACCGCCAGGGCTGCTAAGACTGTAGCTATAGCCAGAACGTTAAAAAATACGTCCTTCATCTTTATGAACGACATGCTGATTTGCTTTCTTTCCTTTTTGTCAGCCTCCGCTATCAACCAGTGTTGATATGAATCACTGTTACTTAATCTATTCATGTTCCCCCCAATTATCGACCTTACTGATAAGGCTACTAAAAACGCTGATACACAATAAAATCGCAGCAGTGCAGCCTATAACAGCAACCGTGGAAAAAACGGCATTCAGTAATTGCTTAAAACTCGCGCCGTCGCCTGGTTGATACTGCTGCCAATAAATCGTTCCAGATGTTATTGTTATTGCTACGCAGAGGATCACCCATGCCAATTTAATATTATCTCTCTTTAACCAATTAACTTTTTTCATTTCAACTCCCTTTCTTACCTGATCACACTCTGATTCAGGTGCGAAGTATATCACAGTGAGGGCAGTGGCATCTTTCAGGTGCTTCCGTCCTGGAGAATGCCGTAAGGGTATGCAGACTAACGCGGGGAATTCTACGAAATGCCATATGGCCGCAGGATAACGTCAGCGCCCAGATCCGGCCACCTCTTTGCCCTTCGGTTATATGAATGTGTATCACTTCTCGCCAGCATTTCATTCCAGAACATTTCCTTTTTGACTAAGAGCTGAATAAAAAAGTTAAGCATCAATTATTCAGCCCTGATTGTTCACCGATAATTTGCTTCAAAAAGATTAATTTGACTCCCAAGCAATACAAATTTATCCCGGATATGAGGCGGCATTGAATCCACGTTCCAGTTATATTTATCACCAATAGATTCTTGCTCTCTGAGCATTCTGGTAAATTCAGCTTCTTCCTCGTCACTTGCACCAACCAGACGTTTTAACTCTTCCAGACTGTCAGCGCTACGGATAGCATTCATTAACTGCTCGACTGTAAATTCCATGAACACCTCTATAGCTTTATCATATTAACATCATTCAATCGTTCTAATGTGTTTACGGCCAGTTTTAAACCAACGCCTCGCAGCACTGGCATTACCATTTTCAATAAGCACAAAAGCACACTTTATAGCTAAAGCTGCTTGATTACGATTAATAGCGCCTGAATCATAATCATTAAAGATAGCCTGAATGAAATCTTCAAACATTTCACTATTTTCACTGCGATCGTTCAAATTACTATCAATAGAATTATGCATTACATTCCCCTTCTTAAAAAGCCACCATACAATATAACTATGGATTTAGCCAGAGATTCATTATCAGCCGTGTCGGTAGCTGTGTCTTTCGTATCTTTTTACCCCCTGTAACAACCACATTAATAAGACTCATGTTAATATTAGCGATGTCACCAGGAGAGAACAAATCAGATACTATATAATTAATCTTATCAGTAACAGGTGTTGCTTTAAACTGATAGCCGTCAACATCAAAATCACTCTCAGTGTCTAACTTAATTCCATGAGCAAGTAGTGTTTTTTGTGCAAGCCCATAACATTGTTGGGTTGCCTTATTCTGAATGTCTTTTAGTTTTTTGAAATACTGCGCTGTCAGTTCCTTTAGTTCTGATAGTTCGGTAGAAGAATAGCCGCTGTTTTCAGCCTTTTCGATTCCATCAAGGATGGACCCCACAGACCATTTAATCGACGAATCAAATTCAATGATGTGTTTAACAATGTCAGCGCTTTGATAACATTTCTTTTCATCATCACCAGGCAAGTATTTACTGTTCAGATTAACAATCCCATGAGCGAACCACTCTGGCTCCAGCTCGTTATCGCAGAGTTCATCACCCAACTGCGTTTCAATCCCTTTAGTCGCCATAAATCACCTCAAGCTATGCGTTTATCTTATAACTACTTACTTGCTGAGCGATAATCAGAGCCAATGATTTAGCCTCATCCAGAGTAGTCACAACAGGCGTATCGAGAACGCTAAAATCTACTACTCCTTTAATTAGAATATTTATATCGTATGCAGATGAAGGATTGACCTGCTCCCCGTTGATTAGTACACCCCGATGTTAGTAATGTCTTCATAAGCCACATGAGGACATCCCCATGAAGAAGCGTTTTTCCGACGAACAGATCATCAGTATTCTCCGCGAAGCCGAAGCTGGGGTACCCGCCCGTGAACTCTGCCGCAAGCATGCCATTTCCGATGCCACGTTTTACACCTGGCGTAAGAAGTATGGCGGTATGGAGGTGCCTGAAGTTAAGCGCCTGAAGTCGCTTGAGGAAGAGAACACCAGACTCAAGAAGCTGCTTGCCGAAGCCATGCTGGATAAAGAGGCGCTTCAGGTGGCTCTTGGGCGAAAGTACTGACGACAGACCAGAAGCGGGAAGCCGTGATGTTGATGTGTGATGCGACCGGTCTGTCGCAACGTCGTGCCTGCAGGCTTACAGGTTTATCCCTGTCGACCTGCCGCTATGAGGCTCACCGTCCGGCTGCTGATGCGCATTTATCAGGGCGCATCACTGAGCTGGCACTGGAGCGCAGGCGTTTTGGCTACCGTCGTATTTGGCAGTTGCTGCGCCGTGAAGGGCTTCATGTTAATCATAAGCGCGTGTACCGGCTTTATCACCTCAGTGGCCTGGGCGTAAAACGCAGAAGACGTCGTAAAGGGCTGGCAACAGAACGTCTGCCGCTGCTCCGTCCGGCGGCGCCCAATCTGACCTGGTCGATGGATTTCGTCATGGACGCACTTTCCACCGGTCGCAGGATCAAGTGTCTTACCTGCGTCGATGATTTCACAAAGGAATGCCTGACGGTCACTGTTGCCTTTGGGATTTCAGGCGTTCAGGTCACGCGTATTCTGGACAGCATTGCACTGTTTCGAGGCTATCCGGCGACGATAAGAACTGACCAGGGGCCGGAGTTCACTTGCCGTGCACTGGATCAATGGGCCTTTGAGCATGGTGTTGAGTTGCGCTTAATCCAGCCGGGCAAGCCAACGCAGAACGGATTTATTGAGAGCTTTAACGGACGATTTCGCGATGAATGTTTGAATGAGCACTGGTTCAGCGATATCGTTCATGCCAGGAAAATTATTAATGACTGGCGGCAGGATTATAACGAATGCCGCCCGCACTCCACGCTGAATTATCAGACACCGTCTGAATTTGCAGCGGGCTGGAGAAAGGGTCATTCTGAGAATGAAGATTCCGACGTTACTAACTGAGTGTTGTATCTAATCGTGGGGGCAGGTCAATCTGCCCGGACATGTCCCCATGAGCGCGGGAAATCTTGTTCAAATTATCTGGAGCGATCGCAGCTTATAAAGTCGCTGACCAACGCGCGAGATGTGAAACCGGCACGAAGATGATTTGTTGTTTTACAGTGGGTTGGATTGTTTGCAGTGCGAAAATTATCGGTGAGTTTTTTTGATGGAAGCAGTCAGGGCGGTGCGCTACGTGAAATCTGCGATTTTCGCAGGGGTAACGGACGAAAGAATTTACGTGAGAACGGCCGCAAAAAAGGCCGCTGGAGCGGCCTGATTGATCACTACTTGAATGTACGTGGAACAAGCTCCCATTCAGCATGATTGTCTTTAACCTTGCAATGATATATCGCCTCCTCAATTGTAACGTATACTCCTGCTGTGTATTGCTTATTACCGTCAGTACAGGTGTACATTTTGACTTCATTCTTTTCAAGAATTGCGCGTATCTGCTTCAACTCATTGATAGCATCAGTATTGATTACAGCTTGAGTCGCTGCTTTCGAATTACTGAAATAATCTTCTGCCAGATCAATAAAGTTTAATGCTTTATCATCAGCCCAAAGATTATCGTTACGACAGGTAACTGGTTTATTTTTGTAACGCATAGGGCTGCCTGTCTCTAAAGCATTACCATTTTTATCACAACTATAAATAGTGCTCTCTGATATTTTTATTGGCTTATCGGGATTAATAACAGGAACACCAACAGCAAATACATGACTACTAAGTACAAGCACAATCATTGCTAGTGACGTTTTGAACATTATTTTATTACTCCATGCTATGAGGCCGCTCGCGCGACCATTGTAAAATCAGGGGGCCGAAGTTATGAAAAGAAGATTTCCACCGCCTAACTTGACCACCGTTAACGCTAAACCACCTTTAGGAATCTGGAATGGTTGGAAAGATTCAACATGGCTGCCGTCAAACAAAACTTTGTAAAACTGTTTAATTGTAACCCCACCGTCATTAACTGAAAAAGGCGTGTTTTTAACGACTATAGCGTCAGTGTCTTTGAATTTCAGGGGAGTCATGTACTTTTTGAGGGATGCAAACACATCCTCATATGAGAGTATTTTGCCGCTGGCAGCAGGTTTAAAAATGATAACACTACCTTGATAAGAATTTAGATCCAAGGTTTCAGCAACAACATCAGAACGAAAACCAAATTTACCTAGTAACTTTAAAGAATTTATTAGTGAGTTTGTATCTATATACTCATACACACCATAATGCGCACCACCATAAGCACCTTCACTTTGAGCTATATTTGATGCAGGCAATGTCTCAGCTACTGCATTGAAACTCCAAAAAGAAGTAGCAAGCAAAGCTATAAAAAAAGAAGATTTTAGTACATTCATTATATATCCTTTTAATATATGAAACTTAACTAGTTATTTTTCTAAGCCACTGAAGATATCTTTAAGATCCACGAAGAAGATAAAGCAAAACAGCCAATGCAATTGGCGCTATAGCCCCCCCCCATTCTATTTCATTTCTGCGCTGGCATCCGCTACCGAAACACAGTGACCAGTTTTTGTATGAACTTTAATAAATGCATAACGCTTAAAAAACTTTCCTCGTGGTAGCTTCTCATTCGGCTTAAGTTTCTCTAACCAAAACATAAAGGCTGGATGAGAATTTTTTAAAGCAGGAATATATACTCTATCAGCACGCAGACGGAATGTTTTTGCAAAAATGTTTTCCATCGACTGCGTAACCATTGTTGGCTCGCTTCCCTGCTTCCTCATGTTGCGGAATGTATCTTTAAGCCCTTCTTGACTATTCATATGATTACCCTCTAAATATAGCACTGTCTCTAACCTATTTGTTTTTTGATTCATTGTATATCAAAACTGAACGATCATATTCATCTTTCGAAACATTAACAATCACCCCATCGCAATTAAGCTTATTGGTATGGGATTTGAAAAAACCATTATCAATGTTGATTTCTATCGGCTTGCATTTTGTAACGTAATATTTTCCTTTGGATATATTGTCTTGCAATTCTTTTTTAGCACCAGGACCATAAAGAGAAGTAAAATAAAACACGCCACCAAAGATAAAAGAAGCGATAAGTAAATATTTATAAATGCCACTATCATACATGTTCAGTTCATCCTTTTTTGTTCTTGTACAACCTGGCTTTTAAACCATTGCTTCGCTATTTCAACTCGTGGATAATTTTTACCATCAAGAATATAGCTGCCTTCATCGCTCATAAAGTGACTTTGATCACCAATGGCGAAATCATTTTTATCAGGAACACAATGCACTAATTTACCATTAACACGAACCGCTTCGGTTACATCAATTTTTTCTCTACGGATTTCCCAAAGCTCCCCTTCTTTATTACAGACGAATCCGTAGAATCTAGCATTTTCAGCTTTTACTGAAAAACTATCTGAGCCAGAAGTTGAGGCCGACTGTCTTTCTCTGACTTTAATTCCTGTATGGATAGAGTAAGCTAATGTTATACATGAAATTAAAAGACTGGTAGTTGAAAGAACAAAAGATTTGTTTTTAAGCAGCTTCATAAGATTCACCGTTAAACACTATGCATTTACACTAAGTATCAGGATTCAGAGTCAAACAATCCCAAAACAGGCTTAACATCCACAACAACACGGCCTGTAAGCTCCAGGAACGTGCGCCAGATGCCATACGGGATAATTTCAGCACCGTTTCTGTATGCCCTGATCCGGCGGTCAGCGCTACGCCCTTGTAAACCGAGTAGAACTCCCAATTTCGCATCTGACCCATATTCTTTAAAAAGGGCTTTTAGCTGATTAAACCATGCATCAATAAGAAATGCTGGAGGCGCAGTCCAACCCTGTTCAAGGGTATTAAAAATACGGGGATCGATAGTCGTGTAATCAATATTTTCAACTTTAGGAAACGATTTAGCATTCAGGTTAGCTTTAAGAATTGTAATTGCGCGCTCCGTATCTGCCTTTAAAACCAGTAAACGCTGTTCATCCAGCGGAGGGAGTTCTATAGATATTTCTGTTTTCTTTATCATTAATGATGCACCTATGAAAAGTTGGGGAGAATGCCTCCCCTCCTTTGTTAATGCGGATTCAGGACGATACTTTTAACGTCATGAGTCGTGATGTTAACCAGGCTCAGTGTACCCGTTGCTATAGGCTTCCAGACACCAGACATATGAAGATGAAGGAAACAATAATAAAGGTAACGTGGAAGCACCAGATCGCTTCTGCTCACCTTTACCCCTATGCTTTCTTTAAAGAAGGTATAAGAGGGTTCACCAACGGAATTTAAAGAGCCCCGACGAACAATCCAGAAATCAGCATCCGGGAAGTCAGTCTTTACAGTTGCAACATCAGAAATCTTCATTACGTTCCTTTGAGGGCTTAGCCTTCTCAGAACGAGTGGCTTTCTGTCGCCCCCGCAAAAACATATTAGGCGTTTTTCGCCTAAATAACAAGAATTATTCGGGCTCGTTGAACTAAAAATGACACAGAATTATGAAGAACTGGACGATATCACCTGAACTTAGAAGAGCCAGTGAGTATAAATTTTCGCACTGCGAAAACTTTCAATGATCATGCGGGTGAATTTATAGATGTGAGAATTTCAGTAGAATGTGAATCAACGATTAATGAGGCGACATTACGAAAAGGCCGCTTATGCGGCCTGAGATAAAACATGAAGCTTATTACGTAATTTTGCTGAACCTGTCGCAATCATCATGCCAAGTGAAATTACCTGTAACGCAATAGCCGACATGATGATTATATTTTTCATATCTAAGGCTATCACAACGACCAGGCTGATAGTAAAGACTATCGAAGAGGCGCATACAGGAATGATACGGAACCGCTTAAACCATCCAGAGAAGATGTAACCAGTGGCAGCAGCAGACAAAATCAGAAAAAAAGTAATAAGTGAAGCTTCTAGTAACATTGTTAACCCCTAGCTTTATGAACTATATCAGTTAAGTATCGGCTGGTATTTACTTATTTCGAGTAAAATTTCATTAATTTACAATCGATCTATACACAACTACGATTCATTAATGAATAGGCACGCTGGCGAGTTGAAGCGCATAGGAAAGGCCGCAAGCGCGGCCTGAGATTGAAGTCAGTAGAACGAAACGATTAACCCTCTCGCAAGGGTAATTGCGGCAATGAATTGTATCAAGTGTACACTTATGATTTTAACCTTCGTAAGAAAAGAGCCGGATCTAAACTTATCTTTGAGTCGAATTTTCAAGTTCTCATCTACCAACCAGAATACTAAATCAAAATATATTACCACCCCGATAATGGCTAACCATCCATGATATGAGGCTCTCATGCCAGGCAACACTGAGGGAAACAGATTTCGAAAGGTTAAAACCAAAAAGATGAGTAATGAATAAATTATTACCCTAAAGTACCCGTTACTTAAAAGTTTATTCATTGACATAACCTGCAAGCTAGATATGAAATTAATATCCATAGACTAGCAAAAAAAATTAAGCGCTACCAGCTATGGAAACTGATAGCGCAGAAAGCGAAGCAAAGATCTAATGCGGTGAAGTCACTTACTCTTTATCACTGCTGTAACTGGATTGTAGATTATAGAGTTTGCTGGAACATCTTTATTTACGAATGTCATAGCACCTATCGTAACGTTATCACCGATTCGCACATCACCAATGATGCAGGAATGCGCCCCAATATCAACATTGTCACCGATGACCGTCATTCCAATAATGCCATCAGATGATTTTCTACCTATGGTGGTATTCTGTCTAATGTTAGCATTCTTCCCAATGATACACTCTGACCTAATTATTATACCTACATAATGATTGAGTTTTAATCCTGCCCCAATATTAGCCTCAACACTAATATCAACGCCATACTTACAACGAAGGTTAGCATTTATTTTTCGAGCCCACTTCTTATTTCTTTTTGAAGGTGAGCTATTAAGATAACTTGCTAAACGCCACCAGAAATAAAATCTTTTCTTATAGCTAAAGAGAACACGATGAAAGACTTTAAACCATGAGAATTTCTTATTCCCGCTTCGATTGATAACTTCAATGCGTAGACATTCTTTTAGATGCTCAAGGGATTCATTTGAAGAGGTATTTAATTTTTCAACATCGGGAGATCATTCTGGTGTTATCTCATCTGATAATATATCAGTAATTATTATCGGTAAAAAAAGTGAAAACTTTAGTTCGATGAAAGCGATCCGAAGTTTTCATTCAAATGATTATGGGGTATGTGAGCACACATAGGCTGCACAAACCTGTAAATCAAGGTTGTGTTTCTCACTCATGAATCTGACACACTGATCATCTTCAAATATTACTTGGTTATCACTACTATACTTTATCAGATATGCGTATTTAACACGTTCATCGAGTAGAGTTTGTTCATCAACCTGATATAAGTCAGTGATACCTAACAAGGTAGTATAGTGATCAAAAGCTTCCTGTAGACGAGGCAGAAGCGAGACACTGGAAGCTGAAAGTAACTGTTTTAATTTTCGATTGGCTTGCCCTGGCGATAACCAATCCAACCCCATATTTTTAAATTTCAACTTAATTTCATCAAAGCAAAATATTTCATCATGGTAAATATCGTAATTATCCATAAACAACTCCGCATCTATACTTTAAAGATTAGACAAGATTTACTTAGGCTGATGCTTTAAAAGTATGTTAGTAACGACTATAAGCAAAAATGTAGGGAAAAGAGCAACAGCATACCCGACAAAAGTTGATTGAAGTAAAGATAAAGACTCAAGATTTATTTTATAAACAATCAAACTAAATAAAGCACCAATTAGAATGGATATAGCAAGATAAAGATAATAAATAAGTTTTCTTTTTTTAACAACAACCAGAATCATAAATGGGTAATAGACCACACACATATAAGCAGCAAGCTCGATATTCATATCATTTTCCGTTATTGAATAGTTACATTAAATACTAACAGGATATGAAAAATACTACCACTTTAAAAGCCACCAAAAACAAGGATATGAATACTAATTGTTCTTTTGTTTTTTAAAACATTAATGCGGAAAAATCAAGGACACATGAGGAAAAGATGGAGGATCCGGGGACTGGAACAAACCGGGACGCAGCCCCCGGAGCGCCATAAAACTGACGCAGAGGTAGTTTACTATAAGGAGAGTGTAAAAGACAACACTAATCATATGAACATATAACTTCGGGAAGAGTTTTAATTTTAATTATAACGCTTCCCGAAGTAATCAAGCATGTAATGCGCGATAGTTCTTTACCTCTTAAAACGCACCCCCATCGCACCCGCTATTAATGTTGATATAGCTACAGGAACAAGAAATTTACTGAATGGAATATATCCAGTTCCTGACATTACCAATACCACCAACGCTGTAAAGCAGTTTAAAACAATGATCACCATTAGCGGGGAAATATTGGAAAACTTCACTCTATTAAAAAAACGTAATTTATCATTCATTCTTTGCTCTCCAAAATTGTACTATTTGTTTTGGCTTCTATATATCCAGGGTGGCAAAGGTTTATCAGATGACCACAACCCTATTTTATTAATCTTAGATTTGTACTCTAAAGCATAGAGCCTTTCATCTTTGCAATAATATTTGTAAACCCAAGCAGCACCTTTCGAAACCATGTATGCATTGACACTCTCACCATTAATATAAACGTTTGAAATTAAACGTCCATACTTATCTTTAGATAAGATATCCAATGTTACCACCCTTCCCTCAAGCTTATCTTTTAAAACCAAATAAGATTGATATCCATAGGTTTGTTTTTTCTCTGGTGCATCGATATTAGCCATACGTATATGATAGAGATTATCACTAATAATAAATGTATCTCCATCTATAACACGTATCACCTTTACATCATTTTTAGTAATTGCAAACAAAGATGTAGTAAACAGCGAAAAGAATGAAACGAATATAATTCTCGTCAAAAGTTTATACATAACTAATTTGTCCAGTGTCCGTTCGGTTTTTTATTGAATTCTTTTTCTTTTTGCCAAACGGATTCACCAACGAAATTTAGACCAAGATCTGTAAAATCATTATCTCGATATATTTTGCAGTAGCCCGGAAGCTCAGAAGATATTCTTTTCCATGTAATTACTTTGCATGTCTCATATCTATTCCCACCACGGCACTCGCGCGTAATTTTTTCTTGCTGCATAGTTCTGTTCAAATAATCAGCATCGCATCTTCCCGCCCCATTCGCGATAGCATCATTTAGTGCTGGCATTCCCTCTTCACTCGAAGCCGGGCACAAGCTGAGAAATTTCTTCCTTTTCTTGATCTTATCTTTGAGTTTTTTAGCATTTATGCTGTAGAAGTGAGAGAGCGCCTCATTGCATTCACCAGGAGTCTTGCTTGTTGAAAGGCATAAAATTGCCTCGCAGGAGAGCCGAACCTCTCCTGTGAGGAGCTGATTATCATTATTTGCTGCATTAGCTGAAAAACCAATGAGCATCGAAAGATATACAAACTTCTTAAGTTTCATAATTTTCCTTTTTTCGCATGCGAAAATTTAGAATCGAGGTGTATCGTAACCAACTCGCATATTAGCTTTTGAAGCATTTTCACAATTTTGTTCATTCTTAGGTTGCACCTTGCATGCCTGAATGACCTTCATGCGCTCATCTTTATTTTTCATATAATACTCTATTGTTTGAGTGGGCTCTTTATCCTCGCATCCACTTAGAAATGCCACGCCAGTAATAAAAATAAGTGCAATATTTAATTTTTTCATTTAACTCTTTCACCTTTAGTAGCTTTGGCTATGATATCCATTCGATTTCCAGTTTTAAGATCTAAATATACGCTATAAACTTTTTTTGCATATTTAATGCGAGCTGCATCACGCCCTTCTTTAAGCCCTGCATTATAAGCACCAATACTTTGCCAATTTACCCCATTCTTGCTTATATTCATAGCCAGTATGTAAGCCCCAACGTACACGTTCTGACACGGATCTGTCATCAGCTTTTCCCTCGTAATATTCCATTTATCACTGAGCATCGGAAGCCACGTTGAATTGATCTGCATCAAGCCTATATCCTCAGACTGATTTTTAGTTCCTTTTTTATTTATGTTCGTGGCTTTTGGATTCAATCCAGATTCCACCTGTGAAATTGCGATCAAGAGCAATGGATTTATTTGGTAAGTTGCCCCAGCTTTTTCATAACAAAACGCCCAGGCTCCTTTGCTCGTAAGAAAAAGAAGGGCAATGAGAGTTTTATAAATATTCATTGTATTGACTTTCTTTCTTCCAGTGATGAGTAATCTATAATATTATACAAATATCATTTTTACAATATTGATTAGGTGGCCGTATGCTCAGTTTAAATAATTTGATATTTATTGTTCTTCTCGTCATTACTACATCTTTAACAGCCTCATTACTTCAATCACAATCAGAAAAAATTGATAGGGCAAATATTGATGTAAATGCGAGAGCGCTATTGGTCTATGTTGATGCTGCCAGCGTTTATACAACCAGTAATCCAAATGCCTCAGGCATACTAACCAGCAAACTCTCTTTACCATCCTGGTTTAAACAGACAAATGGCTATACGGTTTATAGTGATAGTCTTAATACTTTTGTCTATACCCCAGCCTACCCAGGCCTTATGTCTCGCTTGAGAACCATGACTCATGGCTCAAAGACATTAGGAATATCGAATCAAAGCACAATAATTCTTAATGGAGGGTTAGCCGTATCAAAACCCGCTGCTGTTCCAGCAAACCAGGTGGTATTCATCCTATGATTATTTTCGCTTCGATAATTATCACCCTCATCATTGTCTATTTAGCCCCTCGCTACATTAAGAAGGAGGAAATGAATCTCTTATCTTCATGTAATGATATTGATTTAAATAAAATCTATACAAAAAGCTATTTTTTAGGTGGTGCATTTATAGTAGCACCTCAGCTTCTTTTAAGTTTTGGTTCATTTAATTGGCTATATCAAGCGTTTTTCATCACTCTTGGCATTGCTGCCTATTTTGACATCAAAAGGAATTGGATTCCTGACCCTGTAATATTTATAACTTTAATTATTAATTTCCTATCGATCATTTCTACCCAAAATGTCGATTTTTCTTCTGCACTTTCAAACTCTTTGATTTTCATATTTCCATATTGTTTGTTGAACGCTTTAGCGTTCATAGCTGTGAAGAAGTATATTTTTTTTAGTGGCGACATCTATATTATTATTTCTATATCATTCTCAACATTCCCTATGGTTGGGTTCATCACAACCACGCTAGCAATTTTCTCTGCTCTACTATTTATGCTCATATCAAAAAAACGCGAAATCCCTTTTATTCCATTCTTGTTTTTTTCATTTCTCGTTTCTAATCTCGTAGTTAATTAAAGTGATGTGAAAGGCATTATCTTGCCTTTCACAAACTAACAACAAGCGGATTTATCATTATAATTTCATGCTCACCATTTTCATCGCTCCGCGTTCTTGTTGGTGATGGATGCTCTAACCCGTAGTGAAAACAACATGCAAGCTTATGAAGCAGTTTTGAAGATGCCTGACTATATGCATCTTCTCTCGTCTGCGCTGATACTTTGATCTCATCAAAATCTAATAAATGCAACTCAACATGACTCGAATGCACTATGACTTTCGCTGGGAACGCTGAGAAATAAATTTCAGGTGTACTGACTTTACGCTTTTGTGCGTCTAATTTTTTTACAAGGTTATGCGCTTTCAAATGTGTATATCGTTTTAAACTTGCCAATGATTTATGTCCTGATATTGCGGCAACCTCCATAACATTTAGAGTACCAAGCTCGAAAAATCTACTTATAGCTTCATGTCGTAAATCATGAAAATGTAGATCCTTTATACCTAAGTTCGCAATATCATTCCTCCATCTTGACTTAAACGAATTTGAAGTATAACTAAATATCTTACCTTCAAATGCTCGCGGAATTTCAGATAGAATTAACCTAGCTTTTTTTGATAAAGGAACATATCTTTCACTTCCATTTTTAGTCTCTGGTAAAAATGCAACACCTTTTCTCAAATCCATATTTTCCCAGCGTAAACCTAATATTTCACCTTGCCTCATTGCCGTTTCTAGCGCGAGAATAAAAATATAATACATCTCAATATTGTTTTTTAAGTAATATGCGCTGATTGATTTTTCCTCTTTGACATCCAGACGTCGATCTCTTCCCTTTGAGACTTTCGGCTTTTGTATATTTGAAACAGGATTTTTATCACAAATAGAGAGAATATTAATTGCGTACTTAAAAACAGAGGATAGAAATGAAAGTTCTATCCTTACAGTATTGCCTGACAACCCGCCCTTTACTCTTTCATTCTTGTAATTTTCAACATCATTACTTTTTATTTTCTTTATATCCAACGATGCGATTCTATGACGCCGAATAATATTTGCTCGATAGTGCTCTTGTTGCCATCCTTTTTTGTGAATAGTCACATTCTTTTCATACTGTTCAATCACATCCTTTAAAGTATATTTTTTAGCCACTGTTATATCCCACGCCTGAAAAAAAAGGCATGACTCTATACACAAACACAGTTTTGTCAATCCGGTGTCTGGGTTGCATCTAGTAATCGTCTTGAACGTCTTGTCTGGAATATAACCTCAGGACAGAATTATGGAGATGTATGCCAGGCCTCTTTAGCTTCATCAGGCCTTTCATCACAGGGCTGGATCTCAACTGGTTCAGATGCATGTACCGAGGATGAGGAAATGTGTAGTGTCGATAACGTTAAGTGTTTCGCTGTAAGGTTGAGATAATTGTCAATCCGGTATATGGAGATCTGGCCCTGGCAAGCCCCAGTTATCGACATTTACGCTAACGCACTATGGAAGTTCGTTTAACTACAACAATGTAGGAGTTCACGACTTTTGCACATCACAGTACGGTAACGAGAATGATCGTGATGATTCATGGAGGGGCGTTCAACTGCTGGGTGATGGTAGCTGGCAGATAGCGGTCAAGGATGGCTCAGAGACTGTCATGTGCTTAGATTGGTAGTTAACAGGCCTTGCATACAGTAAGTTTGCAAGGCCTTTTCGTTCAGTACGCCAGAAGAACTTTAATGCAACTACAGTAGCCATTAGGTTGCTGTCCAGGCTGAATAACAGGACAGTTATCATCCGTTCGTGGCGTGTAACCTACATAGTCATCGGAGCGTCCTTTGTCAAAAGAGGTGCGACGACAGTAGTAGCCTACCTTACCTAGTCCAGCATCAGTCCACACACCGGATTGACAAGAAAGTGTAGCCCCTTTGTCGTCGCGACTTAGAGCCCCATTCACAGGACATGTCGCCCCTGCTACGTTGATTTTGTCTAACTGTATGACTCCGGCAACAGAAACATCCCCGTCCGAGCGTAGGCTGCCAGCCTTCATCTGGCCGCTGGTATAGATCGATTTACCGTTGTATGCCCTGATGTAAGTAGAATCAGTCATGTTAAAACCGCCGCCCCACTTCTCCGAATACCAGCCAGTATCACCAGTTGTTCTGAACCACCCGCCAGTATATGTTTCTCCACTAGTCCTGGTTGTTCCTGCATTCAGGTTATTTATAGTTGCATTTGCCGCCGTTAAATTATTTGTAACGCTAGCGTTAGCAGCAGTAAGGTTGCTTGTAACATTAGCATTCGCAGCAGTTAGAGTGTTTTTTACAGTGGCATTAGCAGTGTTGACAAGACCAGTAGCAGTTATATTTTTAGCAGCATTTATATCATTACCACCAAGACTTAAGTTAGTGCTCATAGCATTTAATTCTGGATGCCCAGCGACTGCTTTTCTGTAAAGAAAATCGTTACCTGACACACCATCTTTAAAAAATTGAGCAATAGCTATATGACCATCACCAGGATTAAATGAATACTTTGATAGTGGTTCGCTCCAGGAGCCCTGTGATCCCATCGCATTGCCCGATTCAATATACCCTCCGTTAGCACCTATCCTGATACCTATTTTATTGGCTTTCCCTGTAGAAAGACTCACCCCACCTGTTGTCACAATAAGGGTTTGTAGTTTCTGCGCTGAGGGCTGTAAAACCATCCCTCTGTATGTTTGTGAAAAACTGTTTGTAGCATTAAATGAACCAGGTAAGTAACCAGCATTTTTTAATGTTGTAATATCAAAAACAAACGCCTTTGTTGCGGAAGATTGAGCCACAATTGAATCAAAATTGTCGGAGACATACTTATCCGCAGCCTCGGAAACTCTTATAGCATGCTGAGCTGCGACGCTGTAGGAGTTATCATCTGCGTAATAGCCATATGCAACACCTACAAAAACAATTCCTATTAATGCCATGCCCCACCCGATTTGAGCATCGGTGACTTGCATTATTCCTTTCTTGTGAGATTTCATTCTAACCTCGGCTATTGATCATATTTAAACGAAGCGCAGTAAACTCAG